>JBGTBX010000415.1:0-53865 GCA_041749115.1 Gemmatimonadaceae bacterium
TAAACCATGGTGCGATTCCCGTGCTCGTCTTACTGAAGCACGCTTCGTAAGCCTGCATGTAGGCTGGCCACAGTCTTCTCTCTTCGACGTCGGCGACGCTGAGCTTCCAGTTCTTGTCCGGTTCATCGATGCGCTTCAAGAAACGCTTTCTTTGGGTGTCCTTCGACTCGTGAAGGAAGATCTTGATAATCCGCGTGCCGTTGCGGTAAAGATGGTTCTCGAGATCGACGATCGACCGATATCGCTCCATCCAAATGGTTTTCTCGTTCCGCAACTCGTCCGGAAGTCCTTGACCAGCAAGAAGCTCTGGATGCACGCGCACGATGAGCACCTCCTCGTAGTAGGAGCGATTGAAGATCCCGATGCGTCCACGCTCCGGCAGGCGTCGAGTAGTTCGCCAAAGAAAATCGTGTTCGAGCTCCTCGGCGCTCGGCTGCGCAAAGCTGAACACCTGACAGCCTTGTGGATTAACGCCTGACATGACGTGGCGAATGGCGCCGTCCTTGCCGGCAGCGTCCATCCCCTGAAAGATGACCAGCACGGCGTAGCCGTTGGATGCGTAGTGAAGCCGCTGCAGGGACGCCAGCTCGTCCACCTGTGCGCGGAGAAGTTTGTGGTATTCCTTCTTCGACTTATAAGCGCGTTTCACGTGCGTGGGCCACTTCGCAAGGTCGACCCTCGTTCCCTCGGGAACACAGAAATCACGCGGATGGATTGTCAGCGTCATGACCGCCACCTCCAGTCGCGAATTTCCGGCAGGTCTCGACCGTTCGTGTTGATGTACCGCTTGTGCTCGATCAGCTTGTCCTGAAGGTGTTTCTTGAGCGCGATGCCTTTGTCACGCGCTTGCGGCACCCGGTCGATGGTGTCAATTACGAGGTGGAACCGGTCCAGATCGTTGAGCACAGTCATGTCGAACGGCGTGGTGATCGTGCCCTCCTCCTTGTAACCACGCACGTGAATGTTCACGTGGTTCGTGCGGCGATACGTGAGCCGGTGAATCAACCACGGGTATGCATGGAATGCGAAGATGACGGGCTTGTCTTTCGTAAAGAGTTGATCGAACTCCGTGTCGCTGAGCCCGTGCGGATGCTCGGACTCCGGTTGCAGTCTCATAAGGTCGACGACGTTGACCACGCGGACTTTCAGGGCGGGCAGGTGCTCGCGCATGATGGAGACGGCGGCGAGCGTTTCCAGCGTGGGCACATCGCCGCAGCAGACCATGACCACGTCGGGCTGCGTGCCCTGGTCGTTCGACGCCCATTGCCATATTCCGATGCCAGCGGTGCAATGCTTGACGGCGGCGTCCATCGTCAGCCATTGCGGCGCCGGATGTTTGCCAGCGATCACCAGATTCACGTAATGGCGGCTGCGCAGGCAGTGGTCCATCACCGAGAGCAGACAGTTCGCATCGGGAGGAAAGTATGCGCGCACAACCTCCGCCTTCTTGTTCACGACGAGGTCGACGAAGCCGGGATCCTGGTGCGTAAAGCCGTTGTGGTCCTGGCGCCATACGTGGGACGCCAGCAGGTAATTCAATGAAGCGATCTTGCGTCGCCACGGGAGTTCTGCCGTCACCTTCAACCACTTGGCGTGCTGATTAAACATCGAATCGACGATGTGGATGAATGCCTCGTACGAGTTGAAGACTCCGTGCCGTCCGGTGAGCAAGTAGCCCTCAAGCCAGCCCTCGCATTGGTGCTCGCTGAGCATCGAGTCGAGCACCCGTCCGCTCGGTGCGAGAAATTCGTCGTTCGGCTGGATCGCGGCGTCCCATTGGCGATTGGTCACCTCGAAGACAGCTTCGAGGCCGTTGGAGACCGTCTCGTCGGGTCCGAAGATCCGGAAATTCCGCTGCTCACTATTGAAGCTCGCCACATCGCGCAGGAAAGGACCGAGCACTCGTGTATCACCGATGCCGTGCACCCCGGGAGCCGGCACGTCGGCCGCGTACTCGCGGAAGTCCGGCATCCGCAGATCCTGCAGCAACAAGCCGCCGTTGGCATGCGGATTAGCGCCCATCCGTCGATGCCCCTTGGGTGCGAGTTCGGCCAGCTCCGGCATTAAGCAGCCTTGCTCATCGAACAGCTCCTCGGGCCGGTAGCTCCTCAGCCAGGCATCGAGCAACGAAAGGTGCTCGGAGTGGGCTCGTGGGTGGAGCGGAACCTGATGCGACCGAAAGGTGCCTTCCACTCGTAAGCCATCAACTACCCTGGGGCCGGTCCAGCCCTTGGGCGACTTGAGGACGATCATTGGCCAGCGCGGGCGGGTGAGATGTCCATCAATCCGCGCCTGCTGCTGAATGCTTTTGATCTCCTCAACCGCCTTGTCGAGCGCCGCGGCCATCGCCTCGTGCATCGGCGCGGGCTCGTGACCTTCGACGAAAATAGGTGCCCACCCGTAGCCGCGAAGCAACTGCTCCAATTCCTCATGCGTGATGCGGGCGAGGATCGTCGGGTTGGCGATCTTGTATCCGTTGAGATGCAGGATCGGCAGCACGGCACCGTCAGCTGCGGGATTGAGAAACTTGTTGGAATGCCACGCGGTGGCGAGTGGCCCGGTCTCGGCCTCACCATCGCCCACAACGCAGGCGACAACGAGCTCCGGGTTGTCGAAAACCGCTCCAAACGAATGGCTTAGCGAATAGCCCAGCTCGCCACCCTCGTGGATAGACCCCGGGCACTCCGGTGATGCGTGGCTGGGAATGCCCCCTGGAAAGGAGAACTGGAGAAAGAGCTTCTGCAGCCCGATCTCATCCCGGCTTATCTCAGGATAGATCTCGCTGTACGTGCCCTCGAGGTAGGTGTTGGCCACCACGGCCGGACCGCCGTGACCTGGTCCGGAGACGTAGATCATGTCGAGGTCGTACTTCGTGATGACCCTATTCAAGTGCACGTAGATGAAGTTTTGCCCGGGGGTGGTGCCCCAGTGCCCCAACAGCATGTGCTTCACGTCAACAAGCTTCAGCGGTCTCCGGAGCAGCGGATTATCGAAGAGGTACATCTGGCCGACCGACAGATAGTTGGCAGCGCGCCAGTACGCGTCCATCCGTTTCAATAGCTCTGGCGTCAGGGTGCTCATGATTTCCTGCCGCCGGGACGAAGCAAGTTTACTAACTGGCAGCCTTGCCCAGGGTCGACCGTTGTCGCAGGGCGCACGCGAAAGTGATTCACATCCGGTTTCATCCTATCGCTCGCTCAATACCTGCTCGCTTCATCCGTAGGTGCAGGACTTCCGCAGGGGCATGCGAAATAGCGCAGCTACACTTATCCACAGCAGCCTCCAGGATTTCCCTCCGGTTTTGCACCGACCGGAGTGGACAGGAATTTTGCCCGACAGTGATCGCCGCAGAAGTAGAACGTTTTTCCGTCGCGCTCGGCGTGTATCGCGGTTGCTTCGTCCACGGTCATCCCGCAGACAGGGTCGATTGTTTTGGCTATCGTCGTTTGTGTCATGGTTTTTCAATCCTGTTTGTTGTTGGGGAAATTTCGACGGCGGCGTTCCGTGGTCGTTGAGAATTCTCGTCGCGAGGCTATCACGACCACGATCAGGGCAATGCCCCAAGCTCCGGAATGGGCAATGTGATTATCCATCCTGGCGTTCCTTCGCGTTGAGCTGGCGAGGGGCAAGCCCCAGGTTGTAAAATCCCCCGATCAACACCCCGGCAAACCAGCCAAGAATAAAGGTGGTGGCCAATCCCAGCATGGCTTCGCTGAGGGGAATGCTGGCCTTTAGAATCGGCTCGACATTCAGGCCATGCAACAGGCTGTTGAAGAACACCACGGCCTTTTCGCGTGAGACGGTGGCCATCGTGATCACGCAGCCAAGGTAGAACACCACCCCTGTCACGCCGAATGCCCATCCCAGGCGTATTGGGTTCAGTGGCGCCAACACGCGCGCGCCTTTGCGAGCGGAACCCGGCGAGGTAAACTCAATCTCGGGATCGGAGCCTTGTTTAATGCTGGTGCGCATGTTTCTGGTCTCCCTTTTTTCCATGCGTGTGATCGCTGAAATGCATTAGGTGTCCCACGAGCATCGCGCCGAATGCCACTGTCAGTACCCAACCACTCCCCATGCCCATGGCGGGAAGCAGAAAGATCAGGAGCAGCGGCACTCCGCAGCTTAGTATCATTAGGATGTTGTGTTTCATGCGCGCGTCCTCTCACCTCGGTCAGGACCTGCGATCTCCAGAACGGCTCCAGGAATGACCACCGCCATTTTGCGCGTGATCCCCTGCGTCAGCCGCATGCCGGAAGCCCGTGTCGCAGCACGCCACGGTCTGCCCCCGCCTTGTTGGCCGGGCCTGCCTCGACCTGACCCGGTATTCCTACTGCGAGTGTCCAGCTATCACGCCATAGGTGCCGCCGTCGGTGACATCCTCGTTCAGGTCGAGGCGCTCGTTAGGCAGACGCATGCAATGGCTTCGCTGTCGATGCGTAAAGCTACCGGACGTGCGGTACGAGCGCTGCTGGCCGTAAGAGGTAGGAGCGGGCGGCCGCAACTCCGTTCATCGCGCCTCCAGCGACCTGGCTCAGGCCGGAGGTCCGCCGCTCACGAATCCAGCGACGACATAAAGCACGGCCGCGATGCCAGCAGCGGCGACGTTATACGGGGCGGCGTAGCGCAGATATTTCGCGTGGTCCGCTCGCGCAATGTTGGACGCCATGTTGGTCATTCCCGCGACGGGGGACGTCACGTCACCGAATGTGCCTCCGGTGATGACAGCGGCGACGCAAAGAGGAATGCTGGCACCAGCAGAAACCGCTAAAGGAATTGCGAAGGGCATGATGAGCGACGCGGACCCCCAACCCGACCCAATGAAGTACGTGACGGAGGCCGAGAGAACAAAGAGTGTTGCCGCCACGCTCCAGCCCGGCATAGCACTCCCCACCAAATCCTTGATGAACGCGTTCATCCCCAGTTCCTGCGAAACGGCGGCCAATGGCCACGCGATAGTCAGGATCACCAGAGTCGGCATGATTTCGTTTCCACCGGAGATAACGTCGGGCACCATCTCACTGGTTCGGTACCCTTGCAACGCATACAAGGCGGCCGTCACGAAGATCGAGATGAACAGCGCGACGAGCATCGCTCTGTTCGGTTCACTGTTCGCAATCGCCGCACGCATTGAGGCGTCGCCCGACTGTTGTACCCCGAAGTACCAGAAGAAAAAAATGCTCAGTGCAATGACGGTCAGCATCGGAAGGACAAGATTCACGAGTCGAGCTGTGATCACTGGCGCTTCAGCATCCATGGTCATGCCTGTCTGCGCAGGCGGCCCGTTAGGCGCGCGTGCTGCTGAGCCGGATTCACCACTGCGGGGTGCGCGGAACATCGAGAGAAACGTGATTGCGATTGCGACGAGACCGAAGAACTCGAGCGGTATGGCTTTCAACCAGATGGAGTAGGCACTGGCCTGATCGCTGATTCCGGCGCTCTTCAGGCCGAGGGAAATGATCGCCACGTTGAATCCCACGTAGGTAGTCGCGATCGGGATGAGTTCGACAACCGGGCTCGCCGTATTGTTCAGCATGAACGCAAGGCGTTCACTGGCGATCCCGTGCTTCTCCGCAAGCGGTCGCGTGATGGACCCTGCGCCAACGATCCGGAAGCCGCAGTCGATGAAGGTCACCGGAATGAGCGCCCATAGCACGTAGAACACACCTCTCTCGCTTGAGACGTGGTCGCCGGTTAACGCAGAGAACGCCTGGATCCCGCCCGACTTCTTAATGATGCCCATCAGGCCACTGAACAGATACAGGAAAAGCAGCACCTGAAGACTGTCCGTGTCTGTGAGCGTGACGACGATCTGATCTACAGCCGTTTCAACTCCGCCGGTGACGCGCCGGTCGAGCAGATACCCTCCCGTAAGCAAGCCAGCAAGCAAGGAGGGGATGATGCGCTTCGACCAGATCGCGAGCCCGATCGTGACAAGCGGAGGCAGGGTCGAGAGCCACGTCATGGTGGTCATAAGAATCGTCGCATTGTGGCTGACAGATCAATGATCTCGACCCCGTAGAGAGGATACCGCGCTGCCGAACAGAGCTGAGCGTCGTAGCCGACTGGCGACCGGTAGCTAAGCTGCAGCCCGAATCGGCGCGGCGGACCGGCAGCTTCAGCCATCTGCCGGGCTCCGGATTCACTCAGGGACATGGCCGTTTACCATTCCTGACCGTGCGCTATTTCTTCTTCCTGAGATAGCCAGCGCCGAGGACGACAAGGACCAGGAGAATAATCCAGGTACCCCAACCGAAGCCCATTCCCCATCGGCTGTGCGAGCCCGTCATACCACCAACTTGACCGTTGCCCATCTGGGCAAGCACCACACCTGGTGTCAGCAGAAGCACTGTCGTCGCGGCTAATCGTACCTTTCCCATTGTCGCCCCCTCCTGCGGAAATAAGGACAGCAACCAGCAGTGGAACGGCGTTCCATCGTGGCTTCGAGCAGGATAATCATTTAATCCTACGTCTCCGCGGCGCATTACGCGAGACGTGCAAACAACCTCAGCGAGAGCGTCTTGACGCGAGCTGACATTTTCGTTCTGCCGATGATCGAGGACAATCCCGAGCGCCCCATGTATTTCTCGCGCTCTGCCGGGAGCTACGGACGCGAGCTGGGCCTCGAGGCCTTGGTCTCTCTCGACGACGCGCGCATTCAGCAGGAGCACATTGAATACCCGTCTCCCAAGGGGTACGGCACCATGCGGGGCTACATGGCGCGCCCCAGTGGTGCAACCGGTCGGCGCCCCGGCGTCCTCGTGATTCACGAAAATCGCGGACTCAACCCGCACATCGAAGACATCACTCGGCGCCTCGCTGTCGACGGTTTTCTCGCCTTTGCGCCTGACGCGCTCTTCCCACTCGGCGGGGACCCCGGTGATGAGGAGAAGGCACGCGAGGTGTTCCCCAAGCTCGAGCAAGCCAAAACGCGCGAAGATTTTATCGCGGGCTCGCACTTCCTTAAGGCTCGGCCCGAATGTACGGGCAACATCGGCGCCGTTGGATTTTGCTACGGTGGCGGCATGGTCAACTTCCTTGCCACGCAGCTTGGCAGCGACCTCTCAGCCGGCGTTGCATTTATGGTTCGTCGCCAGATTTAGCTGAGGTACCGAAGATTAAGGCGCCGTTGATTATTCAGTCCGCGGAGACCGACGAGCGGATTAACGCCAGCTGGCCGGCGTACGAAGCCGCGTTAAAGGCTGCTGGTGTGAAACATGAGCGGCACGTGTACCCGGGAACGCAGCATGGATTCAACAACAACACCACGCCACGTTACGACGCCGCTGCTGCCAAGCTCGCGTGGGACCGCACGGTGGCGCATTTCAGGCAGCACGTGAAGTAGTCGGGGGCAACGCTCCTGTTCCGGCATGCCATTGGAGCATTTGCGCCAGCGCCGTACCCTTCGCCTAACGAATAGGCGTGCGATAGCAACCGGCGCTAAATTGCGCTTGCTACCGGGGACACACCTGATTTGCCCGTGGGCCCCCGGCGGTTGCGGAGGCTCTAGGGAAATGCCTGACGAATCCCCAAGGTTTCGTCCGTTCGCCGCATAGACTGGGCGGCGTTAGGCTCCTTTCCCGTAAGGGCGCGGATAGCGTCGATCGTCTCGGGCACCACAATCGCCTGATTGTCCACCTGGTATGCGTAAAGGAGCTCCCGGCCCTCCAAAGAGAGTATGTCCTCCCAGATCGCCACCTCCCACATGTCCCCGCGAGGTCGCCCGATCTCTTTCATGATCTCGGCAGTGACGTTAAGTGCCTCGATCCCGGCATCAACGCGGATAAACGCGATCCTTGGTACCGCCCGGAACGCTTCGAGTACTTCGTCACGGCTGGCCGCGCGAGTCAAATCGACCATCCAATGGTGCAGGTGCGCGACGTTCTGTGGTGACTTCGAAGCCATGGTGATGACATCAAGCTCAGGTATGACAGTTTTCGCATCGGGCCCCTGATGGCTGGGAATGCTCGGCTCCGGCACCATTGTGTTCAGGATGCCTCCTCGATGGCTTTCCCATGGGTCGGTTGCCCTTCGCACCAGCACGCCACGCGCTCGGAGTAGGAGCCCCGCCTGGCGAAGCGCGAATAACGTGCGCACTGTGGCCGTCGTGTTGCACGAGACTACGCGGGTCATTCGGCGATTGAGCGCGGACGCGTAGTTTGCGCTGGCCACGAAGCTGTGGCCGGCAAGCTCGTGTTTCGAACCACCTTGAAACACGGCTCGGATTCCCGCCTTCTCGTAGCGCGGTCGGTTGCTGGCATCGATGCCCTTCGGCGTACAATCGACCACGACGTCGGCATCGTGAAGCAGTGACTCAATGTCTCCACGGGGTTCCAGTCCCGCAGCGAGCATCGCTGCGCGACCGTCACTTGTGGCAGCAAAGATTGGGAAGCCCCGCTGCTCAGCGATGCGCATTCGCCAGTCCGCTACCAGATCGGCGACGCCGACCAACTCCATGTCCTCCTGTATAGCCACTGCGTCTGCTACGCGACGTCCAATGACGCCGTATCCATTCACTGCGACTTTGATGCTCATTCTACGTCCTCGTGTCGTGTGGATTAAAGGCTTGCTTCAGGGCGTGATCTCAGGCCTCCAACAGCGCGCGAATGGTCTTTCGTTCGAGGCGGACGCTCCTGATGCCTGCCGCGACGCACTCCCTCCGCGCGCTGAACTCCAGCGTATCTATGCTGCGTTTGAAGATTGGGCGGAGTACGTGATCCGCCGCCGCAAAACGGGCGTGCGCATGTTGACGGTGGCAGATGTCTACCGCGCGAAACAGGGCTTGGAAGCCGTTACGGATCTCGCCGGCATGGTCAAGACGCCCCGCGTCGACCGCAATAACCGGCGAAGACTGGAGTTCGCGGGCAACATCCACTGGCGCCAAATCGGAATATGCTCCGTCTGCCAGAAGATATTGTCCCATCTCCAATGGGGGGAGTACGCCAGCCAGTGCCGCGCTTGCGTAAACTGCGTCATCCGACGGCGCGGTTTGCAGAACCACTCGTTCTCCACTCCGCAGGTCGGTAGCCGTGACGACGACAGGAACGCGCCCGCTGTCCAGACGCCCGTGGCCCACGAGTCGCCTCAATTCCAACAAGCCAGTTTTCCGGCTTCGGGCACCGACTCCCCAATCAACGAACATGCTCCAGAGCATTCGAACTTTTGCAAATGTGTTCAGGACGGCGCGAGTCCGAAGTCGAGTATCTTGCTCAACGCTTCCGACCGGACCCGGGAAGTCGCTAAGCTTCAAATTCAAGACGGCCTCATACCAGTCATCGCGCTGGGCATACGCCACCCCCACAACCGCGCCCATCGACACGCCGACCACAAGGTCTGGGCGGTAGCCCTCGTGCTCCAGAGCGCGAAGGACCCCAAGGTGGGCGAATCCTCTCGCCCCTCCGCCGCCCAGAACAAGTGTGAATTTTCGATGGGGACGCATTCCTGCACTTGTCGCAGCTAAAATGTCCGGCGGCCAGCGATCTCGCTCCTTATTCATGCTTCGCCTCCACGCGTGCGGCAAAGTATGGCGTGCCAATCCTGAAGATTCGAACCATCTCGGCCGGGTCGTCCGCCATCGTCATTGGACGCAGTGCATCCTCCGAAAGCGTTCCCGACCCAACGCGAGCGGCTCGAAGCCACGCCTTCCCGGAGCGCAGTCGACACGCCGCGATTATGCCCGCGACAGTTCACGCGCCTTCCACAAAGAGTACACCGCAGGGATTACGACCAATGTGAGCACGGTGCTGGAAATCATCCCTCCCACCATCGGGGCAGCAATTCGTTTCATCACGCTGGCGCCCGCGCCATCACCGTACAAAATGGGAACAAGACCGGCCATGATCGCAGTGACGATCATGAGCTTCGGCCGTACCCGCTCGACGGCACCTTCCATCACGGCGTCGTACAGATCACGCGTTGTGGGCGTGCCCCAACAACCAGCCATGCAACCAGCGTAACCGTAGCTGAACCCAGCGCGATCCACGTGAGCCAGAACGCGGCACGATCGGCAAGAATCTGTGCGCGAGAGCGGGACTTCTGAGCCTCGGCGACCAGGCGCATGATACCTGCGAGTGCGGTTTGTTCACCTGTCGCCGTCACTTCGACGCGGAGGACACCAGCACCATTGACCGTGCCGCCAATGACTTGTGCGTCGGCAGCTTTTTTCACCGGTCGGGATTCGCCGGTGATCATCGCTTCATCGACGTCGCTTGTGCCTTCGCGCACGATGCCATCAGCGGGCACGCTTGACCCCGGGCGCACTAGCACGAGATCCCCTTCGCGCAGCGTCGCGGCAGGCACTTCCTCGGTGCTGCCGTCCTCCGCAACCCGTGTCGCCATGTCGGGCAACAGCTTAGCAAGCTCCTGCAGCGCACCCTGAGCCTGAGTGATCGAACGCATCTCGAGCCAGTGACCCAGCAACATGATCGTGACCAGCGACGCCAGCTCTTCCCACAGCGGCATGCCGGGAAAGCCGAGTGTGACCGCGGCGCTGAAGAGGAACGCCACCAGGATGGCGAGCGAAATCAGCGTCATCATGCCAGGCGCTCGGTCGCGCAGTTCCCGGGCAGCGCCTTGGAGGAACACCCAGCCCCCGTAGACGAAGACCAGCGTTCCAAAGACGGCCGGGATCATGTGGCTGCCGGTGAACGTGGGGGCGGTGTAGCCCAGCGCGTTCTGCAGCATGTGGCCCCAGATCAGGGGCGGAATCGTCAGGACGAGGCTCAGCCAGAATTTCTTGCGGAAGCCGTCGACGCTGTGTCCCGCGTGTTTGTCGTGGTCCTGGTGAGGCGAGTCGGCATGCATTGCATGGGAGGCGCTCGTCGAGGGGGCGTCAGCCTTGTGACCATGATGACCGTGATGATTGGTCTGGTCCTCTTTTGGGTGATGCCCCTGTGCGTGCGGGTCCGACATGGTTGCCCTCTTCTGGCTAGTGGGTGCTCGCGCTGGTCGCAGGAATCCTAAACGGCGTGCGAGGGATAGGTGTTGAATCTCATGCGCCAATTCGGTCCACGCGCGGCGACCGGGTTCCGACGGGCCGGCTACGGAATGGGTTGGTTGGCGACTTTCGCTCCGCGGCCTCATCTATATCGACGGTGCGTTTATCCCCATCGACGGCGATGGCCCATCTTCGTTGACAATAGATGATTTTATTGCCCGTGACGATGTTGCCGCCGTCGAGGTGTATCAGCGGCCCAGCCTGGTGCCGCCGGAATTCAGTGGCGGGCTCCGGGGGTGTGGTGCCATCCTGGTGTGGAGCAAACAGGGGACGAATTACGTGCCCGTCCGCGCGCCCAGAAAACCAGGCGGGTCGAATCGCTGACTGGCTGCGTTGAGTGGCTGATAATCATCGATGCCAAGTTTCAAGAGGATGCACTTGAGCTCCGTCACGTTGCTTCGAGCTCAGCGGCGTCAATTAGCGTTATATCGGGTTGTCACAAAAGTGCTCTAATTCAGCGAAATGACTTGTATGGTCACGCAAAGATGACTAGTATGGTCATATGAGACAAGTCTCCATTTCCGAGCTCAAGGCGCAACTCAGCGCATACCTCGCGATTGTACGAGGAGGGGATGCGGTGCTTGTCACCGATCGTGGGCGCGTGGTCGCCCAGCTCGCCCCCGCTCCGGTGGCTGACGCTGCGGTTGGGCGACGCGAACAGCTGCTGCAGGAAGGGCGCATGCGCGCTCCCCAAAGCAAGCTCTCAAAGGAGTTTGCACGCGCGGATATTCCAACGGACTCAGAAGGGCGTTCACTGGCCGCCATTATCGAAGAGCGCGGCGAGGGCTGGTGAAGTTCTGGGATTCGTCGGCGCTGGTGCCATTACTGCTGAACCAACCCCGCACAGCGTTGGCTCGAGAGCTCCTGCGTGAAGACGGCGAACAGGTGGTGTGGTGGGGATCGGTCGTGGAATGTGCGTCCGCGATTGCACGATTGCATCGCGACGGCCACTTAACATCTGCAGATGAACGCCGTGCACGCGAGCTGTTGCAGACGCTGAGCGGCAGTTGGTTCGAGATGCAGCCGGGCGCGGCTATTCGCGAGCATGCGCTCCGACTGCTCCGACTACACCCTCTGCGCGCCGCTGATGCGATGCAGCTCGCTGCTGCAATCGAATGGGCCGGTGCGCCGTCCAATGGTTCGTTCGTCACTTTCGATGATCGCCTCGCCGCGGCGGCGCAGCGTGAAGGTTTCGCTACCCCGTAGCGGAGCACGATCCTCGGCGAGCAACTCCGCGAGCATCACCGACGCGTCCAGATAAATCATCTAGTGACCGCGGTCGTCGTCCAGTTCAGCAAGGATCTCCGCCAGGGGGGCCACGGGAACCCGTTTGGGCTTCGGCGTTCGGGCTCGCATCACGGGAGGACTGACAACTCCTTCGCGAACGGCCTGCGCGAGGAGGGCATCGTTGACGTACAGTGAGCGCCCTTGCGGAGGTACCAGCTCAGCAACCACACGGTCGCGGTCGGTCACGAGGATCACTTCGCCGCTCGCGGCCAGGCGCACGTACTCAGCGAGCTTGTTCTTGAGGACCTTGAGGCCGACGGCGATCATACTCTAATGTAGCTTCTGGAAGCTACTTCAGAAAAGTCGCGATTCTGGCGCCCGTTGGCAGAGGATAGGGCGACTGCTGTTCTGTGTCGCCTACGCCGGGGGTGCTCGTCGCAGCTCAGGGAAGGACAACGGCAAGGATGCTGGGAATCTGGAACAGTGGATCACCATCAGCAGTGGTTCGAGCGGCGGCGTCGTGGGTCGCCGACGTAGGTGCAAACGCTCCTTGCCACTCAGGCCAGGTCGGTACCGGGAACGCGATAGGGATCCGAAAGAGTGGTTCCCCTTATCCCCGTGTAGATTCGGAGTATGGTTAGCATGACGCCCCCGCCCAAATCCGTCCTCTGGGTCGACGATGAAGTCGACCTCCTCGAGGCGCATCGCCTCTTCCTCGCCGGCAAGGGCATCGACGTCACGGTCGCCAGCAATGCCGACGACGCCATCGAATTGGTCAGGAGACAGCCGTTCGACCTGATGCTGCTCGACGAACAGATGCCAGGCACACGCGGCCTCGATGCGGTACGCTCGGTGCGCGAACTCGCCCCGACGTTGCCGGTGGTGATGATCACCAAGTCCGAAGATGACGCGACACTGCGCGAGGCATTGGGAGCGGATGTCCGTGACTATTTGGTTAAGCCGGTGTCGCCACGTCAGGTTCTTTCGCTGATTACCAAAATCCTTGATGGCGCCCGCATCAGGCAGCAGGCGGTCGCGCGGGCGTTCGTTGAGCGTTTCCGCGAGATGGAGCAGGAGGCGAGCAAAGACCTCGACTGGCGCGGCTGGGTTGATCGGTTCGATGAACTGATGCGCTGGGATATTGATCTGGCCGAGGCGAGCGAGGGTGGGTTGCACGAATCGCTGCGTGGATTGTATCCGCACATGCAGCGCGACTTCGCACACTTCATCGCCACGAACTACCCGGCGTGGCTTCGCGACCTGGAAGGTGATCGGCCTCCTCTTTCGGTCGACGTCGTCAGTGAATTTGTTCTGCCGGTGCTCAAGCGCGACTCCCGCGTCGTGTTCATCGTGGTCGACTGTATGCGCCTTGATCAATGGCGTGCGCTCGAACCCGGCCTTGCGACACTCTTTGACGTCGAAACAACGCACTATTTCTCCATCCTTCCCACGGCGACACCATACGCGCGCAACGCCATCTTTGCGGGGCTCTTTCCGGGCGAGATTGCGGCGCGCTTTCCGGATTGGTGGGGGAGCGATCGCGATGACGAGTCACTGAATAAACACGAAGCGGAACTGCTCGAGGCGCAACTGAAAGAGGCGAAGGTCAACGCCGCGGTGCGCTACCACAAGATCTCCACGCCGCACGATTCGGATGAGCTTGAGCGCCATATGGCCACTGCGATCGCCCCCGAAGGTGTGTCGGCGTTCGTGTTCAATTTTGTTGATCTGCTCACACATGGCAGATCCGAGTCCGCGATTCTCTTTGAAGTCGCGCGCGACGAAGTGGCATTGCGCCAACTCACGTCGCAGTGGTTCCAGCGCTCCTCGCTGCTGAGCCTCCTCCAGGAGGCCGCACGAAAGAAGATCCGCGTCGTACTCACCAGCGACCACGGTTCAATCCACTGCACGACTCCCGCCACAGTCTTCGCCAAGCGCGACGCGACCCATAACCTGCGCTACAAGTTCGGCGAAGATATCCGCGCCGAGCGCCACGATCAGGCGCTGAGCTTCCGGAACTCGGACGACCTGCGCCTCCCGCGACGTGGTTCAGGTGCGGGAACGCTCATGGCCGTCGGCAATACGTTCTTTGTATATCCCACGAAGTTGCGGGAATACCAGAGTCGCTATCGCGGATCATTCCTGCACGGGGGAGTCACACCGGAGGAGTGCATTGTTCCGCTGGCACTTCTGACACCCAGGTAATGTTCACAGCACATCGCTGTCGCTCGGCCCCGTGACTACGACCTCCACCTGGCGGCGTGTTGTCGTCTTTCTGCGTCCGCACTATTGGAGGCTGGGCGCCACCATTGCGTGTAACATCGGTGCGGCTGCGCTGGACGTGTTTTCGTTCACGCTGCTTATCCCATTCCTCGACCGACTCTTTGGCACCACGTCACCGGGCGGGATCTCGGATTTGCAACGGAGATTACTCGGCGACTGGATGGTTACGCAGGATCCGCAAACGGCACTGCGGAACATCATCCTCGTCATTCTGGTCGCAATTACTCTGAAGAATGCCCTGGTGTGGCTCAGTGGACAGCTGTCGGCCACGCTGCAGGAGTACGTTACGCGCGATCTTCGGAACGCGCTCTACGCGCACATTCAGAGGCTGCCCCTCGCTTATTTCACCACCACCAGGGCGGGACAGATCCTGAGCCGGGTGCTCACCGACACGCAGCAAACCAAACAGGTAATCACCGAGGCTGTTGCCAGGTCGATGATGAGCGCGGCGACGGTCATCATCGCGCTCGTGGCGATGTTCGTGATCTCGGTGCGCCTCTCGCTTGTGTCACTGATTGTCGCGCCGCTGCTTATTGCTTTGCTGCAACCCATCCTGCGGAAGTTGCGCAAGGGCCATCGCCGGCTCGGGAATCAATACGGAGACCTGACCAGCCTTGTGCAGGAGGGTGTGACCGGGGTAAGGCTCGTAAAATCATTTCGCGGCGAGCCCTACGAAACAGACCGATTTCGCGAAGCGAGTGGCCGGTACGCCATGGGGATGGCGCGGGTTACGCGTCTGTCGCATCTCGCGCAGCCACTTACCGAAACCGTCGCAACGGCGATCGCCATGCTCATCCTGTGGATGGGGGCGAATGGCGTTGCACGAGGCGATTCGCTCACCGGCTCCGAGCTTATCGCGTTCCTGAGTATTGTGATGAAGATGCTGCAGCCCCTCAAACAATTGTCACAGGTCCCGACCGCGGCGCAACAATCTCTGGCCGCTGCCGACCGCGTGCTTGAGGTGCTGGACACGCCGGCCGAGTCGGTGCGTGACACGGGTACGCGTGAGGTCCATGGTATTGAGAGGGACGTTGTCTTCGATCGTGTGTCGTTCAGCTATGCCGAAGCACCAGTGCTGCGCGACGTGTCGCTCACGGCGCGGCGTGGCGATATTGTCGCGCTCGTCGGGCCCAGTGGATCGGGCAAGAGCACCCTGGTCGATCTTATTCCGCGCTTTCACGAAGTCACGGCCGGCACCATACGCATCGACGACGTGGACATTCGTGAGTTCTCGATGGTGTCCTTGCGTCGATTGACCGGCATTGTGAGTCAGGATACCGTGCTGTTCAACGACACCGTGCGCAACAATCGTGCGTACGGCCGCCCCGATGCGTTCAGCAACGAGCAGATTGAATCGGCAGCGCGCGCCGCAAACGCGCACGACTTCATCGTTGCACTTCCTCAGGGATACGACTCTGTGCTGGGTGAGCGCGGTGGGCTGTTATCAGGCGGCCAGCGTCAGCGCCTTGCGATCGCCCGCGCGCTGTTGATTGATCCACCGATTCTCATCCTGGATGAAGCGACCTCAGCGCTCGATACCGAGTCGGAACGTCTGGTGCAGGAGGCGCTTGATCGGCTGTTTGAGGGCCGCACCGTGTTCGTTATTGCGCATCGGCTTAGCACCATCCAGCATGCCACGCAGATTCTGGTCCTCGATACGGGAGTGGTCGTGGAGCGCGGTACACACACGGAACTTCTGGCCAAAGGTGGTGCCTATTCCCGTCTGCATGCGCTGCAATTCAACGACTCGCCGGCACGGGTGTAAGCGTGCGGCTTATTTTTCTGCAGACTGATCAGGAGTGGACGGGATCCACGTCGGTGATGGCGACGGTGGCGAAGGGGCTGACTGCTGGTGAACACGAGGCACAGCTGCTTCTCCCGTTGGGTTCAGCAGCCATTCAGGTGGCGGAGTCCGCGTCGGTGCCCTTCGCGGCACTTCCTGAGCGTCGCACGACGCTGGGATTGTCCGCCGAACTGGCCCGACAGTTTAAGAAGCGTGCTCCGGATGCCGTCTTCGTGAATTCATCGCGTGATCATTTGCTCGCCGCCCTGGTGTTGCGCCGCGTCGGACGAGGGGCACTCGTTCGCCGGCTCGCAGCAGGGGGAGACCCTCCCGACGACTGGCGGTCTCGCCGAGCCGACGCCATGGTGCCAACACGCCTGATGTACACCAGCGAGACCCCGCCTTCTGGTAAAGCTGCGCCGAGTGGCGCGCTGGTCCCTGTGCGCGTGGAGCTTGGGGCCGATATAAACGACGGGGAGGCCGCGCCAGGGATGGAGGCTCGCGTGGAATCTGACCCACCGGTCACGCGCATTGTGTGCGTGGCACCAAGTTCGGCCATCCGTCGTGCGACAAATGTGGTGCGCGCGGTTGCGTACCTGGCACAGCGTCACGAGACGCTGAAACTTCGTGTTGTTGGTTCAGCTGCCGCTGATCCGGACCTGCGGGTGTTGGCGTCGGCGCTTCGCATTGGTGATCGCGTGGAGTGGGAGCCGAATCCGTTTTTTGAGGCTCACACTGTTGCCGATGCGGCGGCAGGGTGGGTGATCGGAGACCACGACGACGCCGGGCTGGGCGCGCTGGCACTTATGGCTCACGGAGTCCCTGTGCTCGCGATGCGCACCTCGGTGTCTGCGCACTACGTCTCCGATGGTATCCACGGGCTCTTGTTTACTCATCTGGAACCGCCGGCAATGGCTGCGGCGACGTCGGTGCTGCTTGCAGATGCCGATCGACGCCGGGCGATGGGCGAAGCGGGGCGCTCACGTGTTGAACGGGAGTTCCCGTTAACGGACATGCTTGCCGGGTTTGAGCAGGCCGCTCGGCATGGTCGACGAGCCACATAGCGATCGATAGTTTACTTAGGTGCAAAGATCGGCCTTCCGGTGAGCAATGAGTCGCCGGATGGCAAACGGCGGCGCCCGCTCAGCAATCTTCACGCAGCCGGAGCGCTCGATGGATCGGCCACGCGCCAGTCCTGACGAGCCACGACGCGCGCGCGTTCAGCAGCAACCGAGCTCTCTGACCATCCCAGAAGCTGCTGCATCGTGTTGGCGGCCTCATCGACCACCTCAGGTGCAGGAGGACCCATGAGCCCCAACGAGGTTCGGCGTTCGAGCACGTCGGTGAGCGCCAGCGCCATCTCTTCGGTGACGGCGAAGTGCGTTGCAGCACGCACATCGGTGGCCACCGGTTCAATCGGTAACGGCGAATCGGCGGTGTCGCACGTCCGGACCCGCTCGTCCAATACATCAGCTACCTGATTCACGGCAAGTTCGGCGGTATGTCTCGACGTGGTCCACTTTCCGCCCAGCGCCGACACAAGGTTCCGCGGACCACCGAATCGATCATGGCGCACGACTTCAGCGCGGCGGCTGGCTTTATACGTGTTCTTACCGCTCGCAAGCAATGGCCGGAGCCCCGCATACGCATCGCGGACGTCGATATCACCTGCTGCCAATGAGGGAAGTCCCTGTCTTAATGTATCCACAAGCAGATCCACTTCATCGGACTTCACGCGGAGTGCGTCCGGATCATCATTAAAAGGAGTGTCCGTCGTGCCGATGAGCGATTGACCTTGCCACGGCACGACGAAGAGATGCGATCCGGGCATCGGGAGCGTGAGCGCGTGCATGCCGACGACAGATCGTATCACAATATGTATTCCCTTGGAGCGCTGCAGTCGGTGAGACGGCTCGCCGTCCATTGCAGCATCAAGCAGCACATCAGACCACGGACCAGCCGCGTTCACAAAGGTTCTTCCCCGCACATCAAACGTGTCGCCACTGATTGCACACCGAACCATCGCTGAGTGAAGAGCGCCGTCTGCGACATTAAACGACGTCACTTCGGCGTAGTTTGCGACCTGTGCGCCGTGCGCCGCCGCGTCCTGGAGACACGCGATCGCCAGACGTTCGGGAGACAACATCTGTGCGTCTGAATAGACCAGCGCACCATACATCGCCCGCCCCTTAAGCACCGGCTCAAGCTCTCTGGCCTCGTCAGAAGAGACCCGTCGGTGTCCGTGCATGTGTTCGCTGTCGGGCATTCCGCGGTTGCGGTCGAAGGAGAGGCCGTCGTACAGTGACAGTCCCGCACGAAGGTACAGTTCCTCGCGCAGGCTCCGTGTGGGCAGTACGAAGGACAAAGGCCTCACCAGCTGCGGCGCAATGCGCAGCCACGCACGTCGTTCGCGCAGCGACTCCCGGACCAGCGTGTATTGACCTGTTGCGAGGTAGCGCAGGCCCCCGTGAACGAGTCGGGTGGTGCCACTACTGGTCCCGCTCGAAAAATCGCGTCGTTCGACAAGCGCGACGGACAGGCCACGGCGGGCGGCGTCGCGTGCGATGCACACACCGGTGATACCGCCGCCGATCACAACAACGTCGAATGTGGTCTGCGCCAGAGCCGTCAAATCCCTTTTCATGTCTGAATTGAGGGCAAGGTTCGGCCCGCTGTCAATCGTAGATTCGCCCGATCGTCGCTACCTTTCGTCGTGCAGGTTGTTGTCATTCAACTCCGGAAGGTGTGCGCCACCTCTTTGTTACGCAGGATTTCGGACCCGATCTCGGTGGGATGGCTCGTCGACATGTTGAACTGTGTCGGCGCATGGAGCCGGAGCAGATGACGGTGTCGACCGTCGCGCACGCCGCCGCGAAAACCTTCGATGCGGGGGAACGCTACGCCATTGAACGGCAGTCGTTCGCTTTTGCGGGTGCCAAGGTGTTCCGCAATCAGCTCAAGTGGGCCGGAGATCTGAGGCGGCTCTGCCGTCAGGGCGTCGATGTCATTCATCTGGGAAACATCCGTCCCTGCGGTTACGCGGTTGCCATGACGTCCCGCCGAGTGCGCGTTCCGTACCTTGTCTACGTCAATGGCGGCGACCTCCTTCATGAACGACGGAAGATCGCAAATCCGGCGAAACGGCTCGTCGCGCGCGACATCATGGGCCGGGCCGTCGGAATCGTTTCCAATTCCAAGGCAACGTCGGCCATGACGGTCGACTATCTCCGGGAGCTGGGAGTGTCGGGAGTGCCAATCGCACATATCGATCTCGGCACTGACCCGCTGCACTTTCGTCCGGATCGTGATTCGGGAAAACTGCGCGCCCGGCTGGGCCTTGTTGGAGTGCCGCTGTTGCTTACTGTAGCCCGACTCGTGCCGCACAAGGGTCAGGACATTGCCATCCAGGCGCTCGCTCGGCTCAAGCGTGAAGGGCACGCACGGGAAGCCCGATACCTGGTCGTTGGTGAAGGGCCTGACCGCGCGCGGCTTCGTGCACTTGCAGAATCGTCTGGCGTTTCCGACCGGGTGGTGTTTGCCGGTGTGCTGTCAGACGACGACATCGCTGAGGCGTATGCGACAGCGGACCTGTACGTCGGATTGTCGCGAATGAATGACGGGCTGCAAATCGAGGGTTTCGGGATTTCGTTTGTTGAGGCTGGCGCAAGCGGCACTGCGGTGCTCGCCGGCGACTCAGGCGGAGTGCGTTCGGCGGTGCGTGACGGTGAGACCGGCATTGTTGTTCCGCCACAGGATGTTGAGGCCGTCGCCGCAGCGATGAACCTGCTGCTTAACGGTGAGTCGATACGCAACGTGATGGGGGCCGCAGGTCGTGCTGCAGTGGAATCTCACTACAATTGGGACAGGGTTGCTCAGGAGACGTTACAGTTCACCAGAGATGCGGTGGCGCAAGTAAAGGGAACAGCGGTATGAGCGCCGTTCGACATTGGGTGCAGTACGCTGCCCTGCGCACCGTTCTCTCGACGCTGCGCATTCTGCCGCTCGCGGCCGCACGGCGCTTTGGCGAATGGTTCGGTGAACGGGGGTATTCGCCACTGGGAATTCGGCGGCACGTAGTGGAAAGGCAAATAGCGGCGGCGTTCCCGGGGGCAAGCGAAACAGACGTCCAGACTCTGGCGCGAGGGTCGTACAGGCACTTGGGACGTGTCACGATAGAAACTGCTTTGCTGTCGCGGATGGGTACGTCGGATGTGCTCAACATGTTTGATGGTGATGGGGACATTGAGCTGCTCCGCGAAGTACACACCCGCGGCAAGGGAATTGTCGCGTGCACCGGGCACGTCGGCAGTTGGGAACTGGCCGCGGCCTTTATCGCTGCCAAAGGGCTACCGATTGATGTAGTCGCACGGCGGATGGAGAACCTGCTGTTCGACGGGTATCTGAATCGCACGCGCACACGGCTCGGCATGGTCGTCATGTACGATCAGGAGGCCGTGCGGCGCGTGCCGCGCAGCTTAAGGGACGGACGGATTATTGGTCTGGTTGCCGACCAGGGTGTGAAGGGATTGGCATCGACGTACGTGAAGTTTTTCGGACGGCCGGCCAAAACACCCCGAGGGCCCGCGGTGTTCGCGATGCGTTTTGATGCCCCGGTGGTTTTCTGTTCCGCGCTGCTGCAGCCTGATGGGCGTTATCGTTTTGTTGCAAAGGAATTGTCAATTGTTCCCACGGGCGACAGAGAGAAGGACTCGGACGCTATAGTTCAACGATTCACCACGGAACTGGAGCGCGCGGTACGACGGCATCCGGAGCAGTACTTCTGGCACCACAAGCGGTGGAAACGGCAGCCGCCGGATACACCGCTGGAGCTGCGGGACCCTGTGGAAAATCCGCCGCTCGCATAGATTGGTCGCCACAATGACCACTGCGCCCTCGCTTCATACGACCGACTCCCTTGAACAGATCGTCGCAAGGGAGTTCCCCAGGCTGCACGATGACCGAGCCGTTTATCTGAACAGCGCCTCGACCGGTCCGCTACCTGAGAGCACTCTGACGGCGCTGCATGACTTCAACGAACTCCGCAGTGTGCCATGGCGCATTTCGCAGGAGTATCAGTTTGGCGTCGTAGAGGCGTCGCGTGATCTCCTGGCTCGGTTGATCGGCGCCGAGTCAAGTGAAATCGCGCTGATGACCAACACATCATACGGTCTGAACTTTGCGGCGACCTCGCTGCCACTGAATGCCGGCGATGTGATCGTGTACAGCGACCGCGATTTTCCGGCGAATGTATTTCCCTGGATGGCCGCGGAACAAACGCGCGGTGTCACATGCCATCGTGTTCCCTGTGCGGGAAGGCTCTTCGACGAAGAGGCGCTGCTCGCGGCGATCGAAGCGCCGAACGTAAAGATGCTCGCGGTTTCGTGGGTTTCGTTCGAATCAGGCGTTGCGCTCAATCTCACCAGACTGGGGAAAGCATGCCGCGACCGCGGAATCTACTTTGTGGTCGACGCGATTCAGGGGCTCGGCCCGCTCACCATCGACGTGAAAACATCACCCATCGACATCCTGTCGTGTGGTGCCCAGAAGTGGCTTCTGTCCCCATGGGGAACGGGCTTCATGTACGTGAGAAGGGAACTCGTTCAGCAGCTGACCCCTTCGCAAGTCGGATGGATGTCTGTCGCCGATTCGGATGACTTCTCCCAGCTGCTTAACTACAATCTCACCTACCGTGACACCGCGAGACGTTTCGAAGTTGTCACGTTGCCGTTCCAGGATTTCGCCGGGATGAACGCGTCACTGGAACTGTTCCACGCGATCGGTCCGGACGTAGTTGCAACGCGCATCCGTGCGCTCACGGAACGTATTATTCAGTGGGCGGAGGCACGACGCGATGTTACGCTGGTCACTCCGTCGGCCGATAGCCGGCGTGCGGGGATCGTTGCCTTTATTCCCCCTGATCCGGCCAAGGCAACACAATTGCTCACCGGCGCCGGCGTCGCACATTCACTGCGCGAGGGAGCCATTCGACTCTCGCCGCATGTGTTCACGCCGACTCACCACATTGATCTGGCGCTCGCCGTGCTCGATCGCTGAGGCGGTGGAGCGCTCAGGGTGGCAGAACTGCAGCGACTCTGTTCTTGGCGCACCGGCCGGCCAGCACCTCGGCGTGGCCTCTCCGTCCCTGATCAATCCCGGATATGCCAACCGTAAACTGGTGATCGCAGCTGGCGATTCAAGCACTGACCAGAGCAACAAGCTTCTATTTGTCGAGTTCCACCAATGCAACGTCGCGGCTCCCTTTGCGAATCAGGAAGAACCGATCGTGCACAGCTTCACCAGCACCCACGTCCAGTTCCTCGGCGCCGAGTTTGCGTCCATTGACTGAGACAGCGCCCTGCTGGAGTTGACGCCGGGCGTCACCCTTTGATTTTGCGAGGCCGGTGTTAACCAGCGCGTCGAGGATCGACACCGTGGCGTCCGTCGATACCACGACGCGTGTGTACGGCACCTCGTCGGCGAGCATCTGAAACACGTCAACCGCAATGCCGCGCGGGTCCAGGCGTTTGTCGAACACGATCCGCGAGGCATCCTGCGCAGCCGTGGCAGCGGCAGTTCCGTGTACGCGAGTCGTCACTTCGGTGGCAAGCTGCAGCTGCGATGAACGCTGTTCGGGGTGGGCAGTGCGCGTCGCATCGAGCGCTTCGATCTCTTCGCGCGAGAGAAGCGTCAGCAACCGCAGGTATGATCCCACCGTCTCGTCATCGCAGTTGAACAGATACTGAAAGAACTTGTACGGAGAGGTGCGTTCCGCATCGAGCCACACGCTTGTGCCCTCGGCCGTTTTGCCGAACTTCTTGCCATCGGCTGTCGTGACGAGTGGCAGAGTGACGCCATGTACCTCGACGCCCAGTGCGCGGCGAACGAGCTCCGTGCCGGCCGTAATGTTGCCCCACTGATCCGATCCACCCATCTGCAGTGTAACGCCATCGCGTTCGTACAGCTGCATGAAGTCATACGCCTGCAGCAGCATGTACGAAAACTCCGTGAACGAAATCCCGGTGTCCAGACGCGATTTCACAGAGTCCTTGGCCAGCATGTAGTTGATGCCAAGATGTTTGCCCACATCGCGCAGGAAATCGACAAGACGAATCGACAACAGCCAGTCTGCGTTGTTCCGCAGAAGCGCTCCCGACGGCCCACTGAAATCGAGAAAGCGTGAGAGCTGATCGCGAATACGATCGGCGTGGTCCGCCACTTGATCAAGAGTCAGCAGATTGCGCTCAGCGCTCTTGCCACTCGGATCACCGATCATGCCGGTGCCGCCGCCCACCAGCGCTACCGGTCGATGGCCGCAGCGTTGCAGATGTACGAGACCCATTACCTGCACGAGGTGGCCCAGATGGAGCGACGGGCCCGTGGGGTCAAAACCCACGTAGCCCATCAGCGGTCCGGCGCTGAGGGCCGCATCGGCGCCATGGGTGTCCTGATGTCGGAGGCCGCGCCACTCCAGTTCGGCAAGCAGTTGCGATGTCATCCCACAAACATATGCGGTCGCTGAATGCAGTTACATGGTGCGCGTATCGATCACGCGAACGGCTTTGCCCTGCGATCGCGGAACCGAGCCGCACCCCAGCAATCGTACCTTGGCCGAAATGCCGATCAGTTGCTTCACCTGTCGTGCGAGCGCGGTGCTGGCCTCCGCGGCGGCATTCTCCGACGCTGTGTCGCGCGGCTCAACCTTGATGTGCAGCTCATCGAGCCGCTCAGGTCGCGACACTTCGAGCTGAAAGTGCGGCGACAGGGCGCGATGGCCGAGCAGCAATTCCTCGACTTGCGTGGGAAACACGTTGACGCCGCGAATGATGATCATGTCGTCGCTGCGACCAGTGATCTTCGCCATGCGCCGCATCGATCGCGCAGTGCCGGGAAGAAGGCGCGTCAGGTCCCGCGTGCGATAGCGCACCACCGGCATCGCAACCTTGGTCAGCGACGTAAACACGAGTTCTCCGTCCGAACCGTCGGGCAGGACTTCCCCCGACACCGGATCAATAATTTCCGGATAGAAGTGATCTTCCCAGATGGTGGGGCCGTCCTTGGATTCCACGCACTCCTGTGCCACGCCCGGTCCAATTACTTCCGACAATCCGTAGATATCAACCGCATCAAAATTGAACGCCTTTTCGATTTCCAGTCGCATGGCGTGGGTCCACGGTTCCGCGCCGAAGATCCCGGTGCGTAACCCGCTGCCAGTGGCATCGAGGTTCTGTCGTTGGAACTCATCGAAGAGCGCCAGCATATAGCTGGGCGTCACCATGATGATCTGCGGCTGAAAATCGCAGATCAACTCCACTTGTTTAGCTGTCTGGCCACCGGACATCGGAATGACGGTACAGCCCAGTCGCTCCGCACCGTAGTGTGCGCCCAGCCCGCCTGTGAAGAGGCCGTACCCGTACGCCACGTGCACCTTCATGCCGGGGCGACCACCGGCTGCAAAAATCGACCGAGCCACCACCGTGCTCCACACGTCGATATCGCCTGCCGTGTAACCAACAACGGTCGGTTTACCCGTGGTGCCTGACGATGCATGCACCCTGACAACCTGCTCCATGGGCACAGCAAAAAACCCGAAGGGGTAACCGGCTCGCAGGTCGTGTTTGGTGGTGAACGGAAATCGGCTGAGGTCCGTAAGCGTTTTGAGATCGTCGGGGTGCACCCCAGCGGCGTCGAATTTCGCCTTGTACAGCGGGTTGCCTTCGTATGCATGGGCCAGAGACCACCGCATGCGAGTGAGCTGCAGCGCGGCCAGCTCATCGCGCGATGCGGTTTCGATTGCTTCGAGCCCGATCATAGAGGACGTCATGAGAAGTGCGGTGGCCGCGAGGAAGAACCTTCCAACGACGACCGAAAGGTATCCTTTCGTGGGCTGGATCACGGCCGGTCGCGAGCCTCCGTGTGAGACTCCGTGAATTCATTGCCGCCCACAAGCGACTCTGGTACCTTCCGAGACTCAGGGCGTATAAGTCCCGTGAGCCCGCTGTAGCCACCCGCACAGGAGTGGCAGGCGAGTATTCCCCAGACATCCGCAACTGATGGCGCGAAAAATCACTCGTCCTGCCTGGCTGACCTGGAAATCGCGCTCTGTGCGCCTGTTGACGTACGCGAGCTGCTTCGCTGGTGCCGCCGTCGCGGGGGCGCTGTATTCACTCTGGACCCTGTCCTGCAGCGGAAATCGCTGTCCCGCGGTGACCGTCCTCGATTCGTATCAGCCGAGTCAGACTTCCAAGCTTTACGCGGTGGACGGACGCTTCGTGGCAGAGCTCGGCATCGAGCGACGCACCCTGATAACCATTGAGGAAATCCCCGAAGTTGTGAAGCAGGCGTTCGTGATTACGGAAGACAAGCGCTTCTACGATCACGGTGGCATCGATTGGTTCCGGATCCCTGGATCGGCAATTCGCAATGTGATGGCGGGAGCGTTTGCGCAGGGTTTCTCCACTATCACCATGCAGTTGGCGCGCAACGTCTTCCCTGAGCACATCTCGCGGGACAAATCGGTGATCCGCAAGGTTCGCGAGGGACGTGTGGCGCGCGCGATCGAGGATCGGTATCCCAAGGACAAGATTCTCGAGTTGTATCTGAATCAGATTAATCTGGGAGCCGGAGCTCACGGCGTTGAGACCGCGTCTCAACGGTATTTCGGCAAGTCGGTGCGTGAGGTAAATGTCGCTGAAGCGGCAACGCTGGCGGCGATTCCCAAGGCGCCGACCCGATACAATCCGCGACGCTATCCGGATCGCGCGATTCAACGCCGCAATACGATCATTGAACTGATGCGCCGTAATGGCGCGGTGACTGACCAGGACGCTTCACTCGCCAAGGCCTTTCCGCTTCAACTGGCGCAGGGAGTAGAGTCGGGAGACGTGGCGCCCTATTTTGTTGAATGGGTCCGCCAGCAGCTTGAAGAGAAGTTCGGCGAGCGCCTGTATGACGAAGGCATGCGGGTATTCACGTCGCTGGATCTGGATCTCCAGACTGCCGCTGACCGCGCCATGGAAGCGCAGCTGCGCACCATTGAAGGCGGGAAATTCGGAAAGTACACGCACACGACGTTCGAACAGTATGTCGCGCGTTCCGAGACGTCGACCAACGGCGAATCACCGTACCTGCAGGGCGCGTTCATCGCGCTCGATCCGCGCGACGGCTCTGTGCGCGTGATGGTCGGCGGCCGCGATTTCAACGACTCCAAGTTCAATCGTGCCTCGCAGGCGATGCGTCAGCCCGGATCGACGTTCAAGCCAATCGTCTACGCGACAGCTATACAAAGTGGCATGGGACCGGGTAGCCAGGTCGAAGACAGTCCGATCTCCATGCCGCAGGTGGACGGGTCGACGTGGACCCCCGGCAACTTCGACGGAAAGTTCGAGGGGACCATCACTATGCGGAGGGCGCTTGCCCAGTCGCGCAATCTGGTCGCAATTCGTCTGGGTATGCAGCTCGGCGAGGATGCCGTGATTCGCACCGCGCGTCAGTTTGGCATTACGACACCAATCCCGGCAGTGCCCTCAATACACATCGGGTCCGCCGACGTGTACCCGTTGCAGATGGTGGCGGCGTACAGCGTGTTTGCTAATCTGGGGAAACGCGTTGAACCACACGGTATTCTGCGCGTCGAAAATTCGCAGGGCGAAGTGATATGGGAGCCGCGCACCAGAACATCCGAGGCGCTCAGCCCTGCCGAAGCCTGGTTGGTGGTCAGCATGATGAAGGATGTCGTGCAACAGGGGACCGCCGCGGGCAGTGTGTGGGGCGCCGGTTTCCGCGTCCCCAGTGGTGGCAAGACAGGTACGACCAACGATGGCGCCGACGTCTGGTTCATCGGTTATACCGCGGATCTTGTCGCCGGCGTATGGATGGGCTTCGATCGCCCTCGCAAGATCATGTCGAATGCACAGGGCGGTCGGCTCGCGGCTCCCGCGTACACGCAGTTCATGCTTGAGGCGTACCGACGTAAACCTGAGCCCCCCGATTGGCCGCGGCCCGCCGGAGTTGTCGTCGCACAAGGATGTGCGGGGACCGACTATTTTCTCGCCGGTACCGAAATGAACGGGTGCGGACCTGAAACCTCCAATCCCTTTGCAATCCCGCTTCGCGTGGACAGCGGCGCCATCGCCGCGCGGCCCGGTGGCGCGGATAAGGGGAAAGGCGCCGTCAAGGCGAAGGCGGATACGGCCAATCCGTTCAAGATCCCGCAATAGGTCGCATACAGATGGCGTTCGCGCGGTGTCGTTAGGCTTCGTCGCGACCGGCACGTGACACCCCCGCGCATTTACCGGGCACGTTGGGTGCTGCCGATCGCATCGGCGCCCATCTCACATGGGGCCGTCTCGGTCGTCGATGGTCGAATCGCGTGGATAGGTTCTGCGAACGATGCCCCGGACGGACCCACCGTGGATCTCGGAGCCGCCGTGCTGCTCCCCGGCTTGGTGAACGTGCACACACACCTCGAGCTCACCGCGTTCCGCGGCTACCTCGAGCACCTCGGTTTTCGCCACTGGTTGCAGAAATTGATGCGCGCACGCGATGCGGTCATGACCGAGGAGAGGAGACTTGCCAGTGCACGCGTCGGCATCGCCGAAGGTTTGTTGCATGGCATCACGACCTATGGAGATGTGTCAGACTCGGGACTGTCGGCGATTTCCCTCGATGAGATGCATGCGCGCGGCGTCGTGTACGCTGAGGTCTTCGGTCCGGACCCCAGGCAGAGCACCGATGCGCTGAGCGCGGTGAAGGCGACCATCCAGAAGTTTTCGGCGTCTGCCTCTGAACGAATTCGCATTGGACTGTCACCGCACGCGCCGTACAGCGTGAGCGATGCACTCTTTCAAGGGGCAGCGGAGCTGTCGCGAACGATGGACTGGCCGTTGACAGTGCATATTGCCGAAAGCGAACTCGAACGGGCGCTCGTTTGTGAAGGGCAGGGTGAGATGGCCGATGCATTGCGTGCTCGCGGTATTGCGGTGGAGCGGCGAGCGCGATCTCCCATCGTACTGCTTGATGCATGTGGGTTGTTGACCCCGCGAACTCTTCTGATTCATGCCGTGCGCATCGATAATGCCGATCTGGCGCTGATCGCGGCGGGAGGGTGCGCTGTCGCACATTGTCCGGCCTCGAACGCTAAGCTGGGTCATGGTATTGCTCCGGTGTCGCGCATGACTGCTGCCGGGGTCACGGTGGGCCTCGGGACTGACAGTGTGGCGAGCAACAATCGCATGGATATTCTCGACGAAGCACGCCTCGCGGTTCTGATGAGTGGCGCCGGAAACGGTGCAGAAAGCCCCATCGACGCACACACCGCGTTGTCTATGGCGACCGCGGGAGGTGCTGCTGCGCTAGGGCTGGAGCGTGAGATCGGGACGCTGGAGGTCGGGAAGGCTGCCGACCTTTGCGCCTTTCGCCTGAACGATCTCTCTGACTTGCCGGTGCATGACGTGGAGGCGGCGCTGGTTTTTGGCGCTGGTGGACGGCACGCAGTGCTCACTGTGGTGGCAGGCAAGGAGCTTGTGCGAGACGGCGTGTTGATTGCGGATACAGCCAAAGACCTTGAGCTGGTCATACAGTCCGCCGAGGAAATGGCGAAGTTGGCCTCTTTGGCGGAGTAGCCCGTTCGGGCACCGTGTCCGTCGGAGCCTCCCCGACCCGGAGACGCCTTATTAGTTTGGTGGATCTCTCACGATGACGAACATGCCGACAGCGGACACGGGGAAAACAGAATTCATCTGGCGCGACGGAAAGATCATTCCGTGGGCCGATGCGACGATCCACGTGCTGTCGCATGTCGCTCACTACGGATCGAGTGTCTTCGAAGGAATGCGGAGCTACAAGACACCGACAGGTGGGGCGGTATTCCGGCTGCAGGACCACATGAGGAGGCTGATCGACTCCGCCAAGATCTACCGCTTCGAGATGAATTTCTCGGCCAGCGACCTCTGCCAGGCGACGTTGGACATTCTCGCCGCAAACGACCTGAAGGGTTGCTACCTGCGTCCGGTTGCGATGCGAACGGGTGAACAAATGGCGTTCTATCCGAAGGGTGTGCCGGTAGAAACGTTCATCATTTGCTGGAACATGGGTGCGTACCTCGGTGCCGACGCGCTGGCGAACGGCGCGGACGTCTGCGTGTCCACATGGCGTCGTGCAGCGCCGGACACGTTTCCCGCCATGGCGAAGGCAGGCGGCAACTATCTCAACTCGCAGCTGAGCAAATTCGAAGCAAAGATGAATGATTATAGCGAAGGCATCATGCTGGATTCGTTCGGCTACATCGCGGAAGGCAGTGGCGAGAACCTGTTTCTGGTACGCGACGGAATCCTCTACACGTCCAACCTGGGCTCGGGAATTCTCCACGGCATCACCAGGGATACGGTGATGACTATCGCAGCGGATCTGGGGTACGAAGTGAGACAGGAACAATTGCCAAGGGAGTTCCTGTATCTGGCTGATGAAGCATTTTTCACGGGAACTGCGGCGGAGATCACACCAATTCGTTCGATCGATCGTCTGCCCGTTGGCGAAGGAAAGCCCGGTCCGATCACCAAGGCGATTCAGCAGCGTTTTATGGGAGTCGCAAAGGGTGTTCTCGAGGACACACACGGTTGGTTGACCGCCGTACCAAGCCACGCTGGAGCCGCTCGGTGAAGCAAAGGGATTGGAGTGGGGCACGCAGCAGCAGTGGGGGGGGGCCGCGCAGCGAAGCTGCGTGGTCCACGACGGACGCTATGGCCAGAGGAACCTGGATGAGTAGCAGTCCGTTGGGCTGAGGAATTGCGTGTCCCGTCCGGAGGTCCGGGCGGGATTTTTCTTGGGTGTCGGATCTGGTATAGATGGGGCAACGGAGGTCGCGAACTTCACCAACAGCGGAGGAACTGCACGGTGATGGTTGGTTGTCTGGCGTTGAATGCATCGTTCGAACCACTCACAATGGTTCCGCTGAAGCGCGCCCTGCGGCTGGTCATCGACGGCAAGGCGGAAATCGTTGAAGCCGACGCCGGACGCGACATTCATTCGGAGCGGCTCACGATCCCGCGCCCAACGGTCATCCGTCTCACGAAGTTCATTCAGGTGCCTCGCAAATTCCGCCGCCAGGTGACGAACACGTTCCTGTTCGCTCGCGACGGTTACAAGTGTATGTATTGCGGACGTGCGTCCATCGAACTGAAGCCGAGGGAGGCCTTGACGCGCGATCACTTGATACCGCTCTCGCGGGGCGGTGCCAATGAATGGACGAACGTGGTTACCGCGTGTTCGACCTGCAACGCCCGCAAGTCGAACCGCCTGCCACACGAGATCGGGATGGTACCGCTCCGCGCGCCCATGGAACCCCATTTCGTCCACTTGAGTTGGGCCGTGCGGCGACTCACCGAAATTCAGTCGCGCTACATCAGAATGTTCTACGGCGAAGAGACGCTGGATCAACTGGCGTCGCTCGGCGCGCGATCGGGTCGCGGCCCCGAGCACGAACTGCTGGTCGGCCGGCCCATACGCTGATTCCGTCATCCGGCTCCGAGCGGGATGCCTAACGCGCGTCGAACACCGCGCTGTTGCCTTCGAGGGTGCGCCGCTCGCCCCCCAGCAGCCTGGACAAAAGTGTTCTCGCTCCTCGGCTTAATGCAGTGCCCGGATTGCGCTGCCCGCGCACCGCGGAAGACAGATCTCCGCTCACCCACCGGCGGAGTTCGTCCAGGTCCGACACCGAGAGCATCTCCAACTCAAGCACGACATGGTAGTACTGTCGCGTTGCCGGAACGGCCACGATACCGACGCGGAACGGTAGTTCGATCTGCGTTGTGACTTCGTTGATGGTACGGTATCGTGTCCCGGGAGCAGCTGCCGCAAACGGCACGATCGTGTCGCGCACAACACGCACCATCTCGTAGTTGCCTTCGAACGCATCGAATCGCACAACGACGTCCCATTCCACCGTCCGCAGCAGACGGTCGAAGCCGCGTCGCGCCTGCCAGAGTTCCGTGCGGAAGTGGAGTCGTGCGGGGAACCCCGCGTGGAGCAGCTCACGAACATCCTTATCTGCCAGCACGCCCACCACTCGCACGCTTGGACCAACATACGCCACCGAATCGGTGACGGGTGCTCGCACAAAGATCGCAGGCTGCGGTTGCGCCAGCAGTTGCCGAGCACCAGCGACGCCAAGCAGCAAAGCAAAGAGTGGCACGCACCAGATACGCCGCACGCCCATGATCAGAATCGTGGCCGAAGCCGGACGACAAAGTTCACTGGCGAGTGTGATTGTGACAGTCCCTTGGCCACGTAGAGCCCGACATTGTCGAGCACCACACCGATGCCGATGTCCGTCTGAAAGGTTGAAAGGGGTGGCAGTACACCCTTCCGAAACGTGACGCGACCGTCAGGTTGTCCGACCTGCCAGCCGCGACCGGCGTCGGCGAACAGAACGAACTGCGTACCACGTCCCCAGCCGCGTCTGCGAAACGAGCGGTCGCCGCTGAATAATCCAAACGGATCCACGTTGAGCCGACCACGAAACTCCACCTGAACAAACGCGATGCGATCGCATTCAGCCGGCGTGCCGTTGGCCTGTGTGCCACCCGTGAGCTGACGACTGCACTGCCAGTAATCGATTGGTGCGCCCCCGACTTCTCCCACCACGTCGCGAAAATCGTATCCGGGGAGTGTACCGGGGCCGCCGACCGAGAGTCGCCGTTCCATCGGCAGCTGATCACCGCTCAGCCAGCCTCCAAGCAACACTCTGGCATTGAATTGACTGCCCGGCGAAATGCGGCTGTACCGACGTGCGTCGATCAGAACGCGGTCATACGAAGTGGCGCCCCCCACAGTTTGCACTCGCGGGCTCGTCGGCGCCGTGCTGTATCGAGAGATCGTTCCGGTACCGTATTCATACTCGCCGGACAGGTACCAGCCGTCATCAGGGAGGCGCGTATTCGAGCGCGTATCGTACGTAACGCGCACGCTTCCCAACGTGAATCTGCCATCGTCGACATCCGGATTTTCGCGCCACCCCTCGGCGTCGCGCGTCAGAGTCCACGGATCCCGCACACTGCGCGCACCCCACCGCTCCCTGGACCACCCGACCGTGACATCAAGATCATTGCCTACGAACGCGGAAGCAGAGACCGAACCTCCCTTGCGATCGAAGTAGTCGCGAAAGTCCCGATGAAGAAGGAAGGACGCAAGCCCGACTTCACTGTCGCTCAGCTTCCATGGTTCAACGGCATCCACAACATCAAAATGCCGCGCTCCGATTCGCCAACCGTATTGCTTGCCGACGCTTACTTCAACTTCTGCCGAGTGACCCACGTTCTCCGGCGTGAGTTCAAAGGACCTGACGCTACGCAGCACGCTGAGTGCCTCGACGGTGACGCGCCCCCAGTCGAACTCGCGTCCGATCACCGGGCCGAGGAGCACGGGAAGACCTTCGACGCGATTGTACGTGCGTGCCGAGGCAAGCCGCAGTTCAGTCCAACCCTGTTCGCGCCACCGGTCGCGTTGCCGCCACCAGCGTGTCGCCAGGTTCGCCGACGGTGTGACAATGGAATACACACCGTCAACGACATTCAGCTGCAGACGTTCGCGATACACGACCACACGTCCCGCGTCCGTCAGCCGATCAACGTCCGGCAACGATCCTCCGAAGACGAAGACCGTGTCTTCAAGCACAGCGGAGGGCGCGAATCGAACGGTGCCATTTACTACGAAGAGTCGTCCTCGGAGGCGTCCTTCGGCGCGCACGTCTCCGCCGATGACAACGACCTGGCTGCCCGACTCGAGGCCAGGCACAGTCACCGACGCGGTCTGGATCACGCGCGTTGAAGAATCGTTCAGCGCGTTCAGCAACACCTGCTGCGCGGCCGTGGGAACCTGGGCCGACGCAGGAGCCTGGGCGCCTCCCGCCGCAGAAGCGGCGAACGTGGCGACGATGCTGCCGGCGCAGAACGCCGCACGACGAGCTCCTGATCGTGGCGTGAACATGATGTGTAGCTAATCTATGGCGCCGTCCGCAGCCGTGGGTGTGGCTGCGTCCGGTGCGATGTCGAGCCGTTTCATCCGGCGATACAGGTTGGGTCGATCTGTCTGAAGTCGCCGAGCCGCCTCAGCGACGTTTCCGCCGGCCGCGCTGAGCGCGCGCGCGATCAATTCGCGCTCATAGTCGTCAAGCATCCGGTTCAGCGGCACATCCGACGTGTCTGCCGTCACTGTACGGGCAAATTCCGGTGTGTCGTGCAACGCGATGACTTCCTGCACGTCGGCAACACCGATGCGCTGCCCGGGGTGAAGGATCATCAGGCGCTCTACGACGTTGGCCAGTTCGCGCACGTTGCCCGGCCAGCGGTAGCGCATGAGGCACTGCAGCGCTCCCTCTGACCATTCGGGCAGCGAGCGTCCGGATCGCAGTCTCAGAAGCGATGCGAAGTGACTGACGAGCAACGAGATGTCGGACGTGCGATCCCGCAGCGGCGGTAGCGGGACGGGAATAACATTCAGCCGGAAGAGCAGGTCGTCGCGGAACGCCCCTCCGCGCACGGCGCGTTCGAGATTCTTGTTGGTTGCCGCGATCACGCGTGTATCGACCGGGATGGGTTTCGTGCCTCCAACGCGCTCGATCTCGCCCGCCTCAAGTGCGCGCAGAAGTTTTGCCTGAGCTTCGGCGCCCAGATCTCCCACTTCATCGAGGAAGAGCGTACCTCTGTGAGCCAGTTCGAACTTGCCCAGTCGTCGTTCAGTGGCACCTGTGAACGATCCGCGCTCATGGCCGAACATCTCGCTTTCCACGAGGTCGCGCGGGATTGCGGCGCAGTTCACACGAATGAATGACAGGTCACGCCGAACGCTGGCCTCGTGAATGCCGCTCGCGACCAGCTCCTTGCCCGTCCCGGATTCACCGGTGATGAGTACACGTGAATTGGTGGGGCCGATGCGTTGAATCAGATCCCGCACCCGCTGCATCGGTTCGCTCTCGCCGATGAGTGCTCCTCCACCGGTGATCTCTGCACGCAGGACCGCCGCTTCGCGTCGCGCGCGGCGCAGCTCCAGCGCCGAGCCGAGCGCAAGCAACACGCCCTCCGGTGTCAGTGGCTTCTCGAGGAACGTGAACGCTCCGAGTCTGGTGGCGCGCACCGCGTCGCTCAACCCGGCTCGACCACTCATCATGACGACCGGGAGCTGGGGCACCTGGTCGTGCAGCGCCTTGAGCACGCCCATCCCATCGAGGTCGCCCGGCATCATGAGGTCCACCAAAACGACGTCTGGTTCCTGATCAAGCGCAGCGGCTATTCCGGCATGAGCATTTGCGGCCTCCCGAACATCGTATCCTTCGCTGGCCAGCAGCGCGCCGACCATGCGGCGGATGTTGGGTTCGTCGTCGATGATCAGGACGGAGGGCATGTGCGAGCCAGATTAACGCGATGTTTCCTGGCGTACACTCTCACGCTGGGGTATCTCAATCGGTTGTGCTTCAACAGGAGAAAGCGCCCGCATCTCACTCATGAGTTTGGTGCTGTATCGCTGATTCTCGGAGATACGTTCCACTTCGATGGCGATAGCATCCACGGCTTGTTCCATACGGTCAAATCGTTGACCGTCTCCATCCGAAGGGGACGTTTTGCCACGACCCTCAAGCCGTCTGGCGATGGCGCGCACGAGTGGTCCGCCCAGAAAGATCGCCGCCGCGAGAAACATGGCGCCAAAAATTACTTCCTGAACATCCGGCGGAATAGCGTTGGTGTCCCTGGGGCTCTCCACGGTCGCGGCTTCGTACGTGCGGCCGGACGCCGCGGCATCCAGTTGTTGTTCGACCGATTCGAGGCGATCCTGCGCTGCATTAATCTGATCGCGAATCACCGAGACGGCGCTGTTGGACTGCCCGGGCACGAGTCGGTCGGTCAGATCCTGTACCTCTTTCTTGGTGCCGGCGATCTGCGCCTGCAGGATTTCAATCGCCCGATTGGGATCGCGCGCTGTCAACGGCCCTTCGAGGAGCTGTGGAAGCGGCGGTGGTGGCGGTGGCGCTGTCACGCCGGCTTGCTGATCGAAAATATGCATTATGCAGGAGTGTCAGCGGTCCGACGGACCGGTGTAGGCTCACGCGCCGCCTGACTGAATGATTCGGCAGGTGGTGCCGGGAGTGCTCGCATTTCATTCAGGAGCATTGCGCTGTAGCGCTGTCCTTCAGACACCCGCTCCATCTCCACAGCAAGCGCATCGATCGCCTGTTCAATGCGATCGAGTCGATCGTCGTCGGCTGCGGCAGCGGGGCGAACGCGCAACTCCGACCGGCGCGCCCATGAACGAATGACAGGCAGCAACAGCACGGTTACGGCGATCGTGGAAAAGAGCCAGGCGCCGATGTCGGTGAAGTTGATGGGATCCATCGGTGGCGGCTCCGGGAACTGCGTCACAGTGATAGGTTCGTCGCCACGAATTCTCTGATCGAGCGACTCCTGCAGAGATTGCATCCGCTCCGTGGCACGTTCAATCTGAGCCACCACGGCCTCTTCACGCGCATCGGAGGTGCCATTGGTGAGCTGTGATGTGAGATCACCAATCTCCTGCCTGATGCCTGCGATTTCTGCGCGCAGCAGACCGATGGTCTGGACCTGAGTGATCTGCTCGGGCGTCGGAGGCGGTAGCTGAGGTTGCATTATGACGACCTCCGCGACGCGGACTCGCGCGCAGCGGCTGGCAGTGCAACAGGCTCCGGCCCTCTCTCCGCCATAAGCCGTGTGACAAAACGCTGGCCTTCGGAGATGCGTTCCACCTCGACTGCCATGGCATCAATCGCGTGTTCGATGCGATCCAATCGCATGACGACCTCCGGCTGTGCAGGACTTGGCTTCGAGTCGAGGCGGCGAATCCACGCCCGCATGAGCGGAATGCCGAAGGAAAGAACAATGATGGTGCCGAAAGTTGCAATAATCGCAACGATGTCTTCATCCATTTGGTTGCCCTCAGATTAATCAGAAGATGCAGGCGAGTGATGCGGAGCGTCCTGTTGCGTGCGCTCCGCCAGGAGACGGGTGTTCATGCGTTGAGCTTCGGACAGTCGTTCCACTTCGCCGGCAATCGCGTCGATTGCATGCTCAATACGGTCGAGCCGATCCTCACCCGGGCCCACGCTTCCTCCACCATACTGGCGTGTCTGCAATTCAGCCATACGCTCTCTGTAGCCCAGCACGGATCGGATGATCGTCGCGATGCTGATGAATAAAACGATCGGAATAAGGAATTGAAGCCCCACTAGACACCACCTTGTTTGAGTACCACCGGGAGAATAATGCGAATGAGGGTTCCGCGCGCGACTTCGCTGGACGCACTGACCTCACCGTTGTGCTCGACGACTGCCTGCCTCGCAATCGCAAGCCCGAGCCCCGTGCCGGCCGGCTTGGTCGTGACGTACGGATGCCAGATGTCTGCAATGCGATCCGGAGGGATTCCGCTCCCCGAATCGGCAATGCTGAATTGCACGGCGGGCTCTCCATTCAGCGACGCGCTCTCCACGTGCATGGTGATGGTCCCTCCATGAGTCGTTGCGTCGACGGCGTTGAGCACCACGTTGGACAAGGCCCGATGAATCGATTCAAAACGAGCGGTGAATGAACCAACACCCCGGCCGACTTCCACAGAGCCGGTGTGCGTGGCCGGGACACACGCGCGCATCACTGCGTGCGCCAACTCGACGGCGTCGACATCAGACGGCGGCCCATCGGGCAATCGGCCGAACTGTGCAAAGCTGCGCGCCAATCGATCCAGCCGCGCGGTTTCTTCGCGGATGACTTTCACGGGCTCTGCGAATGCCTCGGGAGCCTTCGCGAGTTGTGCGAGCGCGAACTGAATGGGCGTCAACGGGTTTTTGAGTTCATGTGCGACACGGCGCGCCGATTCGCGAAAGGCAATCGAGCGTTCGAGATCCACGGCGCGCTGGCGTCCCAGCTGGAGTTCGTGTGACATGCTGCGCATCCTGTCCCGGAGCACCCCGAATTCCGGTGCGCCTCTCACCTGAGTTTCCTCTGGCAGCGCTTCTCCGCGTGCGATGTGCCCGGTCCAGCCAACGAGTTCCTGAATGGGCCGACTGAGCTGTCGTGCGAGGTGGCCTGCAACTCTCGAAGCGGCCACCGCAAAGACGAGCAGCATGAGCAGCGCGCCGAGTATGGCTGCGGGAACAATCTGCCTGACAACAAAGCCGAGTCTCCTAGCTTGTGTGAGCGACGACTCGAGTTCGCGTTCATGTGATCGCAGTGCCTCTCGTTCGGTAGGAGTAAGATTCGCGTTGTCGAGGACGGATGTGGCTGTCCTGCCTGAGGTTGCGACTCGTTCCCATGCAGCATCCGCAGTCAGAGACGGGAGCGTTCGCCAGGCGGCGATCCCCCAGACTGCTGTAAGGACAAACGCGGGCACGAGCGCGAAAAGGGCAAGGCTCAGGAGGAGTCTTTGGCGGAAGCCAAGCCTCTTCATAGAGGCACTACGACGAGAAAAATGAGCGGTTTCGGGCACAGGAGTAGACTGGGGCCGTCGGCGCAGGAGCGCGAGGGGCTGTGGCCCTCAAGCAGCTCCTCGCTGATGCAGGGGTAACTCTTTCCGCGGTCGATCGTTACATTCATGTTGTCTGTCGTGCGCGCGGGGTGCTTCAATAGGAAGCCGCCCGGTTCGGGCCCGCGCCGGCCAGCCATACGCCATCGTCGTCTCCGCGCCAACCGCTGGGAGACGGTGTGCGTGTGACTGACCGTCGACAGACGAAGCAAGGGGAAGGTGCCGCGTTCGTGTGAGCGACGCGCACGCCCAACCGTCCAGAGAGCGTTAAGACGTGTGCCGCGTTCTCTCGGAAGGCGTTCATTCATTCGCGCGATCACGCGCACAGGCACAACACACAACTGAACATGCATGCTCGTAACACTCGGCCCGCCCCAACGCGCGCGCCGATCGCCCCCATTCACAGGGGGCCCCAGGCCCAAGGGCCAGGCACCTATGGTGCCCCGGTGCCCAACGCATCGAACGCCGCTCTCTTGATCGACTTTGACAATGTCACCATGGGCATCCGCTCGGGGTTCGCAAATGAACTCCGCAGTCTGCTCGGGTCGGAGATCATCAAAGGAAAGGTGGCAGTCAAACGTGCCTACGCCGATTGGCGAAGGTACCCGCAGTACATCGTGCCGCTTGCCGAGTCGTCGATCGATATGATCATGGCGCCGGCCTACGGGTCGTCCAAGAAGAACGCCACGGATATTCGACTCGCTGTCGATGCCATGGAACTCGTCTTCACGCGCCCCGAAATCGGTACCTACATTCTGTTGTCCGGTGATTCCGACTTTGCATCGTTGGTCACCAAGATCAAGGAGTACGGCAAGTACGTCATCGGTATCGGCATCCGGGAGTCATCGAGCGACCTGCTCGTGATGAACTGTGACGAGTACTACAGCTACAACGCGCTGGCCGGATTGGTTAAGTCGAGCGACGAAGAAGTGACCAAGTGGGATGCGTGGGAACTGGTGGTCGAAGCCATCACCCGCATGCAGAAGAATGGCGATGTAATGCGTTCGGACCGTCTCAAGCAGGTCATGCAGGACATCGATGCCACTTTCGACGAGAAAAACGTCGGGCATGGCTACTCCAAGTTTTCACGCTTCGTGTCGGATGCGGCAGATAAAGGTCTGCTGACAACCACTAAGCTGGAGAACGGTCAGCTGGAAGTGACGCCGGGAACAGGCCAGGCTGTGGTTGCCGCACAGGCTTCACTGGCAGCATCACCGCCGAGTGAAACGGAACAGCGCCGCGAAGAACGGAGTGGTCGCCGCCGACGTGGCGGGCGCGGTCGTGGTGGACGGGATGGTGAGCGAACGGCAAGTCCTGCTGCGGCCACACCGGCTGCTGCTGACAGCACGACGGCCAAACCAGCGGTTGCTGCCGCGACTGAACAAAAGGCAGCTCCGGCGGCTGAACAGAAAACAGCTGCTGCAGCACCTGCAGCGGCTGAACAGAAAGCAGCTCCTGCCACGGCGTCAACCACGTCGGCCAGGCCGGCTGCAGCGGCTCCCAGTACCGGCGCAACCGCTCGCGCGGCAACGCCGGCTGCGGCTGCGAAACCTGATACCATTGGGTTAAGTGGCGAGCGACTGTCGCGCGCAGAAGCATTCGATCTCGTGCGCAAGGCCGTCGAGGCAACGACGAAGGATGTCGATGATTCGGCGTTGTCATATGTGGTTCGCCACAAGGCACACGAGTTGCTGGGTCGGGACAGTGAATCACTGAGTGAACGTAACTTTCACCGGATACTTCGGGACGCACACGATGTCGAAACGATTGACCTGCGGCGTCGAGGTGATGACTACGAAGTGTCGCGTCCAGCCAAGGCTCCGAGCGTCGCTGAACAGGTAAGCAAAGCCGAGGCTGCGGCAACACCCGCACCGAAGGTGAGTGCACCAGGACCGAGAGGCATGGGTCCACGCGGTATTCCGGGTCGCGGCCGTGGTCGCGCCAGTGAAATGCCACCAGAATTGCTGATGGTGGGTGTGGTGGGTCCGTCGAGTGGTGCAGTAGCGAAGGCCGTGCCGGCCAGTGACAACGGCGCTGAGGCGGAGGTCGCAAAAGCCGACGTCGCAAAGGCCGATGCCGCAAAAGCCGAGGCCGCTCCGGTGAAAAAGAAGCCAACGCGCACACCGCGAAAGCGTGCTGCGAAGAAAGCGACGGCCAAGGCAACTGTCGCGCCTGACGATGCCGAAGTTGCGGATAAAAAGCCGAAGGCGAAAACTGCACGGAAGCGTGCTGCCAAAAAGAAGACGGCGGCCGTTTGATCTGAGTGATTGACGCCGTGCCCCCTCAACGGGCACGGCGTTTTTCTTTCGGACGTCCGTTGCCGACGTCCTTCTACGATCGCGCCACCGAGTTGGTGGCGCGCGATCTGCTTGGTGCCGTACTCGACCATCGGTCTCCCCAAGGACGTACTGTCGGGAGAATCGTCGAGGTGGAGGCGTACCTTGGCCCCCATGACCCCGCCTGCCACAGCGCCGTGGGGCGCACTAAAAGAAATGATGCACTGCACGGGTCGCCGGGCACCGCATACGTGTACTTCATCTATGGCGTGCACTGGTGTGTGAACGCAGTGACTCGCGAAGCGGGCCACGGGAGCGCCGTGCTCATTCGTGCTGTTGAACCGTTGGTCGGCGTGGACCTGATGCGTCGTCGACGCGGCACCGTTGGGGAGCGCCTGTTGGCCAACGGCCCCGGTAAGCTATGTCAGGCCTTTGGTATCAACGGCGCAGCTGACGGCATTTCGCTGCAGCGGGGACCGCTCCGGATATTCGAGGGGCAGCGCGTTTCCGACGATATGGTCGCGATTGGCCCAAGAATTGGGATAAGCAAGGCTGTGGACTGGCCGCTCCGTTTTGTGGTCAGAGCGAGGGAATAGCTGTCGCCTTCGCTCCAAGCACTCGTCGTGTCCCAGCGAATGCAGGAAAACGAAAAGGGCCGTGTCCAGAGACACGGCCCTCTTAATCACTACCGCTGGGGAGCGGTTACGGCCAGATGTTTTCGATTGCGTTGACCAGATTGTAGCGCAGGCCACCCTCGAACGCGTAGGTGTAGTTCGAACCGTTAATCAGGAACCGTTCGCGGGTCGACATGGCCGACGCCTGACCGAATACAGCGACCCGACCAAGGTTGATCTGCAGGCCACCGGTAAAGATGGCTGCGGCACGTGACGACTGATCGTTCACTCGTGTGAACACATCGTCCTGCGACTCCGTGCTCACGAAGTTGCCGACCGGGGAAGCGTTCTGGATAACATTCAACGCGATACCGGCGCCGACGTACGGGCGAATCTGATCAAAGGCGATCGGGAAGGCCAACAGCGTGGCGCTGTATCGGCGCATGTCCTTGATGTTGACGGGGCGAACCGACCCGGCAAGCGAAGGATCATAGATGCCGGCGCTTTCTTCGAACATCGACTGATCGACGGCGATGGACAGTGCGCCGTGTTTTCTGGTGATGAGCCACTCGCCACCAACCGTGGGGGCCGAGACGCGGCTCAGACCACCGGTGTTGAACGACGTGACACCTCCGCGCACTCCCCAATACCAGGAGTTCTCGAAGTCGGTACGTGGGCCGGATCCCTGAGCGCTAAGCAGCGCGGGAACTGCGGCCGCAAAAGCGGCAAGACCAAACAGGCGAACCATTCGCATACGCGAGACCTCGGGAAAACGCGCGGTGAGGAAGAACCCTTGGGTGGGAAAGGACCGGCCCGCACGGGGGTGCGAAACGGTCCTCGATCTCAGGGAATGGACGAGGGGATCAGCGGGAGAGTCACGGGTTGGCGCAAAGGTGTTCGCCCTGTGAGATGGGTCACACGATCGTCCCCTGAAATTCGGGCTCGTGGTGGGAAAACTGCCATCGCCGCACGTGGCATCGGTCCCGAATCGCCCGGGTTGGCCCGATTCGGCGATGGCGCCCGGGAACTATGTCGCCTTCTTGCCGTCGGGGGGTGGTCCGCCGGGTAGTGACGGCTCTTCCTTGGACATTGATCCCATATAACCGGGCAGTTCTACTCCTGCGATGTCACGCAGGACCTGCATCATTGGCGGCATCGTGCGGGCCATGTTCTGCAGAAATCCTGCGGCGCCACCGTCGGCTTTGCCACTGTCCCACACCACAACTTTATCAAATTTGATATTCGAGATGGCCTTTGCCGACGTCTCAGCCAACGTATCAAGGTGGTCAACCATCATGAGTTGGAACGCTTCCTTGGCGCCACCGGCAGCTGCGACGAGCTCCTTCATCGCATCGGCACGCTTGGACATGATCTCATACTGCCCGCGCGCCTCGGCCTCCAGCTTAAGAAAGATGGCCTGCGCCTCGGCCTGCGCCTGAATCAACTGACTCTCTGCTGACGCCTGCGCTTCAACAATAGTGCGCGCCTTCTCGGCGCGGGCCGGGGCTTCGAGCTCCGCACGCCGCTCCGCTTCAACACGTTCGAGCAGCGCCATTGCTGCCCGCGCCATCGCCCGATTCTGTGATTCCTGTACCGAGGCTTCGGCCTCTCGTTTACTTGTTTCGGAAAGCTGATATGCTTCGGATTCGCGCACCTGCAGTGTGGCGCGACTGGCGGCGACGAGCGCCATGGATGCCGCCTCGCCCTCGATCGCCTTGGCCTCGTTGTCTGCGATGCTGACGCGCCGCACACGATCGGCGTCCTTGATTGCCGCGTCGCGTTCAAAGGCTGCTGTTTGTTCACCAACGGTTTGCTCGCGCTCGACTTCGGCAACGCGCACCAGCGTGTCACGCTCGGCTTCGCGCATGCCGATTTCCTTGATCTTGGTCGCATTGGCGACGAGCACCGCGCGATCACGCTCTGCGTCAGCGACGCGTACTTCACCCAGCTTCTCCTGATCAGCGACATCACCACGTGCCTGTTGCACCGCCATGGCGGCGGCCTTTTTCCCAATGGCTTCGATATATCCCGAATCGTCCTTGAGGTCGGTGATATTTACGTTAATCAGCACAAGTCCGATCTTGCGGAGTTCCGGTTCCAGCGACGTCTGAATGCGGTGGAGAAAACCCTCGCGGTCGCGATTGATTTCTTCGATGCTCATCGACGCGATCACCTGTCGCAGCTGACCGAAGATGATGTCCTGTGCTTGTCTCTTAATGAGCTCGTGATTGAGACCGAGCAACCGGATCGCTGCATTCTGCCGTACCACCTCTTCGGTGCCGATGGCGACAGTGAATACACTCGGCACCGCGACGCGGATGTTCTCGAGTGAGAGGGCATCCTTGAGCGGAATGTCGATCTGAATCGGTTCCAGCGACAGATATGCGAATTCCTGGATCACCGGCCACACGAAAGTGCCGCCACCCGAAATGCAGCGGGCCGCGCCCTCGCCGCCTACCCGACCGGAGATCACAAGCACCCGATTGGCTGGACAACGCTTGTATCGTGTGACGAACAGCGCTGCCATGCTCGCGAGAATCAGCAGTCCCAGCCCCGACGCGACAATGGTGATCGGGAAATTGCTTAGCAGATCACCAACAGGAGCAGCTTGAAGAAACATACTAGGCATTCTCCTCTCCGTCGTCGAGAAGTCGGGGTTGTGGAACAACAATAACCGTGGATGGCGGAACAGCGTCGATGACCAGAACGCGCGTTCCCGTCGCCAGTTCATCACCCGGTGTCATCGCATCGATTTCAGTAAAGCGTTGCTTCGCTGTTATATGAACCTTGCCAAGGCCGCCACGCGCGGCTGGAATGCTGAGGTACACGTCACCGGTCTGTCCGATGGCATCCTCGAGTCGGAGCGTACGATCACTTTCGAGCCGTCGCATCGCCCGCATAATGAACGAAACGCCAGTCGCCGCGGCAGCGCCGGAAACGATACCGATTGCCGCGGCGAGGACTCCAGGCAGGCCCACACGCATTCCCGCGATGCCGCCGAGGCCGAAGAACGCGACGCCAGCAGACATGGTACGAACACTCAGAAACTGCAGTCCTTCGCTAAGCTGCGTGCCATGCAGTTCACTATCCAGCCCGTCCTGATCGAGACCGAGGAGGGACGCGCCGAGCTGCAGCAGCGCGATGCCGCCGCCAAGAAGCAAACAGGTCCAGAAGAACGCTGACATCGGAAGTAAGTGTTTCCTGCGGTTTTCCGCCCATATTCGTGAGCAGTCCGAACGGTGAGCCCACAAAGCGGTAGTGTCGGGCGGGCGAGGTCAAGGTGCACTACGGACGAGCAGGCATCGCCGTTTCGGGCCTGGACGGGCCTTGCATGTCGTCAGGGGGCCCGCTGGACGAGGGATCGTCCTGTCAGCTGATAGGACGGTCTCGTCACAGCCCGCACGCCACGTGTTGAATGCCGTGGTACGATAAGAAGTTGTCGCTGCACCACATGCCCCTCGCTCAAACTTTCAGGTTCTCCATGATGAATCGACCATTCTTTTTTCTGCTTGCTGCGTGTGCCGACAGCGGTCCCACGGAGCAGTATGGTTTCGTTACTCTGCTGGGCAGGGACACGGTCTCCGTCGAACGGGTGTCACGGTCACCCGGTCGTATGGTCAGCGACATTGTCGACCGATTCCCGTTTGTAAGGCAGCGGCACAGTGAATTCGAGCTGACTGCGGATGGCAGGATCAAAAGAATGGTCATGGATGTGCGCACGCCGAGCGGCGCCACGCCGGCGGCACGGGGGCGTCGCGTCATCGCCGATGTTTCCGACGACGGTGTGCGCATTTCTGTGCGGGACAGCGCCGGCGTGCGTGACACTGCGTTCACGGCGACGAACGCGATTATCGTCCCCCACGTATCGATGATGTACAGTGTTATAGAGTTGGAGGTAGCTGCGGCCTTGAGGCGAGCGGCCGCGCAGGGACTCAAGGCGGGGGAAGGGGTGCAGTTCCGGCAGTTTTATCCCGACCGGGATGTGGGGCCGAGCTTCACCTTGCATCAGGGCGTGGTAAAGCCGCTCGATAACACGCGGGTGGAACTTCGCCACGATTGGTTGGCGGGGGCCGGCGACATCACCGTTGACAGTGCCGGCAGAATGCTCACCTATGCGGGAGCACGCAGCACGTATCTGGTTGTGGTAACCCGTACAGCTGAACTCCCGGACGTGGAAGCGATTGGGGCGCAGTTCGCGCAGGCCGAACAGCGGGCAGGTGCGAATCAACTGAGCGTGCGGGATACGGCCAGAGCCAGTATCGGTATCGCAACATTGTCTGTGGACTACAGTCGGCCGCTCGCGCGCGGACGTGCGCTCCTCGGCGCGGTCATACCGTTCAATTCTGTATGGCGCACGGGGGCAAACGCAGCGACACATTTCACTACATCTGCACCGATCACCGTGGCCGGATTAAAACTCGCAGCTGGTACCTACACACTCTGGACGATCCCGCGACCGGACGGTGTGGACCTCGTGGTGAACACTCAGACCGGCCAGTGGGGAACTGGGTATAACCAGACACGCGACCTCGGACGCGCCCCGCTTCAAACACAGGTCCTGACGGATACAGTCGAGAAATTCACAGTCGATATCACTTCCCGCGATTCCAAACGCGGTGAGCTGTCCCTGTCATGGGGCACCTTCCGCTGGACGGCGCCGATCCAGGTGCAGTAGCCCGGGCGAACCGCTCGGATTACCATGACGAGCACGGGGCCAGTTGTCGCGAAGCGACCGGCAATCGCAGCACTGCTCCCATTGGCCGAGGAATATCATGACGACTGTATCAGAGCAGAACCGTCAGAACGCGATGGCATTTTACGAAATGATGTTCAACGAATGTAAGCCGGGAGAAGCGCTTGAACGTTATGTCGGCGGGCAGTACACGCAGCACAATCCGCACGTGGGAGACGGAAAGGAATTGTTCGTGGAATACTTCGAACGTATGGCACGCGAGTATCCGGGCAAAAAGGTGTACTTCAAACGCACTGTTGCCGCAGGGGACCTGGTTGTGTTGCACTGCCATCAGGTGTGGCCGACGGACGCGAACGAGGACTGGGCCGGCATCGACATCTTTCGCTTTGACAACGCGGGCAAAATCGTCGAACATTGGGACGTTCTTCAGGTTGTCCCGGCTCAAGCTAAGCACACTAACGGAATGTTCTGACGTCGCCAGCGGCACGGCCAGCGGGGAACGTCGTGACGGTGTGCCGACGTGTGTCGGCCGCCACTCGTTAGGTCGGGAGATAAAGAATCACCACATGGGCGATCAGAGACCGTGATGGCGCCCGGAATAGCCAGTGCTCGCGTACGGCTTCTACACAATCTCCGCTCTGCGTTGCAGATTAAGTGAGATCAACCGCGCTCGCTCTCCACTTCGACCGCCTCACGCCATGACACCGCCCAGACTTTCCGCGATCTCCTGCGCCCTCACGATCGCTGTCCTCGTTTCCGTTGCGCCGCGTCCGGCCGCAGCTCAGACCACGATCGACCGCTGGCTTGTACTCGGACCGACCCCAGTGCTGCAGCCCTTCGGCAGCGCCGCGTCCGACTCATCGGTCCTGGGAAATTGGCGCCTCCGCGTCGACGGCTCGTGGCCGCGTGAGGGAGGCACGGTGCCCGCGCCGTCCGGGGCTGCCCTGCGATGGAGCAGGGGGGACGGCTCTGCCGCTTCGGCGACGATGGTGTATGCGGCTGCCTATATATCCAGCGAGCGATGGCAGCGGCTGACGTTGGAGTCCGAGCTCGCTGCGGACGAGGCACGTCGCGTGTGGGTCGATGGCGCGCGTGTCACCGGTACCAGCGTCACACTGACGCGCGGGAAACATATGGTCCTCGTGCAACGTGCCGCGCGTGGCAGTGCTGCGTTAGGCGCTCTGAGTCTGCGGTTTAATCCTGCCGAGTCGGGAGCAGTCCTCGTCGCGTCGCTTGATCCGCTGCATGCGCCCACATGGCGCGAACTCCACAGCGTTCGTTCCGTCAACACCATCGCCACCAATCCGACAGGGACGCGGGTCGCTGTGGTCCTACGCGCACGTGACGCCTCGGCTGATCGTACCGACACATGGCTTGAGGTACGTGAAGTCACAGGCGGAAAGCTGCTGAACGAATGGCGGAATGGTGCCCCGGCCTCGCCGCGTTGGTCACCCGATGGTTCGCGGTTGGCCCTGGCGGTCGCATCCGATAAGCCGGGCAGCGTGGGACGTGACGTGATGATATGGAATGCCGCGACGAACAGCAGCGCGCGCGTACTGCGCTCGGAATCCGTCGCGAGCATCGTGGGCTGGTCGCCAGACGGCGCCCGTATCTACTACCTCGGCGTGGAGCGCGCGTCGCGCGATTCGGCAGCGAAACCGGGCGCGATGACACGACTGACGGAAGTCTGGCAGCGCTTCGGGGATTCGCCCGACAAAATGCACCTGTTCGCCGTGAATGTTGCTGAGGGTACACGCACAACGGTCGTTGGCGACTCCGCCGTTGGGCTTGCCGGAGCGTCCCTGTCGCCGGACGGCAAAACGATCGTGTTTTCACGGTCGGTGAATCATGGCGAAGGTCCGCCGTGGTTGCGAGCTGAGCTGTGGACGCTGGATGTGGCGACCCTGGCGACGAAGCGACTCCTGAACCTGACCAATCAGGCGTTCAGCGCGCCGACGACCTTTGCGTGGGCGCCCGACTCGCGCGCTATTGCATTTTGTGGCAGTGCCAAGGAAGTGCAGGCGCGTGCCGATTCGACGTTCAGTGTCTACGAAAACGAGTTGTATGCCACGTCGATCGAACGTCCGGCGCTGGTGCATCTCAGCGAAGGGTATGTGCCGTCGGTTGGCGCCGGACTTGGCTGTTCGCAGTTGGTCTGGAACGCGAAGGATGGACGTATCTATGCGCCGGTTGACGCCGGAGCGCGGTCGATGATCGCACGGACGGTACGGGCCGTGACGTCTGCGGTCGACCGCACCACGCTCGAAACCATGGCTCTGCCCGCGGAGACCATGTCGGCATTCGACATCGCAGGTGACGCCATACTTGCCGCGGTGGAAGGACCGACCACACCGCCCTCTATCCAGCGGATTGATCTGGCGACCGGCCGCGCGTCGATCGTGTCGTCGCCTAACGCGGGCGCACTCGAGTCGCTTGCCATGCCGACGTGGAGCGCGTGGTCGTTCCGCAATTCGCGAGGTGAGAACATCGAGTCGTGGTATTGGCTGCCTCCGGCATTCGACTCCACCGCCAAACACCCGATGATTGTGCACTACTACGGTGGCACGCTCCCCATGAAGAAGGAATTTGAAGAGCGGCTGCTGTGGTTTGCATCAAACGGCTACGTCGTGCTGATGATGAATCCTGCTGGTGCCCCCGGGTATGGGCAGAAGTTTTCCGATTACCATGCCAATGATTGGGGCTATCCCGCCGCGAGTGACATTATCGAAGGCACACAGCAATTCACGGCAACACACGCGTACGTTGACGCGTCGCGGGTCGGCAATTTCGGGCACTCGTATGGCGGCTTCATGACGATGCACCTGCTGACGCGCACGAAAATCTTCCGCACGGGAATTTCGCTGGCGGGTATCTCCAACATCGCCGACTACTGGGGAGCCGGCGCTTCCGGTTACAGCTATACGGATGGCACCTGTCCGGGATGTTATCCCTGGAACAGGAAGGACGTGTATGTCGATCGCTCTCCGCTGTTCCAGGCCGATAATATCACTACACCGTTGCTGCTTATTCACGGTGACGGTGATACGAACGTGGTTCCCACGGAATCGGAGCAGATGTTCACGGCGCTGCGGATGCTGGGTCGCGAAGTGGAACTGATTCGGGTGGCGGGTGAGAATCACGGGATCAACTCGCGGCCGGCGGTGGAGGAGGGCCGCGACGGCGCCATGCTGGACTGGTTCGACAAATATCTGCGCGATCGTCCGGAGGCATGGACGGCCCGGTGGGCGCGCTGATTTTGACAATAAGTATCTGCGCGATCGTCCGGAGGCGTGGACGGCCGGGAGGTCGCGCCGGTACTGACATTTGTTCTCAACACGTGTGCGGCGGGCCTTCCATCTCAGATTAATTAAGGTGCCTTCTCTGCGGATGCCTCATCCGGTGGTGCTCATGCTTGGTGGTGTGGCCGTCGCGGCCGCGCTCACCTGGCTGATACCGGCCGGCGAATACCAACGCGTCGCGGATGTTGCGACGGGACGGACGATCGCGGTCGCCGGCACCTACCACACCGTTGCCAGCGCTCCCGTCGGGCCGTTCGCGGCATTCATGGCGGTGCCGCGGGGCATTGCCGCCGGGATCGACGTCGTCCTCACGATCATCCTCCTGGGCGGCGCATGGTATCTCGTAGACAAGCTTGGCACGCTCGGCCGCGCTGTTAACGCTCTGGCGTCTCGCTTTCGAAAAGGAAGTCTGCTCGCCCTGCCTGTGCTGATTCTTTTCTTCGCCGCGATGGGTGCTGCCGAAAACATGCAGGAAGAGATCGTCGCGCTGATTCCGGCGCTGCTGATACTTGGCAGTCGCCTTGGAGTGAATGCAGTGACCATGGTAGGCGCCAGCGCCGGCGCTGCTGCTGTGGGCGCGGCGTTCGGACCCACCAACCCGTTTCAGGCCGGGCTCGCGCTCAAGCTGGCCGAGCTGCCGTTGCTGTCGGGCTTTGGCCTTCGTGCGGGGATGTGGACCGTGGGGGTGGCATTGTGGACGATGTGGACGATGCGCTGGGCGACACGCCATCGTGGCCCGATTCAGAACACCGGCGTAGACCACGCGCCACTTACTGCGCGCGATGGTCTGCTGCTCGCCTGTGTGCTGGTGCCGCTCGCGGCGTACGTGTACGGGGCGCTGCGCCTGGACTGGGGCTACGATCATTTGTCAGCGGGGTACGTCATCGGCGCCATCGCCGCGGGGCTGATCGGCGGGCTGACACTTGATAAAACTATCGCTATGTATATTGAGGGGATGCAGGTCCTCCTTCCGGCGGGACTGATTGTTGGCGTGGCGCGAAGCATTTCATTGGTTCTGCAGGATGGTCGCATCATCGACACCATCCTTCATGGCATGGTGACGCCGCTGACCAACGTGTCGGCGACAGCTGCGGCCCTGCTGATGGTGCCACTGCAGGCGCTGCTCCATGTGCCGGTAGCCAGCGTAAGCGGTCAGGCGGTTCTCAGCATGCCGATTATGGTCCCGCTGTCGGACCTCCTCAGCGTGTCACGCCAGGCGACCGTGCTGGCGTTTCAGGTGGGCGCGGGGCTCTGTGACTTGCTGACGCCTACCAATGGCGCGCTGATGGCTGTGCTACTGGCGGCGAAGGTGCCATACGGTGAGTGGCTCCGATTTGTGGTGCGAGGCTACCTTCTGATGCTGGTGGTGGGAATTGGTGGGATATTGATTGTTATGATGTAGTGGTGAAGCACATTGATCGTTGCCCCCGTTCAACTTTCCACGGATGACCTTTTCATTCAACCGCGATATCCGATTTGCGCAGACACTCCCGTCGCGGCTTTATGTGGACCCGACGTATCTCGCGCTCGAGGAAGAGAAAATCTTCGGACGGACCTGGCAGTTGGTGGGCAAGGTGGCAGAGCTTTCGGAGACCGGCAGCTATATCACGGCCCAAATCGGTAACGAAGCGATCGTTGTTGTGCGCGACCACGGCGTGCTGCGCGGCTTCCACAACATCTGTCTGCACCGCGCCGGACCGGTGGCGTCTGGGTGTGGTCTGCGGCAAACCCTGCAGTGTCGTTATCACGGGTGGACGTACCGGTTGGATGGGACGTTGTTGCGTGCCCCCGAAATGGAAGGATCAGAAGGATTCGATCCGGAGTCGATGCACCTTCTGCCCGTTCAGGTCGCTGAGTGGGGACCGCTGGTATTCGCTAATCTGGACCTGAAGGCACCGGGGTTGGAGTATTTTATGGAGGGCATCCCGGAGCGGGCGGCCGCGTTTCGTCCCGAAATAATGCAATACGTGATGCGGAAGTCGTGGACCGTGGAGTGCAACTGGAAAGTGTATATTGACAACTATCTGGAAGGGTATCACCTCCCGATGGTACATCCCGGCCTCACGCGAGAGCTCGACTACGACGCGTATCGCGTTGAACCACATCGTTACTGGTCCCTGCAACACGCCCCGCTACGCGAGGGTCATGGTCCGGAGCGCAAGTATGTCGCGAGCGGCGAGGGGGATAATGCGCAGTATTTCTGGCTCTTTCCCAACATCATGCTCAATGTGTATCAGGGGCAGATGCAGACCAATGTGGTGATTCCTCGCGGACACGACCGGTGTGAAGTGGTGTTCGACTGGTACGCTGCTGAGCCGCCCGTTGATGCGGCGGTGGATTCGCGGTGGACATCGCTGGTCGCATTCAGCGATGAGATACAGGACGAAGACATTGCGATCTGCGAACGGGTGCAGAAGAACCTTCGCTCGCGTGTGTACGATCGTGGTCGCTACTCCGCCTTACGCGAGAATGGCGTTCATCATTTCCATGGTCTGCTCCACGAGTTCCTGACATGAAGTTGTGCTCGCTGTGGCCGATGTCCACACGTCAGACGGAGTGCCTGATTTCCTTCGGCGTGATCGCGTCCATCGTGTTGCGGTAAGCTCGACAGGGTGGACAGAGAGATCTTTTCGGCTCGCGTGTCTGGACGGGAGGGTTGCCATACCGCCAAGTTCAAGGACCGGTGGACCGCCGCAGGCGACGAGCGGTTCAAATCCTATTTCCCTGGAGGCTCGATGCGGACGTCACTTGCCGTTGCATTACTTATCCTGCCGACAACGTTCCTGGCCCAGGATGCGGGCAAGAGCGTCATCGATTTTGACAAGAAGAAAGGTGGCAGTGAGAAGGTAAAGCTCCTTGATCACGTCGTGACCCACCCAGGCGCGTGGAAGGCCGCCGACATCGAACTTGAGCAGGATCCGGGTCGCCCGTATGTGTACGTCTCGGGTTTCGTCAATTACGATCTGCAGATTTATGACATCCGTAACACGGCGACCCCCAAAAAGATTTTCACATGGGCCATTGAAAACGCCGAGCTGCACAAGGGCGTCGGTGCGATGGACGGCAAATATTTCAAGATTAATGGGCGCTACTACTTCGCGCAGTCGTTCCAGTTCCAGCAGGGCACGCCAGACGAAGATCTGGGCGCGATAATCTTTGATGTCACCGGATTGCCTGACGCGTCCAAGGTGAAGGAAGTGGCGCGCATCCGCTATCCGCTGTCTCCGGGAGGGTTTCACAACATGTTCGCCTATAAGCACTCCGACGGGCGCGCACTGTTGTTTACTACAATCAACCTCTCCAAGGCTCTTGTGTGGGACCTGGATCAGTTGGTTAAGGGGGCAGACGAGAGCAAGTGGTTGATTGGAGAAGTGCCCAACCCCACCCCGATGAAACAAACCGGTGCCGGTGGTTACCACGATTTTTACGTCGGCTACGATGTGGCGACGGGGCAGGACAAGTTTTATGGCGCCGGCCTGGGAGGATACTCCGTCTGGGACGTCACGAAACCTGAGGCCCCAACGTCGCTCTTCACCATCACCAGCTCAGGCATGGATGTGGCGCACACGTTCACGCCGACTCCCGATGGCAAGTACGCCGTAACAGAGACGGAATACCAGTATACGCCGCTCCGCATCTGGGACCTCCAACCCGGACAGACGGGTCAGACCGAGAACATCGACACGCCGATTGGCGCCTGGACGGCGGATTGGCGCGACATGGCCCACAACCATGAAGTGCGCTGGCCGTACGTTTTTGTGTCGGCCTATGAAGATGGTTTGCAGGTCTTTGATATGACGGATCCCAAGAATCCGAAAACGGTGGGCCATTGGTTCACCTGCGAGTGTGTGCACGAGCAAGGCTTTGGTGGGTCGGCCGCGAACGGGTGGCAGGGTTCGGGGAACGTGATGCAGGGAGCCTTTGGCGTCGACGTGCGCAACTACGACGGTCTGGTTGTCATCTCCGACATGCGAACCGGACTCTGGTTGTTCAGGGTCGACGGCTTCAACGGATGGAATGGCAAGGACTACGGGATGCCTAACGTCTCAAGCGTGCAGGACTGGGATCGCGGTCCGCCGAAGAGTGCGAAAGTCACGTCTGACGCGGAGAGTCGCGAACCGTGAACCAAAGTGACCTGCGCGGGCCCGCCGACGCAGGAAGGTGGCGGGCACCACGGTGGCGCCGATACACTTTCGCGTCGGTGGGGCTCGCACTCGCGTGGACGGGACCTTTTGATATCCCGTTGGAGAACACGTCCAGGGTGCCCACTGCAAGCGGAAGTGCTCGGCTCGTGTACGCTCCATCACCATTTGGAGTGGCGGTGACAAGCGATGGGCGTTCGAGTTACAACGTGCAGATTACTGCCGCCGGCCTGCCAGACCCCGCCAGCCTTGGCGCCTTTACACGGTATGTCGCCTGGCAAGTCACGACCGACCTCAAGACATGGTCGAGATTGGGCACCGTGGAGAATGGCATCGTCACGTTGGGTAAACTGGAACTGAACAAATTTCTCCTCGTGGTAACTGCAGAGACGAGCGACCGTGACACGACCCGTCGAGGCCCGACTGTGCTCCACGGAAACTCTCCCAGCAGCTGGCTGCAGTCGTTCCTCGGGCATCCCCTCTTCCGCGGGATGGGGCAATGAATGTACGCACTCTCGCACGGGTACTTGCGGGCCTCGGATTCATGATGGCCTCCTCAGCGGAGGCGCAGGCGCGCAGAGATTCCACACGCCGTGACACCGTTGTTCGCAAGCCGCCGGCAAAGGATTCATTGGGGGACATGCATAAGCACGGTGCGTCGGGTGACACGATCGACAAAAAGGCCGGAGGCGGTAAGATGCCAGGTATGGCCGGCATGAATCACGACAGTATGTCGATGCCAATTCCAATGCCGGCTGGCATGCCAATGCTGCCGGGGTTAATGGGACTCAGGCCGCCAGTGACACCGTTTCTGCCGAACGCCGGTACCGATCCCATGCGCCTTCCGCTGGCCAGCAAAACGGAAATTGTCCGCCTTGCAGATGGCGACACGTTGGAGCTTCGAGCCGGATTTGTTCGACGGATGATCGGGCGCCGTGCATTTGCCATGTATGCGTTCAATGGCCAGGTACCAGGGCCGATGATTCGCGTCATGAAAGGCGCCACCGTGATCGTTCGATTC
>JBGTBX010000416.1:0-5992 GCA_041749115.1 Gemmatimonadaceae bacterium
CACCCCCAGCGAGTCCGCCAAGCCGTGCGAAAAACAGACAGCGACGTCGCTCTGTTGCAGCGCGGCAGACACGGCCGCCTGCGTCACGTTCGTGCGGCGCAGGTGCATTATCCGTACGCTGGGATCTGCTGTGACCGACGACGCCAGTTGCGTGGCCCAATTCGACAACGCGATTTCGACGGGGTCCGACTCCGGTCTCACGATGGTGACCTTGGGCATCAGCGCACCGGCTCGATCTCGATGAAGCGGCCAAGCAGGTCGTCGAACGGCATCATTTCGAGTCCAAATTGGAACATGCGGAGCAGCGCCAGGCCGCTGTCTGATCGTGCCTCTATCTCTGAGGCCATCTGGCGCGGGGTCACTGGCGTCACGCCGGCAAATGCCAACAATGGCGTGTCGGGGTAAGGATGCCGCTCCGCCCATCGGTGTAGTCCGAAGACGAGGACTTCTACCTGTGTGTCCGTCAGTGGATCCGACGTCGGACTCGCCATTCAGCCCACTCCTTGTGACCTACTAGGGGCCGAGGATACATTAGTCGGCTGAAACTACAAAGCCGAATTACTGGCATGTCCCGTTTCGACCAAGTATTAAAGGAACTAGACGGCCCCACCAGATTTGGGCGAATCGCGCGCGTGCCACTTCACCTAGTGCGGCCGGATGGGCCACTGGCCTGACTCGACGTTTCAGGGCTCGACCAGTTTGGGTTGACCTTCTATGACACATCAAGTGGCGATCACTTATCGCCCTCAAGGTCCGGCGGACGCCCTACCGCGTCATGGCGCAGCCTGAAGACGGTTTGGTGAACCGTTCAATGCGCCCACTACGCTGGACTGCGGCAGCACGCGCCAGTGTCGATCCGGCTAATGAGATCGATGGGGTGCGAGGTGCGCGTTGAGTGGGCCGCTGTCCGTACGCCTTGTCGCCGATCAATCGCGCCGGTTACCTGGAGACGCGGAGGGCTGATAACTGGAAATTATCGCTATGCCTGGCTTAGAAACCCGCTACGACGTGTTCCTGAGCCATAACAGGCGTCAAAAGAACTGGGTCCGTCATCTCGTTGCGCTGTTGCGTGAACAGGGACTCCGGGTCTTTTTCGATGAGGACTCCATCAGCCCTGGGGAGGATACGGTGACGGCGCTCGAGTCTGCGATCGAAGCCAGCGAATCCCTGGTCCTCGTATTGTCCCGAAGTTCGGTGTTTAGCAAGTGGGTCGCATTCGAGACGACTCTGCGGCTGTATGAGGATCCGACTGGCACCTTGCGTCGCTTGATTCCGATTCTGGTGGAACCGGTGGACCGGACGCTTATCCGTTTGTCTGTGCGCCGCCTCGATGCCGTCGACCTCACCGACCCAAGGACCAGAGAGCGGGAGTTTCTGCACTTCCTCTCTTCATTGGGCCTCGGGAGCCAGTCGAATCTCCGGCTTCCTCCGTGGCCAGAGGTGAGTGGAGTCGAGGAACTTCACGTCGCCGATCTGCGCAGTGTGACGGATTGGGGAATGTCGGGTGAACAACTACTCGACCGGTTGATTGACTTGGACTATCAAATGTTTGCGGGGCTGACTCCTGAGCAAGAGGGCCACACGGCGCAGTGGGCGCCGGTGTTCATGGACCATCCGGACACATGGCGACTGTTGATTACGCCAACAAATGAAATCGTTGGATACTGGCATTTTGTCCCTCTCTTCGATGAGGACTTCGACCTGGCTGTTCGGGGACTGCTGCACGACAGCGAGATCACACCGGATCGTATTCGTCTGTTCGAGCTGCCTGGACGATACCCGATCTATTTCGTTTCGTTTGGTCTCCTGCCCAGGTACCGCAGGACCAAAGCGTACAAGTTGCTTCTGGAGTCTCTGTTCGACGTTGTCCGGGGCCTCGCCGCTGATGGGATTGTCATCGATCAAGTATGCGCCAACGCGTTTACTCCGAGTGGAGAAGCGATGTGCAAGACCTTTGGAATGTCGTCCGTGGTGCAGCATTCAGACAAGGGAAAAGTGTTCCTGAGCACCATGAGCGAGATCTTGGCCAAGGACGTATGCCGGCAGTTCTCGAACGCTCCGATGCCGTGAGAGCGTCTAGGAACGCAGCGCGGTCAGGATGACGTTCGTACCGCGAAATCTAATCGGCCCTATCCACCGTGCCACGGGATCCAAAACCGAGAACCAGGCGGCCACCGACGGAGGACACCCGAGTCGCAAGAGCAGAGCGGACAGAATATGGAACGACAAGCACTCGTCAATTTGAAATCCAGAGCGTCGCAGCAGTTCTGTTACATGCGAGCGCGTGTACTCAGTAATCCTGACCCGCTTTCTGTTGAAGAACGTATCGACAACAGCCGTGGCCGTTTGCGGCTCTTCCCCAAAATGTTGAAGGCCGTCGAGCGAATCAAATTCCAGCAGAAGACGGCCGCCGGGTCGCAGTACGCGGGCCGCTTCTGAGATGACCCTCGATGCATCCGAGTGGTTAATTACGCCGCCGACACACAGCGCGAGATCGAACGTGCCGTCAGCCAAAGGCAATTGTTCAGCGCTGGCGATAACGCCGAGAACCTGTTGAAGCCGAGCGTGAACAATGTCCACGTGGACATGGAGCCGCCCGCCCAGGCCAAAGGTCTTGCCGCCGGAACCGAGATTTACAACGTCTAAGAGCACCGCAGAAGATGTCAGCCGCGCCACAAATTGCCTAGTACTTTCCGCAACTACGGCGTGCCAGTTGTCCGAACGCGACCAAACTGTGGGGTCCTCGTAGAATTGCCGGACGGTTGATAATTTCCAGTTATCAGGCACAACATCTCCAGTGGAGCTTCCCAACTTCAGATCAGGCGTCTCAGAGAAACAACGGCCACCAACGCAAAGGCTACCCCAAGTAGCTCGCTTCCTGACAAGCGCTCATCAAACCACATGACTCCTACTCCGACAAGAATCAAGGTTGTACTGACGGAGTAAATAACCCCAACCGGCGCTAAGGCGACGTGCTTGAGAACGTAGTACCAACCCGGGATCGTCAGAGCGTAGGCAGCGCCTCCGGCAAGTATCCAAAGACCAGCTTTCGGTCCGCCATGGCCCGCCTTCTTTAGCAAAATGTCACCGATGGCACCGAGCGCACTCAGCGCGACGATTATCACAATGTTGAGCATTTTCGTTTCGGATCGTCGCTCGGAGAAGGGCTAGGTGACCTGGAGGCGTCGATCCGCGGTTAAGGGGATGTAGGGGTAGGATAGCAATCCACGCCGGTCGCGTCCAGCACCGAGGAACGTTTGAAATGAAGCCTGGCTGCTTAGCTGCTTTTAGTCTTAGCTAGACGGGGTGCTAGCTGCTCTTCAGAAGCTCAACGCCGATCGAAACCTGGGACGAAGTGTCCGCATTTGAACGCCGCGTGCACAGGTATTCCCGGCATTGCACGGCTTTTCGCCTTGGCCCGCGGACGTCGCCTTTATGCAGACAGAATGTCGGTTTCGGCAGGAGGACGTGACGTGCAGATGCAACTCTTCGATTTGGTTCCAAACCCATCAGGACAAGGTGCGCAGGGAGCGACCTTGGGTAGATTGGCGGCCCGATTCATGGCGCACTGTCGCGTCGCAAAGAGTCTGAGCGCTCACACGCTTCGTGCCTACGAGGGGGATCTGGGTCTCTTCATCAAGGACGTCGGCGCGGACGCGGTACCTGCAGCAATCGACCGAGACCGCTTATGGCAGCACATCAGGTGGTTGCGGGAAGTGCGACGTCTGGGCGAAGCGTCTGTGAAGCGAAGGCTTGCGACGTTGCGTATGTTTTTTCGGTGGCTTGAGGCGGAGGGCGCCGTGCCATTGAGCGTTTTCCATCGGCTTGGCCTTGCTGTCCGTCTCCCAAAGCGGCTGCCTCGGGCTCTCGACGGGTCGGACCTACGGCGGCTGCTGGATGCTGTCGATCCGCCGGGTTCAAGGCCGGACAGCAGCGATCATGAAGCGCTCCTCATCCGTACTGCGGTCATCGTCCTTTTCGCAACCGGCATTCGCATCAGCGAATTGGTTTCAATTCCGCTGGCGAACGTGTCGGTATCCGAGGCTTCGATCTTGGTGCGGGGGAAGGGGAATAGGGAGCGGCGGGTCTACCTCTCCAGCGGTCAGGCCGCAAAAGTACTTGAGGACTACACGGAGCAGCGGAAGTCGATACCGGGCGGGGACTGGCTGCTTGTCAGAAAGAACGGCCTCCGAATCACCACTCAGTACATTCGAGGCAGACTCAGAGCTGTTGCCGAGGCGGCTGGTATATCACGGCGTGTCACGCCGCACATGCTGCGCCACAGTGCGGCAACGCAGTTGCTGGAAGCCGGCGTCGATATTCGCGTGGTGCAGCGCCTCCTCGGCCACAGCAGCATCGCAACGACCCAAATCTACACACAGGTCACGGATTCGCTGCTTCGGACGAAGCTCGACGATGCAAACACGCTTGGTCGATTGAGGAGGGCGGGTTGATGACTGGAAATTCTTACGATGCCGGGCGCAGAGAAATTGTCTCTAGCCACTTAACAAGGTCAGCACCGATGGTAATGACTACGACGGATCCTGGTTCCAGATCATCCGGCAGATCTATGGCAACTCGTGCTGTCGCGAAACATCCAGATCTCACGTGAGTGACGACCTGCGTCGGGTCGCCGTTGTCGAACGAGATCGTCTCGGTTCCCATGAGGATGGCGATACTCGTCGACTCGGACGCATGCAACTCGACCGCCTCGAAGACGGCGGTAATCTTGCAGCCGGCCATCACCTGCGCGAATCCAGCGGCGATCTGTTTCGGACCGATGCGAGTGTCCCGATTGAGCGGCCGCCACACGGCATCCGCAGTGAACAAGCTGGCATAGCCTTCGACGTCCGCAGTGTGGCGAAGTGCGGCTGAACCTCCTTAAAGACCTTCTCCATCTGCGCGGCAGTCACCATTACTCCCCCCTTCACGTCGATCAAATCACGGTCTCGATGCCATGGAAGTTTTCGTAGAAGTCGAGTGGCAGGGCCTGTCCCGCCGCAGGATCGAACGGCTGGTTGAGCCACCCCTCGATCCGCCGAGCTTGGTCTCCAGTTCCCGCCCACCGAAGGCCGGTGATGGTTGGTCGCCCTCGGGACGTCACCACGGCATCGAGGCTCAGATTGCCTCGCAGTACACTCAAGAGCACCGGTTGCGCACCGGCGGCAGCCGAGCGCAGCGCCGCTAGCGAGAACGGGAATCCGTTGACTGATTGGAGGACGTCCTCCGCAGCCAGCCCCGACGCCCCAGCCGGACTCGTGTCGAGCACGGCGTAAATGGCAGGCCCCGTGTCGTCCTGCAGGACCACGCCGAGGTAGGGCACTTCACCCTCGATGACGTCGAAGCCCAGTGACCTGAGCAGCCGTTGCGGCTCAAGTCGTCCAGGGTGACGCGCCACGGTGCTGAGCCACACACCGAGCCCAGGCAGCCGTTCCTCCGCGAACGCGCAGAGATCGTCAAGTGTGTATCCGGCGCCCCGTCCGACGAAGCGTTCGTAGAACGCCGCAAACATGCGGTCGAGCGAGTCGCCTGTCGACGCCATTCGGAGGGTTGCGTCGAGTTCGAACGCGATCACCATTCCCGCGTCGTAGTAGTCGATTGCGCTGTTAGGCCTGCCGGGATACTTGTCGTGGTTGAGATAGGTCGCCAGCGACGCGTCAGCGGGACTGACTCGGTCGAACGCTGGGAACGGCGCGAGGTGAGTATAGTAGTTTGTCACCGCGCTGAGGAACTGCGCGTGCGAGTATACGCCCGTCCGCGTACACGTCAAGAACTCGTAGTACCGAGTGAACCCCTCGGCGACCCACAGGCCGTCAGTAAAGCACCCATTTTCGAACGCAATGTCCCCGAGCGGTCGTGGACGCAGCCGACGCACGTTCCACGCATGGAATAGTTCGTGCGCGCAGACGCGTACGCTCACGCCAAACTGGTCGGGATCGTAAAAGGTGGCCGGATCGAGTCCGACCATTGTGCCGGATCGTCGCGGCCGGCA
>JBGTBX010000417.1:0-2176 GCA_041749115.1 Gemmatimonadaceae bacterium
GTTTGGCGGCGTTCGTTACGAGTTCTGTCACGAGCAGCGCGACTCGAACGGCCCGATCAGTCGAAATATCGAAGGACTCCTCTCTACTGCATACCAACCTGCAATCTGGAACGAACTCGGCCAAATCCCCGCAAACATCGGACAAGTAAGCTACAAGATCAATTTTTGAAATGTCCGTCCCACGGTAGAGCCTCTCATGGGCACGCGCGATGGCGCGCATGCGGCTGGTCGCGTCACGCAGGATTGCAATTATCGATTCGTCATCCGATGCCCTGGCTTGAAGGTCCAAGACGCTGGCTACAAGCTGCAGGCTGTTTTTAACTCGATGGTTGATTTCCTTTACGAGAACAGTCTGGTAGGTCAGCGCGGCATGTAATTGCCTATCCGTCCGGTCGCGTTCGATCGCCATGCCGAGCACGTTGGCCGCCCCTTGTAGAAACGAGATATCGCGTTCGGAGAACTCGCCAAGCGTGCGACTATCGACTTCCAAGATACCAAACGGCGCACCCTCACCTTGCAAAATTACATTCATGGCCCGGCGGACGCTGTGGTCGGAAAGCAGTTCGGGAGTTCGGAACCGCTGCTCGCTGGCCAAGTGATTTGAAATGACCGCCCGGCCCGTCTGCAATGCATAGCCCGCCGGGGACTCTAAATCTGCACCGACCGTTGCAACCCCGATGAGCCCCGGGTCCCAGCCAACGCCGGCGCGCAATAGCAGTCGATTATCTCCGGGGAGATACTCAAGAACTTTGGCAAGTTCGGCACCCAAACCTTCGGACGCAATCTCTGCCGCGCGTTGAAGAAGGTCAGGGACAGGAATTCGTTGCAAAGCGAGCACGCCAAGCTCGGCGAGTAATTCCTGCTGACGAATTCGATTCTGCAATCCGCTTTCGCTGATTTCACAGCTTGCCGGTTCTCGAGTACGTGGTGGTTCGACAATAGCCCCTGAGGTGGGACGGCCCTTCGTGAGCAGATGGGTAAGCGCGGCGATGAGGCGGGCTTCTGAAATAGGCTTCTCGAGTATGGGGACCGTGCGGTGCTCCTCCGGGATGCTCGCCTTATCACTGGTTTGGTAGAGGTAGGGTATTCCGCGCTCAGACAAGCGGCGGGCGATCGGCAAGGCATCCGCTTGTTCCAGACGGAAGTCGAGCACAGCCACGTTTATCTGCTCGGCCTCCGCGAGCCCTAAGGCTTGATCGACAGTATGCGCCGGACCCAGGACTGTTGCCCCCTGTGACGCAAGCACCTGATCAATATGGAGGGCAATGATTGGGTCGTCTTCGACGACCAAAATACGAGCATGGTTCAAGCGGGGAGCGCTTTCAGTCTCGGACGTTTGACTCACCATATCCCGCTGTCCCCGCGACCACTCCCCTGTGGCGCCGGCACTAGTACGGCCCAAACGGGGCGGCGTTCCGGGACTAACAATTGCAAATGAGGTTGCAACGACAAAAACCCCGCCAACCCGGCCCGGGCCGGCGGGGCGTGCATTTCGATACCGAGGGTTCGCGCGACGGGCCTCGCTTCCTCGCGATCGACCTCAGATTGGCGACAGGTTGGATTTATTAAGGTGGCCTGCGCCACCGCAGCAAGCCGAGACGCATAATCGACGCTATGGCGAGCGCAATTGGCGGAGCGAGAGGAACCGGATTCTAACCCTCTCCGAAATACTCTGGAAGTTCATGGTGTTGACGGATGGCCCGCACAAATGCCGGCCCTTCAGATGAGTTGGCGCGGTTGGCCGCCTGGTCTCTTATGATCATTGGCAGTATTGCATGAGACAGCGGCTCTGCTAGGTTGCAGATGAGAGGCGCACAAGGGGCGGTTCACCGCCCGAGCGACAGGGGTAACTTTATTGGGGGAGAATGCAGTGACGCCGCTGCGCGCCCTTGCCTGTCCGATCGCGACCCTTCGCCGATGGAACGCCCTACTCCTTTCGTTGGTCCTCGTCCTCGCCGTTCCTGACGCCGCGGTCGCGCAGGGGCTCGTCTTCGAGCCCGACGAGGCCTATTCCGCCTACCCGAAGCTCGAGCGCCATCGCGCGTTCCTGCCGGACCGGGTCGATCTCTCGCACCGCTTCCCCACGCCGGGCGATCAGGGCGAGCAGGGTTCCTGCGTCGGTTGGGCCGTGGGCTACGCGGCGCGCAGTTACTACGCGGTCGCGCGCGAAGGCCGC
>JBGTBX010000418.1:0-2471 GCA_041749115.1 Gemmatimonadaceae bacterium
CATCGGCGCCCCGACCGGCCGCAGGTGCACCTGGCCCTCCTTGTAATAGAGCGGCCGGACCGCCTCTTCCGGTCGGATCACGCTCTCCTCCGCTCCCAGATAGAAGATCTTCGGCCCGGTGCCCTTCTCCGGCTTGCGCACCATGAACGCTTCGCGCTGCACGATCCGTGCGACCTCGCTCGCGGGATCGTCCAGATCGCCGAAGATGCGGCACTCGGTGGGGCAGACGCTGACGCAGGCCGGCAGCAGCTGGTTCTCGACGCGGTTCGCGCAGAAGTTGCACTTCTCGGCCGTGTGCGTGTTCGGATCGATGAACAGCTGGTCGTAGGGGCAGGCCTCCATGCAGGCCCGGCAGCCGATGCACGAGTCGCCGTTCAGATCGACGATGCCGTCGCGGCGCTTGAACAGCGCGTTGGTCGGGCAGATGCGGACGCAGGGCGCGTCTTCGCACTGATTGCAGAGGACGGGGAAGAAGAAGCGGCGCGTGTCGGGAAACGTGCCCTTCTCCACGGTCTTCACCCAGCAGCGATTCACGCCGACGGGGATCTGATGCTCGGCCTTGCAGGCGATCGTGCACGCATGACAGCCGATGCACTTGCGCAGGTCTATCGCGAAACCGTAGTTCGGCACGAGTGGCGTTGACTATAGCGTACGGACAAACCCGCGACGGCGCCGCGTGAGGCCTGGCCTTGGGCTCGATCGGCGGGGCTGGTCGGCACGCTCGACCGCAACGTTAGAACACAGACCCAGATGTTCATCATATTGCATCTTGATCGGACGACGACGTCAGCGTCCCTGTGGGGAGACGGGAGCCAGCCTTGAGGGTTTACGCGCTGCGATACAGCTTGGTCATGACAAACTCGCGATGGCCGAGCCCTTCGCTCGAGGTCAGACGGCCGTTCGCAGTCCGCACCATCAGCTCCAGCAGGCGTTCGCCAGCCTCATCCATCGTCATCTCCCCCGTCAGGATACGTGAGACGTCGAGATCGATGTGCTCGCTCATCGTGGAGCAGGTCAACGGATTCCCGGAGAGCTTGATCACTGGCATGATGGGACTGCCCACCACGTTGCCCTGACCGGTCGGGAACAGATGCAGCACGGCGCCGGATGCGGCCCACAAGGTGAGCGCCTCGGCGGCAGCAGAGGAGGTGTCCATGAACCACAGCCCCTGGCCGGAGGGCGCCTCGGCAGGCTCGAGGCACCCGACGAACCGTGCACGCTTGCCGAGCTTCTGAATATTCCCGAACGCCTTTTCTTCGATGGTGGTCAGGCCGCCGCGGATGTTGCCCTTGGTCGGCTGCGACTCCGACAAGTCATCGGTCTTGTGGTCATTGATGAAATCGTTGTAGTTGCTCCAGATCTTGATGAACTGCTCTGCCACGGCCGGTGTGGCGGCGCGAGCCTTGACGACGTGCTCGGCACCGGTCAACTCGGACGTTTCGCCGAACGACGCCGTGCCATTGAAGTCCACCAGTCGATCAATGACATTGCCGACCGTGGGGCACGAGGCGAGGCCGGTTGTCGTGTCGGACTCCCCGCATTTCACGGAGACGTACAACTGGTCCATTGAGCATTCCTCGCGTTGCTGCTCGCTCGCCCATTGCATGTATTCGAGCGCCTTGCGTGAAGCCTGGGCAATCGTCTTCAAGTCGCCCCTGCGCTCGATGGCGAAGCCGGTGACCGGTTTGCCGGTCCGGGCGATGCCCTCCACGACGCGTTCGGTCCAGCCGGGTTCGATCCCGATGACGATCGCGGCCGCGACGTTCGGGTTCGTCCCAATGCCGATCAGCGTCCGGAACATCAGGTTGAGATCCTCTCCGAACTGCAGGCGGCCGTACGCATGTGGAAGCGGCAGGGCTCCGGCGATGACCTTTCCCACGGCTTCGGCCGCGGCATTCGAGATATCGTCCACTGGTAACACGACAACATGGTTGCGGATGCCCACGCGTCCGTTCTCGCGGCGGTAGGCGTTGAAGGTCGGCATCTGCATGATCCTCACCATCTCTTGGTCTTCAAATTGTGGACGTGGACATGTTCGCCGGTGCGAATATCCGCCACGACCCGGCCAATGTCTTCCCCGTACTTCGTGATCGTATCGCCCGCGGCGAGTGTCTTGAGGGCGATCTTGTGTCCCAGCGGAATGGGTTGGAGCGATCGTACGTTCACCGTCGCCCCGTCGTCGAGGCATGCCCCGACGATGTCCTGATCAGCCTCGATGTCAACCACAGCGACGCCGACATTGTCACGCGCATCGTGTACGAGAAAGTGCCTCATCGTTTCCCCCTTCGCGGCGTTCAGACGCCGGCAGCCCAGGTGTTGCCGCTCGCGCGCACCTGGCGTTCGCGTGCCAGCCACTCCACGCAGTGCGCGGCGCCTGCCCCTTCGACTTCCTCGAAGCAGCGGCGTACCTGATGTCCCATGGCCGCCAACCCCTCGAGAACTGCCTCCGCGACACTGTCGGTGAACTCGAA
>JBGTBX010000419.1:0-4486 GCA_041749115.1 Gemmatimonadaceae bacterium
CTCGAAGACATCCCGTTCCGGGTGCTGGCCGCCGGCAACGCGCCGGATTTTCGCACGATCGCTGATTTTCGGAAGATCCACCTGACGGCGCTGCAGGGTTTGTTCGAGCAAGTCCTGCAGATGGCGCGCGAACTGGGCGCGGTGCGCGTCGGGCGGGTGGCCCTCGATGGCAGTAAGGTCAAAGCGAACGCGTCGAAGCACAAGGCGATGAGTTACGACCGGATGCGCGGGAAACAACGGCAGTTGCGGGCGGAGGTGAAGCAATTGCTCGCCCAGGCGGAGGCGGCCGACGCGGCCGAGGATACGGAGTACGGCGCGGACCGGCGCGGCGACGAGCTGCCGGCGGAATTGCAGCGCCGGGAGAGTCGGGTGGCGCGGATTCGGGAGGCGAAACGGGTCCTGGAGGCGCGGGCCCAGGAGGCGGCCGCGGCCGCCGGGGATCCAGCGGACACGGCTAAGCCGGATCCCAAAGCCCAATACAATTTTACCGATCCCGAGTCGCGAATCATGAAGGGGCCCGACGGATTCGTCCAGGCCTACAACGCGCAGATCGCGGTGGACGCGCAGCAACTGATCGTGGGCCAGGCGGTCACGCAGGAGACCAACGACAAGAAGCAGCTGATGCCGATGGTCACGATCATCGAGGAGCAATCGGGTATCACGCCCACGCACCTCCTCGCAGACGCAGGCGATTGCTCGGACGAGAACTTGGCCGCCATCGCCGCCCCCCCCCATCGACGCCTACATCTCGACGCGGAAACAGAAACATGGCGAGCGCCCCGGGCCCTGTCCCCGCGGTCCCCTGCCGACGACCGCGACGCGGGTCGACCGCATGTCCCGCAAGTTGCACCGGAAGGCCGGGGCGGCCGTCTACGCGGCTCGCAAAGCGATCGTCGAACCGGTGTTTGGCCAGATCAAGCAGGCCCGCGGCTTCCGGCAGTTCTTGCTGCGCGGGCTCGCGAAAGTGCAAGGGGAATGGTCGCTCGTGTGCACGACCCACAACATTCTGAAGTTGTATCGACGCTACGGATGATCGCAAGGCCCACGGCTTCCGATGGCTCGTCGCCCGCGCCCCAAGCCAGTCAGGCGTCGCTATGATTCACGTCAGCCTGAGCATCGCCCGCCGACAGGGTGGGCGCGCAGCACGAGGCAATATGACCATCACAACGATTACTCGGTCGGGCTCCTAGCGCAGCGCTGCGAGAGATTCAGAGGGCTCAACACGCGACAAACCAAGCGAACCACTATCCGACGTGTAAGCCTTGTGGCGAAGTCCCCGTCTTCAGCAGCAGTTGCAATATTCGATATTAACGTTCCCGCAGGTACTCAGTTGAGGCGGCCTTTGATGGTCGGGGGCAGAAGCTTTGGCCTGGTCAGGAGTAGCATTCGATGCACTTACGCCACTGCCAGAGGCTAAACGTTCGGATTCTCATTTCACGCGACCGCATGCGCCTCAAATCTCTGTCCGGCGAGTGAGAATCGATCGTATGAGTCCGTCAGCAAATCTTTCCATCGTACTTCCCGAGTGGCAGACTGAAGGAGCCGCGAATGCTTCGAGTGCCGGAAGCAAGGTTAGAGTCCGAGGACATCAGGAACTCAAACGAGCCTTTGGTCCAAGAGCTTGACACTTCGGAAACTGTCAGCGAGCCAGACCCTTTGCCGCTGCGTGCAACCCAAACAGGCTTATCACCGATTGTTCGCGCATCAGGAGTCCAGCTCCCGCCGAGATCGAACTCACCTAAATTGTAGGTCCTGGCGGCGAGGGGCCCGCGAAACTGAACAGACAAGAATGCACCTGTGCCGCACTGCGAGCCCGTAATACTAAATAGGCTAGAAAGGTAATCGGCGGATCGGCCGTTTGAACTTCCTGAAAAGCTCGCGCCGTCAACGGTCCACGAGATGTTCGCTGATTCACCTGACGGACCAGTCGGAGTGGAAGCGGACTTGCAACCACTCATGATCGAACTTAAGGCAGCACATCCACAAACCAGCCACAGGCCAAGGCGGTTACTGATCTGTCTACCCGCGTTCGAGCGGGCGCGAGGCCGCTTCGCTAAACGCAGGAGTAGCTGTTGCGCACCAAGGCGCGTATGAGACGTGTGCGCTAAAAACACGATAAACGTGGGCTCGTGCACCGGCGTGAGAGACGGAGGTGCCTCCGCGAAGACGGAATAGTCGGAACAGTTAACCATGGTTTGACGCTGAACATAGACGTTCTCCATCATGCCTCCAGTCTCGCTTGCACACAAACTTGACTTTTCAATACCCTCGCTAGCATAGTCCTCCAGTAATTTTTCCGTCTAGAACAGTCTGGAACCGTCTGGAAACCGACGTCCCCTCGTCTTCAGTAGCAGATCGATTTAGAGTTCCGACAGTCGTGACGTGGTCACTCCCGCTCAACGTCGATGGCGCCCGCACGCACGGTGCGCCAAATATGATCTTCCGGTCCGTTGGTGGGCCTCACTGTTGAACGCGCAATGATGCGTCCTTGACTCCCGTATCCATGCCCTTCCCGAGTTATCGCGTCCGGCTCATTGTGTGTGGACTCGCTGCTAATGTACCTTTGACCCTACACGGCACCCCTGTAAACTAGGGGTCGTGGTGGTTTTCCCCAGCTCAGATGTACTCTTTCTGAACGTCCTTGCCCGGAGGAATATGAAAGTGTTCGGGAGGCTTGTTGTTGGTGCCTCTCTTATATTGAGTTCAAGCTGCGGTAGGTCTGCGCCCACCTCACCCACGGCGGCCGCTCCGGTCACACCCCCTGTGATAGTCGCAGTTCCGCCGCCCGCGGCTCCGACACTGACGGCGCCGAACGTTCCGGTAGTATCGGTGAACACTCAACGCGCGCTTCTTGGCGGTAGTGAGTTTCGGCTCATTTGGTCCGCCTCTGGAACCAGTCATAGGCTTCTGATCGGAAGAAGTCCTGGTGCCTCTGACCTATTAGACACGCGGCTAGGGCTCCCCACCTACGTGTGGCTTGCGCCAAGCGCGGGAACCTTCTTCGCTAGAGTCTCTAGCAGCAACGAGGTGGGCGAAAGCCCCGCATCAGCAGATTTCCGCTTAGTTTCGGTGGACTTGCGCGACGTAATCGACGCTATGCTTTACGCCTCGGGACCATTGACCGATGGCGTGCAGTCAGGGCCAAGTATCAGTCCTAACGTGACCGTTTGCGGATTCCCAGATGGTCACCGTGTTTCATTGCTGTTCGCCGACGATATATCCGAAGCGAACGTCGCCAAGGCTCAGGAATTCGGTAGGCAGTACTCAGCGAATACTGGTAACACCATTACAATTAAATCGGACAGAGCCGGCTCAAACCTTACAAGTTGGACCATTTTAGACGTACCTCCCGAAACGATAGCGATAAGGCAGATGACCACCGACGAGATGAGGCAAGGGGGCGTGTGTGGCCCATCTCTCGGTTGCAACACCGGCGGGCCGAGATGCCCGTCGAGTAACTTTCGGAGCCGTGGACTTACAACCATACGTTCGCCAGACGGGGGCTTAGCGATTGCGCACGAAGTTGCTCACGCGTATGGACTATTCCACCTGAATTATCCAGCAGGAACATATCTCTCGACACCCTTAATGAAGGGCTCACGAGACCAAAGTTCGGGAGTAGATCTTCAGCAGAACTTAACAGAAACCGAGGCTGCCGCCCTGGATGCCCTGCACAAGGCCGGAGTCCGAACTAATGCCAGACGTGGAGACCTGATATCTCGCGGCCTAGTCAATCCTTGATCAATTGCTGACTGAATTCAGGAACTGTTGGCGTAGCCAGGGTTGATTCTATTCCGGTGGCTCACGCGCCGTTCACGGGTTTAAGGTGTTTGGTGTGCTGATCTCCTATCTCTAAGACTAGTCCTCTAGACTTCGTTAGCTCACGTGAGCAGAGCTTGTGCCTGAACTTCCTGACATCGAGCTGTACCTGCATGCGCTCGAGTCGCGCATTGTGGGGCGGACGCTCGAGCGAATTCGCATCGCCAGCCCGTTCCTGGTTCGCTCCTACGACCCCGAGATCGATCGCGTCAACGGAAAGAAGGTGCTGGGGCTTCGACGGCTTGGCAAGCGTCTGGTCTGGCAGCTCGAAGACGATCTATTTCTGATCATCCACCTGATGATCGCCGCCCGCTTCAAGTTCCTTGCGCCGGGCGCGAAGGTTCCAGGAAAAGTTGGTCTCGCGGCTTTCGATTTCGATACCGGATCGCTCATCCTCACCGAAGCCGGGTCGAAGCGCCGCGCGTCGCTCTACCTGGTCCGCGGTGAGGCCGACCTCGCGTCGCACGATCCCGGTGGCCTCGAAGTCCTCACCTCGACGGTCGAAGGATTTGGCCGGGCACTCACGCGAGAGAACCACACGCTGAAGCGCGCGCTCACCGATCCGCACGTACTGAGCGGCATCGGCAATGCCTACTCCGACGAGATCCTGCACGCGGCCAGGATGTCGCCGATGTTGCTGACGAATAAGCTGACGTCGGTGCAGATC
>JBGTBX010000420.1:0-8913 GCA_041749115.1 Gemmatimonadaceae bacterium
TCGGCGCATCGCAGGACATCCTCCTTCTGCTTAGCCACGAAGGGCTCAGCGACGCAGCAGTCGTCCTTCTGGCCTCGGCGCACGCGCAGGGCATCACGACCATCGCCTTGACCGGCGACCCCTCGCTGATCCGTGCCGGGCTCACTGCTTCGGTGGATCATGCCTTCGCTGTGCCTTCGACAGATCAATGTATCGTGCAGGAAACACAGGAGATGGTATATCACGTCCTTTGGGAGTTGGTGCACGTGTTCCTTGACCACCGGACGGCGTCGTCATGACCAATCTTCCGGCCGCGCACTGCGATCCGCAAAGCGACCATTGCCACCTGTGCGGCGATGAAGCTGTCCTGGGTCGAGTCGTGACCATAGATGCCGGCAGCCGCACGGCCGTGGTACATTTTACTGATGGCGTCGCAACCGTTGCGCTGGACCTCGTGGATGCAGTGGTCGGAGATCAGGTACTGGTGCACCTCGGCTTCGCGATAGAATGTGTAAAGGAAGGTGCCGCATGAGCGATCGTGATTTTGCCCGGGAGCTGTACCCATTCCTCTATGCTCCGACGGATACCGGCGTCGAAGCCGCTACGGCGTTGCTGGAGTCTGTGCGCAGTTCAACACTCCAGAAATGCGCCGAGGTCATCGCACTCCGTCAGGAGATGCTTGCCGAGTACGAGCTTCAGCTGGAGGAAGCGGCGCAGGCAGTGGCGGTCCGTTTCGGAAAGGGTGGAAAGCTGTTGGCCTTCGGGAACGGTGGCAGCGCCACTGACGCCGATGATGCAGCGTATGATTGCCTGTCTCCCCCCAGTGCTGAGTGGCGCCCTTTACCGGCGCTGTCGCTGCCGGCTGACAGCGCAACCATGAGCGCCATTGCGAATGACGTGTCGCTGGAGGCGGTGTACGTTCGGCAGATCCAGGCGCTGGGTGGACCTAACGATATCGCGCTGGGATTTTCGACGAGCGGTAACTCAGCAAACGTTGTCGCCGCGTTCGCGGCGGCAAAACAGCGCGGCCTGCTGACGGTGGCACTCGCCGGATACGATGGTGGCCAGATCGCTCGCGGGGGCTCGGTTGACTACTGTTTTATTGCACGTCGCGAATTTGTACCGAGGATTCAGGAGGGTCATGCCACGTTATGGCATGTTCTTCTGGAGTTGGTTCACGATGCGCTTGTTGAAGGCGGGGAGGCGCCACGCTGATGCGATTTGTCGATGAGTATCGCGAACCCGGCGGCATTGCCCGCCTTGCTACCGAGATCGAGCGGCTGACCGATGGGCGGTTCGTTAAGCTGATGGAAGTCTGTGGCGGGCACACCCATGCCATCTACAAACACGGGTTGCAGGACCTGCTGCCCGACAATGTCGAGCTGGTGCATGGTCCCGGATGCCCGGTGTGCGTGATCCCGATGGGTCGCATTGACGACGCGATCGCGATCGCTCGCGTGCCCGGAGTGATTTTTGCGACCTACGGCGACATGATGCGCGTGCCGAGCAGCTCGGGCAGCCTCCTCGATGCCAAGGCAGATGGCGCGGACGTTCGGTTTATCTATTCGCCGCTCGATGCGCTCACGCTCGCTCGCAAGAATCCCGACAAGCAGGTCGTGTTCTTTGCGGTGGGCTTTGAGACCACTGCACCGTCGACCGCTGCCACACTCCTGCGGGCACGCGACGAAGGGCTCGAGAATTTTTCAGTGTTCTGCAACCACGTCACAATCATCCCGGCGATCAAGGCAATTCTCGATTCGCCCGGCATGTCGTTGCATGGATTCATCGGTCCGGGTCATGTGAGCACGATCATCGGCGTGCAACCGTTCTCATTTGTCCCGCGTGACTACGGCTTACCGCTCGTGGTCAGTGGATTCGAGCCCGCTGACATTATGCAGTCCATCGTGATGATCCTGCGTCAGCTCGTCGGCAACACGGCGGCGGTCGAAAATCAGTACGCGCGTGTGGTGCGAGACGGCGGCAACCGTCGGGCCATGGAAATGCTCGCCGAAACCATGATGCTTCGCCCCTTTTTCGAATGGCGCGGGCTGGGCTTCATCTCACAAAGCGCACTTTCCCTGCGCCCCGAGTTTGCGGCATTCGACGCGGAAGCGCGTTTCGCGGTACCCAATGTTCGTGTGACCGATCCCAAGGCGTGCCAGTGCGGCGAGGTCCTGAAAGGAGCCATTAAACCGTGGCAGTGCAAAGTGTTCGGCACCGCCTGCACTCCGGAAACCCCGATCGGCTCGTGTATGGTATCACCCGAAGGTGCGTGTGCGGCGTATTACAACTACGGGCGCTATTCATTAATGCGAAAGGGCGAAGCCGCCCCGGTGGTCGGCGCATGAGTGGCGCAAATCGCATTGAGACGTCGTTGCCCACACAACTGGGCCGGATCGAACGCGCCCGTGTCACGCGCGATGGCGCACCCAAGATGCGCGATGAACACGTCACGCTCAGTCATGGCAGTGGCGGCAAGTCCAGTCATGCGCTCATCGAGTCCGTGCTGATGCCCGCATTCCGGAACGGATTACTCGACAGCAGTGCCGATTCGGCGGTGTTCTCCGGTGTACCCGGCGCTGAACATATCGCCATGACAACAGACAGCTACGTGGTGAGTCCGTTGTTCTTTCCCGGCGGCGACATCGGCACGCTCGCCGTCCATGGTACAATCAACGATCTCGCCGTCTCTGGCGCTCGTCCGATCGGATTGTCTGTCGGCTTTATTCTCGAGGAAGGTCTCGACATGGCTATTCTTCGACGCGTCGTCGATTCAATGGCCAGTGCAGCGGCGGCGGCCGGAGTGCCGATCGTCACTGGCGATACAAAAGTTGTACACCGTGGCAAGGCGGATCAGCTGTTCATCAACACCAGTGGCGTTGGGATCGTGTCCGCTGATTCGCGTCTTTCGATGGACAAAATTCAATCAGGTGACGTCGTACTCCTCAGCGGGTTTATTGGGGATCACGGGATGGCGGTGATGCTGGCTCGTGAAGCGCTCGAACTCGACGCTGATATTGAGTCAGACAGTGCACCTCTGTACGAACTCGTGACGATGCTGCTCGCGGCCGCCCCGGATACACGCATCATGAAAGATCCGACGCGCGGCGGTGTGGCAAGTGCACTGAACGACATTACCGCACGCACCAAACTGGCAATCAGCATTGACGAGGATCGTGTACCAGTACGACTGCCGGTGCGGGGGGCGTGCGAGATTCTGGGACTCGAACCACTACATATCGCCAACGAAGGAAAGCTGGTCGCGATCGTACCAAAGGAGCAGGCTGTTGCCGCACTGAATGCAATGCGTGGGCACCGCTATGGTACCGACGCTGCAATCATTGGAGAAGTTCTTCCGGAACCAGAGGGAATGGTATTGCTTCGCACAGGGATCGGTGGGTCGCGCGTGCTCGACATGCTCGTCGGCGACCCTCTGCCGCGCATTTGTTAATCAGTACATCACACGAGGTACCAGTCGGCACAGGGAGCAGAACGTCCAACGTAAGCAAGGAGTGATCGACATGGGTTCAGCAATCGAAGAGGAAACAGCTCAAGCGGAGCGACCGCGTCTGCCCCTCGGCCCGCTCAAGACCGTGCACGTTTTCTGGATGGCCGGCATGAGCTGCGACGGATGCACCATCACCGTCGCTGGCGCCACCAACCCTGGCATCGAAGGCCTGCTGCTGGGCACGGTACCCGCCATGCCGCAAGTGATTCTTCACCACCCGGTGCTGTCAGTCGAGTCGGGTGCCCGCTTTATGGACGCGTTCAGACGGGCGCACGCGGGCACGCTCGGCGAGCCGTACGTTGTGGTGTTTGAGGGTTCCGTACCCGACGAACGTATAGCAGGTCGCATGGGCGGATACTGGTCGGCAATGGGCGCCGAACTGCCGCCTGGCGAGCCCGAGGGTGGTACAATGAAGATGATTCCCACCACTGAATGGCTGACACGGCTTGCGCCGGGAGCCGCGGCGACGATCGCAATTGGAACGTGCGCGACGTGGGGCGGTGTGCCGGCCGCGGAGGGAAATCCTACCAATGCCATGAGCGTCATGGACCATTTGGGCAAGGATTACCGCAGCGCGTTTGGCCTGCCGGTTATCAATATCCCGGGATGTGCTCCGCAAGGGGACAACTTCACGGAAACGGTATTCGCGATACTGCTTTTCCTTCAGGGCCTCGGACCGCTCCCGTCGTTTGATGAACTGGGGAGACCGGCGTGGCTTTATGGTGAAACCGTACATCAAGGCTGTACCCGCGCCGGCTACTACGAAGAAGGGCTCTTTGCGGAGGAATACGGCGATCCCGAGTGTCTGGTAGAAATCGGATGTTGGGGGCCCGTCGTGAACTGCAACATCGTAAGACGGGGTGCGATCAATCACATGGGTGGATGCATGCAAGCTGGAGGGGTGTGCATCGCGTGTACCATGCCCGGTTTCCCTGACAAATTCTCGCCTTTTTATAAAGCTCCACCGGGCGGTGTGATTTCCACCTCAATGTCCAAGGGAGTGGGTGGTGTGATCCGACGGCTGCGTCGCATCAGCAACCGTCACGCAAACCGGGAAAAGCGCTGGGACGTGACGGATCAGGTACCCAGCGGCTGGGCGAACGTCCCTGGGTCGACACTGAGTCTCAAGTTTGTTGAATTCTTTTATCAGAAGTGGCAGCACTGGGGCTCGCGCAGACCGGGACGCCGTCGCGGCGAGGAAACATGGCTGTGGGGAGGGACGCGTCCTGGTAAGCCGAGCGAGTACATCGACGACAGCCTATCGGAGGGAAAATGAGCGACGCTGAACTCTGGAGCGCGTGGCGCCTGTGGATGGTGGTTGCCACCGTCATCATTCTCGTTGCGGCCACGCTGCTTATCGTAATCTGGCGGACGGCGCGAGGGATTTATTCCGAGGCGCTCCGCGCGTTGGCGGCCGCACAGAAGATCCGCGCGAGTACCGATCCGCTGTGGGAGCTACAGACGACGAACGAAGTCGCGACCGCGATGCTTGGAACGGTGCAACACATCGAGCAGAACGGCGGCGCTCTCGCCGGCACGCTCGAATCCCACGCTGGCGCATCCTAATCGGGAGGTCAACGGAATAATCTCATGCAAACTCCTTCTGCAGAAACGATTCAGACGATCTGGACGCTGTCGCTCGTTGTGTTCGTTGTGGTTCTGGTCGTCGTCGCAGCGCTGCTGACACTGATCCTCCGCACCGCCCACGATATTCGTGCTGGTGTAAGCGCCATCTGGAACGTGGGTCAACGTATTGCAAACAATACCGTTCAGTTGTCGCTGCTGGCCAAGACGAACGCAGGCGCGACTGCCATTCTGGGATCGGCGGTCGGAATTCTCGGTGCTACCGGTACCATCAGGGATCACGCCGCGGAGTGCCCCGGCTGTCCGGCATGTGTCCTCGGACCAGGATGGAAGCGATGAACACGTTCACCCTTCTCATGACGCTGTCAGTGGTCGGGGCGGCGGCCTTGTTCATTGCATTGGCGCTGTTTTTGATCTCCATCATCACGCAGCTTGAGTTGATCGGTGGCGAGGAGAAAAGCTACGGATCAAAAGCCAGCTTTTTGTCAAAGATTCGCCTGGGCGTGCGTGCCATTGAAGTGGAAACGGGTATGATCCCGACGCAGGTCACGCAGCTCAATACAACGCTCACCAGCGTCCGCGACGGATTAATTGCCGTTGACGCCAACCTTGCTGGTGTCATCACTGCGGTATCCAAACAGGAGGCACCGTGAACGAATCGCTCTTCTCCCCCGCCCTGTTTAAAATCTGGTGGATTGGCCTGATCGTCACCCTGGTGATTTTTGTGCCGCTCTCGGTCTATCTGCTCCACCGGGCGTTCATCGCGGCGCGCTCCATTCGTCGATATGCCGCGGACGCGCTCACGGCGGCCGCTGGCATCGCGGGAAACACCCAACACGTTCCTGCCCTCAACAGCACGATCGCTGTTGGTGTGGCCATGATCGGCGTTGCCGGCGAGATCTCCCAGAAACTCGACACGGCCGCGACCGTGCTGAAGTCCCGAACCGAAGGAGCCTGACGTCATGCTGCTCACACTCACGCTCATCACCGTGGCGCTGGTCGTCGTTGCCCTGGCCGGCTATCTCATCGGCATTGCATGGCAACTTATAGCCGCAAGAAAGAGCGTCGCGGCAATTGCCGACGGGCTCGAAGCCGTTGCCGGACATACGGAGCCATTGCCTGAGCGCCTCACCACGATCAACGGTGCGCTTGTACAGCTGCATGCGCGGCTGCAATCGGCCGACCGCCACCTCGGGCGCGTCGCCACTGTCTTCAAACTCGGCTGACCACCATGTGCTTCAAGAATCTTCCGATCGAGTTTGACGCCGCCGGAAAGGCTTTTCTGAAGGACGGTGCGGCGAATCCTTACGCTACCGCAGTTGCCGTCCCTGACGGCCCCAGGCAGCTCGACCACGATAAGGTGCTGGAGTTGGTTAAGCGCAACGGCCACATCAAGGACGTTGACTACGATCCAGTTACCCGCGTCGCCGGCGCCCTGGCGTTTCATACGGTGACCGATGTACGCGAACGGAAGGTGTTGGAGGCTCGCTCCATCGCCACGCTCTTTCGCGGCTACGAAGTCATCATGATCGGGCGCGACCCTCGTGACGCGATTTACATCACGAGTCGAGCTTGCGGCGTGTGCGGAGGCGTGCACTCGACATGCTCAGCCCTCGCGATCGAGATGGCCATCGGCTGCCAACCTCCCCCGCTCGGCGTTCTGATACGAAACCTCGCACTTGCGCTCGAGTTTCTCTACGATCATCCGTTGCACCTGCATCTGTTAGCCGGCCCTGATTATTCGGCGGCAATTGTCGAAGGGACCAACCCGGAGATGCTCGACAAAGCTCGCAGCACTCCTGCACCCAATGCGGAAGTGCACGGCTACCGAACCATGTACGACCTGATGGTTGATCTGAATCCGTTAAGTGGGAGCCTCTATCTTGAGGCACTTGCGATGACGAGAGTGGCACGGGAAGCGTATGTACTGATTTGCGGCAAGTACCCACATCCGCAAACCATCGTGCCCGGCGGTATGAGTTCAACCATCACACTGTCCGTGATGAACGAGATGTACGTTCGCATGAGCCAGTTTTTCGACTACGGCAAGAAGATCGCCGGCATCTGGGACGACATCACCGACTTCTTCTACGCCACGGATCCGAAGTACAAGCTCGTTGGTGCACGGCGCGCGAATATGATCGACACCGGCATCTTTGATGATCCCAATGCATACGATGCGACGTACGCCAACGCCGACGCATGGGGAAACAAACGTTGGGCAACGCCCGGGGCGATCGTTGACGGAAAGCTCGTCACCACCGATCTCACAAAGATCAACATGGGTCTCGAAGAGTTTGTCGAACACTCGTACTACGACGAATGGACCGGGGATGGGCAGCAGCAGCATTTTACTACAGACCCCAACGGGTTGCCGCTGTCGCCGTATCACCCATGGAACAAGATCACCAAGCCCAAACCCGGCGCGCAGAGCTGGAAGGAGAAGTACACGTGGGACACCGCTCCACGGTGGGACCGTCTGGGCATGGAGGCCGGGTGTTACGCACGTATGTGGAACACGGCCGTTGCGCAGAAGCTCCCCGACAACCCGTTTATTGAATCAACGGGGCATTCGCTCAAAGTTCGGCTGCCGCGCGGTAAGCTGCCGGAGCGCGAGATTGAATGGCACGTGCCCGATGTGTGGAACGCGTTCGAGCGGAACCGGTCGCGTGCGTATTGCGTGGGATACACCGCAATGGTCGCGATGAACAACTGGATGGCGGCGATGGAGATTCTCAAGAACGGTGATACACGTACATCGACCAAGTTCGAGATGCCGAAGCGTGGCGAGCAGATGGGCGTTGGATTCTGGGGAGCGGGCCGCGGTTACCTCACGCATCATCTGGTGCTCGACCGAGGAGCTGTAGCGAACTACCAGATCGTTACGCCTTCCACGTGGAATGCATCGCCCACGGACAAATGGGGCCAGCCAGGGCCGTACGAAGAAGCCGTGATGAACACGCCACTTCTGGAGGAGTCCACCGATCCCGAGAAGTTCCGCGGCGTCGATATCCTGCGTGCGATTCGCAGCTTCGATCCGTGCATGCCGTGTACCACACACATTCAGTCAGAAGCGGGGATGATTACACGCGAGGTGAATACATGCGCGTGCGGACTCGACGATTAATCTGATGGAGAGTGGCAGATCAATGCGCGCAGTCATCGGGGGCGTTGGATATCGCAACTTGAGGGATCACTCATTGGGCATTGTGATGAGTGATGAACTTGAGCAGTACGCGCAGCCCCCGGCGCTGCTGGTAGAGGATCTGTGCTACGGTCCGGTGGCCGTAGCGCAGTGGTTCCTGGACGAGGCGCGCGAGATGCCGATCACGCGCGCGGTTTTCATTTCGTCAATTGAACGCGAAAATCGTCCACCTGGCACAATTGCGGCCTACCGTTGGGATCACGCTCTTCCCTCGGATGACGTAATACAGCGCTGCGTGGTTGACGCGGTTACAGGCGTTATCCTGCTCGACAACACACTCGTGGTGATCGAATGGATGAAAGCTTTGCCAAGTGAAACCGTCGTCATAGAAGTTGAACCGCTTGACCATGCGTTCGGTGATGAAATGAGTCCGTCGGTTGCCGACGCGTACGCCGAAGTGCGGAGACTCGCACTGCATTACGCCACGGTGGAGGCGTCACTGAATGATCTCACGGTGTGTCCTCTCGGAGGGGGATGGGCCGTCTTTCCGACGCCGAAACTTGCACCGCGGTTTGCAACATGACGTCTGACCCACAGCCCGACACAGGCGAAGACCTGCAACCTGATGATCTGCTCGCCGAGGTCGAGGTGTTGATTGCCCGGTTGTCGAACCACGCTGATCCGGAAGTTGGTACAG
>JBGTBX010000421.1:0-3487 GCA_041749115.1 Gemmatimonadaceae bacterium
ATCGCCTCGAACAACTCCACCTTCGACCTCGCCACCCGGCCCTCCCAACCCGCCGCGGACATCACCACGGCGAGACTGCCGGTGGGGCCAACTCAAACCGTCATAATCGCCCCGGCGTGTCAGAAGGTGGGGCCAGATCAGACCGTCACAGCCGCCGATCGCGCCAACCCGGTGGGGCCGGATCAGGCCGACCAGGTGGGGCCAGATCAGGCTGTCAGAGCTAGGCGATCGACCAGTTCGGGCAGGTCATCGACGTGCTGGTGTCCCAGAAGCGGGATCTGGCGGCTACCCACGAATACTTTACCTGCGCGCTTGAGCACGGCTCACGGCTGACCGAGGTGAGTAGCGACCGCGCAGCCGCCTACCCGCGGGTGGCCGAGGAGCTATTGCCCATCGCCCGCCACCTCGTCGAGCAGTAAGCTAATAATCCCATCGAGATCGATCACAGCCGCACTGTTGCATTAAGGCGAAGGGCGTTGTCACCATGCACCACAGTCAGGAGGCAGATCCCTTCCCTACCGCGGAGAACCGCAACAATCCGGACATCCGAAGGCCTGCTACGTGGCTCCGGGGTAGGCACGTGGACCAGCACGGGCGGGCCGATCCCTTAACGCAACAGTATCGTTTGGACCAGGTGCGTCCTCTTTGGGGCAAACCACGACAATCGCTCGGTTCAGCGGATCATACATCGTCATGTCATAGTGGGCTCCTAGCCCAGCCGATGGTCCAGGAGATCCTATGAGCGAGCGCCAGACAGCCGGCCGCTGGGAGCTAACTGTACTAGTAACCGCGGGAGCGATCTTAATACTGTCCGGAGCGGCTTTCCTGGCGCTTGACAGCCAGCTCGCAAAAATGCATCCTCCTGGACAACGTGTTGGGACATTATTGGCGTTTACGAATCCATTTGAGAATAATCACGACGCCCTTGCCGCTTCATGGAACGACTGGTGGCGCGGGGACTCCGAGCATGGCTATAAATCGCCCTCGACGATCATCCAGGTCGCGCTGTATGTGGATGTCGTGATAATGCTCACCTTGGCCTATTTCCTCTATCTCCTGCACAAACGGGCCAACAGGAAGCTGGCGTCCGGACCCAAGGATAAAACCACTCTGCTCTTGATAGGCAACGTCGTCATACTGTTATATGTAGCGTTCGACCTCGCTGAGGACGCTTTGATATACACGACGCCCGGGGTCGCCCCGTGGAGTAGTCACGCCTTGATTCAGTTCGACGATCGCCGAGTCGCGCTAATTTCGACACTCGCGTCTGGGAAATTGCTCTTCCTCTTGTCGGCAGTGGTGCTGATTATCGCACAATGCTTGACTGGCTCCAAGCAACTGTGGCCAGAGGAGCATGGAACATGACGAATAAGAGGCCGAGGAGTGCTCCGGCGCTGCCCTTGGCGCGATCAGTGGGAGTCACCATCCGAAGGGAGTGCGGGTGATCAGAAGCCCAGAATCTCAGGAGAATATCGATAAAACCTACTATGGTCTTCGGCTAGGTATGGTCGTGCTCGCGGCCATGCTCTTCTTGTCCGTTGCGATCCAGCTCGCGACGTTCCATTGCATGCAATCTTCGATTAGCGCGTACTACTACACGCCCGCGCGTCCAGTTTTTATTGCCGCTCTTTGCGCAATTGGCGCCGGCCTCATTATTTATCGTGGTAATACGGCGTGCGAGAATGCGTTCCTCGACTTCGCTGGCTTCCTGGCGTTCATCGTCGCATTTGTCCCTGCCTCCTTTGACTCCGAGGATCTCGGTTGCAATGCCACCAATGTTCCAGACATATCGTCCGCAATCTTCAACAACGCCCTGGCGCTATTCTTAGCTGGATTCCTTGCCATCTTGCTGGGTGAATGGCTACTCAAGCCAGGGTATGTTAGCGGCAGCGTATTAGAGACTCCAACCAGGTGGTCACTCTTAGCGTCAATAGCATTGCTCGCCGCTGGAGCAGTATTGTTCCTATTCAACTATGAACTCTTCGCTTCAATAGCGCACCGTGTAGCGGCGGGACTCTTCTTTCTGTTGATTCTCGCGGTAATATATATGAATGCGCGCAGCGCACAGAAAATCGTTTACAGGAAGCTGTACCGGACAGTATTTTGGGTGACATTTCTATTTGCAGTCGAAATCATCATCGCGGGGAATGTAATATGGGATACTTTTCCCACGTGGCTGTTCTGGGCCGAGACTGTAGGCATCGCGGGCTTTGTGGCTTTCTGGTTGATTCAGACCAATGAACTTGGCGGCTTTGTAGACCGCTCGGAAGCGACCGAAGCTGCGACGGAAGAGACAGCCAGACGCAGTGGCTGATGATCTCCACCGGATAGCGGTGCCCCTTGTACAACGACGAGGACGTGGCGTCCACGAACCCAGTCTGGCCCCCACCCACACGAGGCAATCGAACACCCCAACCCCGTCAACCTGACAGCGCCGCCAGCTCCAACCCCAACGCAACCGGGTCGTTGTCGATGCCCGCATAGCGGGTGTTCATGCGACAGACCATAGCCGTATGCCGTGATCGAGCGCCAGCTTGGCTTATTTATACCTTCATTGGAGAAGTGTTTCGATCGGCTGGTTCCAACGCGAGCTTAACGACGGAGAAGTTTTTGTGGGTCGGCGGTCGCTTCACGAGCTCGGTGAGGCCTCGGCAAGCGACGGATCCCCGTGGACGACCTCTCGGATGGCTAATCGCCCGCGCCCCCATGTAAGAAGTTTGTTGAAGGTATCGGGACTTACTAAGAGGGCTGTGCCGCTCGTCCGTCGCCAAGGAAAATGGTATCGGCTGGTTTCGTAGTCGCTGCGCCAGGTGACCATGGCTAGCGCTGGTACGGCGTCGTGGTCGCGCAGCAGAAATGGCTCCTCGGCAGGCCGTAGCTCTAGTACCAGCTTCAGCAGAACGGTCGGCACGAGAAGTGGACCGTGCACACCGAGGCCGAACGGTGTGTCGGCCAAGGCGTCGCCGTCGAGGTCCACCCCGATCAACGGGAGACCGGTGTTGGGAGCCACGTTGTCAAGCAGCGACGGCGTGGACATAAACCAGTTCGCGACGGTATCGCTCGTGAACGGTGGACTGCTGAGTCCTGCTGAGTCGTTGGGTTGCCGCAATTCTATAGCGTGATCGCGGCTTGACTTTCGTATTTGATCGTCCTTTTCCGGCCAGACGGGCAATATGAGATGTTCTTCGGCTGATCCGATGACCCGCCACCGACGGAAGCGGCCCGTTTGCACCGTGTCGCACGATTCTGCCCCCGATGTCTCCACAGTGATCACCAGATCGGGATCCGTCGATCTTCCTTGTTGCTCGTTCTGAGCGCGAGCTGTGTCGCGTGCATGCGTCCAGATAGGGGCTCCAGAGCCAGGCGGCAGCACCACTATGTTTGGGCGAGGCTGTCGGGTGGCTTCGATCGCCAGCGGCAATGAGGGATCGTTTACCAGGTAGCAGGCCAGTGCGTACTCCCACGCAGCAGGGTCGGCAGGTGGCAT
>JBGTBX010000422.1:0-5190 GCA_041749115.1 Gemmatimonadaceae bacterium
CGCAACCGATGTTGCGTCACGCCGCCCGACTGACTTCGACTGTCTTGCTTAAGAGATCCGCTCAGGCCGGACTTCCGGACCATGAGCGCGGGCGGAAGTCCACAGAGCAACCCCGACAGAACGGCGATGATAACCGCGAACGCAAGCAGAGTCCAATTGAAGCTGATCTCCGGCAGTGGAAAGCGCTGCGACAGCGATGCCACCAACAACTCGCTCCCGAAGAAGGCAAGGGCCGCGCCCAGCAGGGCGGCAAGCAGCGCGAGGGAAACGCTCTCAGTGAGCAGTTGCCGAACAAGGCGGCCCGTTCCCGCTCCGAGAGTACTGCGCACCGCAAGCTCGCGCTGGCGCGCAATGCCCCTGGCCAGCACCAGATTGCCCACATTGCCGCACCCGATCAGCAACACGAACGCGCCCGCCCCCAAGAGCACAAGGAGCGGAGTGCGCACGGCTCCAACGGCTACATCGTGGAGAGCCACGATATTCACACCGCGGCCCTCGTTCGAGTCGGGGAACGCTTTCTCCAACCGTCCGGCGATTACGTCGAGTTCCTGTTGGGCGGCGGAAACCGGCGCCCCGGGTTTCAGGCGCGCGACAACGCGGATGTAGCCGCAGCTACGGCACGGACGCTCGGGAACGGGAGTCATCACGTCGGTGTCGTGGAACGGCGGGAACTGAAAACCCGGCGGCAAGACACCAATGACGGAATGACTCACCTCGTTCAGCAGCACGGTTTTGCCAAGGATGCGCGGATCGCCGCCGTAGCGCCTTGTCCACAGCCCGTGGCTGATGAGTGCAACCGCGTCGCCTCCGCGCTGCTCCTGCTCGTCGAACGTCCGGCCCATCACGGGGCTCACGTCCAGCACCCTCAACATCTCATGGGAGACGCGCACACCGGTAAGCGGTTCCGGCTCACCGTCGCCGGTTATGTTGAAGAGATCTTGCCGGTATGCCGCGGCGTCAGTGAATGCCCGGCTCTCGTTCTTCCAGGCCGAGAAGTCATGAAACGAGGTTGTGTCCCGATAGATGCCCCGCCCGGGAGTGGTGGCGAACAGCACGACCAGTTGATCGGCCTCGGGGAAGGGCAGCGGACGCAGCACGAGCGTATTCACGACGTTGAGGATGCCCGTAGTCGCTCCGATCCCGAGGGCGAGCGACACCACGGCCGTGAGGGTGAAACCGGGAGATTTCTTTAACACGCGAAATGCATAGGCTAGATCCTTGCCGGCATCCGCAAGCCAGCTGACACGCCGCATATCGCGGCACTGCTCCTTCGTTGCCTCCAAAGGCCCGAACTCACGAAGCGCCGCGCTGCGAGCTCCCGTCTCGCTCATTCCCTCCGCCATGTTTTCCTTGACGAGCTGTTCGAGATGAAGAGCGAGCTCCCGCTGCATCTCCGCTTCGGCACTCGACCGCCGAAACAACGAGCGCAGGCGCTGACGGATGATCCGGTCTATTCGCATCGCTTTCCTTCAAAGATCCTGATATGGGCGCTCAAAACACGGAAGAGCGCTCCGCAAAGTTGCCAAACCGCACATTCGAAGGCTGGAGTTACTCCTGGTGCATCGCGATTCGCGGCTCCACCCGCGAGGCGCGCCAGGCAGGGAACCAAGCCGACAGCAGAGCTACAACCATCAACAGCAAAGTGGTCGCGACGAATATTCGCGGGTCGCGTGGGCTTGTCTGATACACAAGCGAGGAGAGCCAGTGTCCGATCATCAGAGCACCGCCGATTCCGACTGCACTGCCAATCCCAACCACCAAGGCCGCTTGGCGTAGCACCAAATGGCGCACATGAGCCGCTGTGGCGCCGAGAGCCATCCGGATCCCGAATTCCTGCGTCCGCTGACGTACCGAGTACGCGAGCACTCCATAGAGGCCGATGCCTGCGAGCGCCACGGCTACGATGGCGAATGAGCCGATGAGCACGAGAGTAAACCGCTCGCGAGCCACTCCCGTCCCCACCACGTCAGCTATCGGCGCGACACGAAAAACGACAAGTTGCGGATCCAAAGCGGCGACCTCAGCCCGCACGGCGGCAACAATCTCTTCTGGCGGAAACTCAGTTGCCACCACCTGCATGAGCGCCCAGGTTTGGTGGCCGGCAAACTGGCGATGGGCGTGATACACGGCAGGGAACGCCGTGCCATGAGCATCGAGTTTCACGTCGCCCACCACCCCGATGATCTGTCGCTCCAAGGCCGCCAGCACCCTGATTCGGTGCCCCACCACATCCTCAAAGGACATGCCTGGAAAAGCCCGTCGCGCGAAATCCGCGCTCACCACGGCTCGCATCAGAGCGTCGTCATCGTCCCGGGCGTCAAACACGCGGCCTGCAAGAACGGGGATTTCGAGCGCGGCGAAGAAATCGCCACTGACAACTCTTTGTTGCGATTCGATTCGGAGATCCATCCCGGCACGTGGACCGCTCAGGGGCGTGGTCCGCCATGAATGAAAGTCGCCTGTCCCCGGAAGCCGTGAGGTACCGCCTGCGGCAGTCACGCCCGGAATGGTCTCAATCCGCCGTGCCAACTCCTCAGGAAAGACGGTGCGCTGCGCTGTGTTGTAGCGGGCAGATGGAAGGCTCAGCTCAAATGTGAGGACGTTGTTGACCCGGAACCCGAAATCGATCTGTCGAAGACGGTAAAAGCTGGCTGTTAGAACACCTGCGCTGACCAGAAGAACCAACGCCGAAGCGACTTGCAGGACTGCCAACGCACCGCGTAGCCGTCCTTGCCTGCGGTCCCCAGTCGCCGAACGCGACTGCTGCTGCAAGGCCCGGTGTGGATGGATCCGGGCAAACCGGATTGCCGGCATCATCCCGAACGTGAGCCCTGTGGCGAGTGTCACCGCGGCAGTGGCGCCCAACACCATCGGGTCGATCCCAACCTCTCCGAACCTCGGGATGGCATCAGCGCCAAGCACTCGTAGAACGCGCAGCGTCATCCCCCCAAGGGCGAGGCCAGCGAGTCCCCCGGCGGTAGCCAGCAGCACGCTCTCAACCAGAAGTTGGCGGGCAATTCGAACTCCGCCGGAACCCAACGCGGCGCGAATGGCGAACTCGCGGACGCGGCCCGTCGCCCGCACGAGAAACAGGTTGGCCACGTTGAGACATGCCACCATAAGAACCAGCACCACGGCGATGGTCAAAACGTTCAACGTTCCCCGCGCATCGGCCACAATGTCTTCCTTGAGCAGTCTCACGACGAGACCGTTGTCATTGTGTGGCCAGCACTCGTCCAAGGCTTGGCTCAGTGAAGCGAGCTCCGCGCCCGCCAGTGGCAGCGTAAACCCATTCCGCAGTCGCCCGATTACTGTAAAGGAATTGTCTGTTTCATCCGTATCGGACGTCAGGTTGTAGGGCCTCCATGCATCTACTTCGCCCACCACTGGATCCTTGAAGCCTGAGGGTGCGACGCCCACGACGACGTACGGCTGGGCGCTTAGATGAATCGTCTGGCCAATTACGGATGGATCGGCGTTGAAACGGTTCCGCCACAAGGCATCGCTCAGAACCACGAGCGGCGCACCGAATTCGTCTTCCCGCCCGAACTCTCGCCCGCGCAGTGCTCCCGAACGCAATGTGCGGAAATAGCCGCTCGTCACACGCAGGACACGCAGCCGTTGACCCTGGCCATCCTGGGCGAGGTCCAACCCGGTTTCCCTGGAGGTTAAGACCGCGACGACCTCTTCGAAGGAGGATGCATGGTCGCGAATCTCCTGAAAGTGAGGGGCGCTCAGGTAGTACCGTGAGGAGGGATCATTCCGCTCGTGCTGGTAGAAGTGAACGAGCTGCCCCGGAGCTTCGTAGGGCAGCGGCGCAAGCAGCACGGCCTGGACCACGCTGAACACGGCGGTGATCCCGCCAATGCCCAGCGCCAGTGTGGCGACGACAACTCCAGTGAAGACCTGGGTTTTTCTTAGCGTCCGAAAGGCGTAGCGAACGTCCTGTGCGATGTTTTCGATGAAGCTGACCCGACGCATATCGCGGCACTGCTCCTTCGTTACCTCCAAAGGTCCGAATTCACGAAGCGCCGCGCTGCGAGCTTCCGCCTCGCTCATTCCCTCCGCCAGGCGCTCTTTGACCAATTGTTCGAGATGAAGAGCAAGCTCCCGCTGCATGTCCGCTTCGGCCTTGGACCGCTGAAATAGTGAACGCAGACGCTGACGGACAATCCGGTCTAGTCGCATCGCTTCCCTCTTTAGGTGCTCTCGATCAAAAGGTGCACAGCGGACGAAAGCCGATCCCAGGACTTCAGCTCGCGCTCGAGCTGCTTCTTGCCTTCACGCGTGAGCGAGTAGAACTTGGCGGAACGGCCGAGATCGGAATCCTTCCATTCGGCGGTGATCCAGCCTTGCTGCTCGAGCCGATGCAAGGCGGGGTACAAGGAACCCTGCCCGACCGCGAGGACCTCGCCGGAGCGGAGCTGGATGCGCTTTGCAATTCCCCAGCCGTGAACCGGTTCCCTCGCAATCGTCTTGAGGATTAGTAGATCCAACGTTCCTTGCAGCAGGTCTGATGGCTTCGGCCACGGACACGTCGATCATCGACAAGGATACCTCGACTATCGACAACTGGCAAGAGCAAATTCGCGTGGAACGGCGCGCCAGCGCCGCGGGCGGAGGACAAGGCCCCGACATATTGGATCATCGCGCGGCGGGCACGGCATGCCGTGCCCCTACAATCGCGGCACCATGTTCTTGCACATACCCGTATCATGGCGGGCCTGCCGCAGCCGGCGTACCCATCGTCTGACGATGGGGCTTGACTTTGCGCCAAAAGATCCGGCATACTTCCATCGATAGACGATGGGAAAGAACACCGCACCGGATCTTCTGCCAGGGACGCTCGACCTCCTGATCCTGAGGATCCTTGTGCTAGGCCCCATGCATGGTTACGGAATCGCGCATCGTTTGAAGCAGGTCTCCAGCGATGTGCTACAAATCGGCGAAAGCTCTCTCTATCCGGCCCTGCAGCGACTGCTGCTCAACGGCTGGGTGAAGGCGGCATGGGGAGCATCGGAGAACAACCGGCGCGCTCGCTACTACACGCTCACGGCCGCGGGGCGCAAGCGGCTGGCCGTGGAGCGCGAGGAGTTCGGCCGGATGATCGGCGCCATTCAAAAAGTGCTCGATATGGCCTGAGGTATCTATGCGTGCTTGGCGGCGGCTTGTTTTTCGATGGCGGCGTGA
>JBGTBX010000423.1:0-2917 GCA_041749115.1 Gemmatimonadaceae bacterium
CACGCCGGCTTGTATCTTGGGGGTGGTGAGCAGTTCTCCACAAGCTGACGCTCAGAGCGAGGGGCGGGGGGTGCGACCCCCATCGGGACAGGTCGCGGAGGGGGCGGGGAGCGATCTTGGGGGCGGCGCGACCCGGCCAGCTTGTGGAGAACTGCGGCGTGGGGCGGCGCGCGCGGCCCGCATCTCATCGACAGCGCCGCCCTGTCTATCCCCCCAAACTGCTGTCGCCGTCCCGGCCGGGTGAGAGTTGAGCGTCTGCAACTGGCGGGTAGTCCGTATTAACGGGTGAATTGCCGCAAGTAGCGTCCCATATCTTCGCATTATGGCAATTCGCCCGTCAATGGAGACTACCCGCGCCACACCCACTTCGACCATGCGATGGACGCCCCGGTGATCGCGCGCGAGCTGGGCTGCCCGGTCTACGGCGGCGCGTCGCTGGTCCAGCTGATGCGCCTGTACGGCCTCGCCGAGCGCGCCATCGAGGTCCAGCCGCACCGCACCGTCGAGATCGGCCCGTTCGACGTCACCTTCGTGCCGAGCAAGCACTCGAAGCTCGCGCTCGGCCTGTGGACGCCGTCGGACGACGAGCTGTCGTGCGAGCACCTCGACGAGCTGACCCCGCAGCGCTACCGGTGCGGTCAGGTCTGGGGCAACCACAGCGGATAGCCCGGATAAGCTGGAGTGGGTGACGGAACGCCCCTTATCCGACTCACCGCGGCACATTGCCGGATGGCCTCTTGTGCTCTCTGCCCACGCCAGACGTCGTACTGCGGGCCGTTTGGCGATGAGTACGTCGGGACGTTCACCCAGCATTTCGAATCGAATCGGCCGCAGAGCCAGCCTGAGAAGCAGCGCTCAATGCGCATCACCCGAGAGCAAGAAAAGTGGACGGTGCGGCAAAACTAGGGGAAACCCTAATTGCATGCAGTCGCGGCTTCACACTAAACTGAGGGGACATTGCCGCTGAGTGCGTGTCACGTTGAGATAACTCATTCGCGATCGGGGGGGGGGGAATACTGGGGGAGCCAGAGTGGTAGTCGCGCGGCGCGTGAGAACGGGGGAATGCCGCGACAACGGACGATGCGGGGTGGCATCGTCTCGTTCCGATTCCTGATCCGGACCGGCTCATGTGGCCGGTGGTGAGGCTTGGCGCGTTTGGCCAGGTCAGCCCTTCGGAACAGGATTTCGACGATGTTCTGTCTAGCTAACCTTGATCGGACAATATTTCTCGCGCAAAGGCGCCAAGACCGCCAAGGGCGAGAACAGTTTTCAGCGCTGCGCCGATGCCTGCGCAACGTCATCGAGAATGACTTCGGAGATTCAGAAGTTCAAAGCCCCAGAGCGTTGCCGCACTTGGCGTCTTTGCGCCTTGGCGCGATGATTTCTGTCACTTCAAAGCTAGTTGGCAATAGAGAAATGTCTTGAGTCTTGAGCCGAAAACTAAAAACTAAGAGGGGGATGTCATGCACAGTTCTTTGGAGAGAGCAGGTAGGTATGTCGCTTTCTGGATTTTCTTCAGCGCCTTGGCCGCACCTCTGGTAGGCTGCGGCGGCGGATCGGACGGAGCACCGCCGCCGACTCCGATCCCCACCCAAGCCGCGACGGCTACTCCCACCGCGACACTGCCGCCGACGCCGGCAAACGTTTTTCCCTCAGGCGGAGCGATTGATGTGCGAGTCACCAACGTCGTAAGCCCTCGTGAGGTTGATTTTCAGGTGGACGTCTTCGTAGTCGATGAAAGCTCCGTTCGCATTCCTCTGGACGCGAGTGATTTCATCATCGAGGATTTTACGGGTACCAATTCAGGCACAACCTTCCAGTTTCAACGCACCTGTGCCGAATTGACGGTATCACCCGACGCGGGACCGTACTCAGCGGTCATCCTCTTGGACCAGAGCGGCAGTATCATCTCGACCGATCCAAACGATCTCAGGATCGAAGCGGCGAGTCTGTTTTTCAACGCGCTGGGGGCGCAGGATGACGCTCTCTTGGCGGCGTTCGCGGACGATGACGGAGCTCTACCGTTCAAGTTCAACCAATATGGGAGCTTCGGTCGCAGCACCTACGACGCGGAGCTGGCGGCGCTCGCTCAGCAGGAGGGTGGCGGCACGCCTCTGTACGACGCAATCGCGATCTTCGCCAACGTCGCCAATGAGGAGGCGCCCAACCCAAACAAGGCGGTCGTGATTTTCACCGACGGTGAGGACACGGCGAGTGAGCGGTCCCTGGATGAGGCCATCTCGTCAGCTCGGAATCAGGGCGTCAGGCTCTTCCCAGTCGGGTTGGATGTCGGCGTCGATCTCACGGTTCTCGGGCGGCTAGCCGAGGGGACCGATGGATCGTTGATGTTCGCTCAAGATGCGAGACAGCTGATTTCGCTCTTCGGAACGCTCGGAAACCTGCTTGGCGGCAATCTCGAGCACTACCGAACTTGTTGGAAAGTCCGCACGGATTCCGATTTCTTCAACTCGGGCAGCTTTATCCGAACGTCGATTCGGGTCCGTACCGAAGGTACGTCGATTCCCGAGGTGTTGGTGCCGTTCCTCCTCGAGGTTCCGTGAGCTAGATAGGGCGACAGGCGAGCGCGATCTGCAGGCGTTCTCCGTCGAATGTAATGCACGGGCGCGGCGGGCAGTGCGAGAAGGGCACGCCCGCCGCCTTCGTTGCGCCCAGCAACCTCGGCCCAGCCGGCAGGCGGCGAGCATGACCAGCGCGTTGAGCACACGATGACGTGGTCGCCGAGGGTGGAGCCGATGCAGCGGGTAGTCCGTATCAACGGGTGAATTGCCGTAATGCCCAGATATCGGACGCTGCACGATCCCCCCAAGCGGGCCCCTCCGCGCCCCCTGTACGGGGCGGGATTAAAGCGTCGTCAATGGGCCTGAACGCCGTTTGGCGCGCCCTTGCGGGGAGGGCC
>JBGTBX010000424.1:0-2179 GCA_041749115.1 Gemmatimonadaceae bacterium
CGCCCGCAGCGTGGACGACAATCCGAGCTCATCGCGCGCGTGAGCACCGAGGGCGTCGTGCGCCATCAGCTGCCGGGCCACTTCCTTTGCCAGTTCCGGCGCTAAGCCCCGTTCCAAATAGATCGACGCGAGCTCGGCCAATTCGTATTCCGTGTTACCCTGCAGCGCGGCCCGTTCTTTTTCCAGGTCGGCCTCTTCCGTGTCGGACTGCGAACGCACCGAGACATACTCCCCGGCGGCCATCGACATTGATCCTGCAACAATCCCGGCGATGCCGGCCAATAGAATCTGACCGCGACTGGCCTGCGCGGCCGCGACGCCGACGATCAGGCTGGCTGTCGAGACGATGCCATCATTCGCTCCGAGCACGGTCGCGCGCAACCAGCCGCTGCGATGAACAAGGTGGCCTTCGCGCGGACTCATGAGCTCCTGCAAAAAGGGAAGGTACGTGCCACACGACGTGGGCGTAGCGCATCGGCTCGGCCACGTAGAACCCTACACCCGCGGTGTACGCGACACCACCGGCCGCGAGCCAAGGTAGAGGAGTCCCATGGTCGCAGCAAAAACCACCGCGCCGATACGCCGCACAGCAAGGAATCTATGCGCTTCGCGCCGTATCAACCTGTCGGGGTTCGCGCCGCGGAGAGTCGCTCGCACGTTTTATGGCAGTATTCGTGCTCGGTGCGCCGGGCACCGGAACACGCGCGCCAATTTCGCGCGCAGCATTTCGATATCTTCATTCCGCCCCGATCTACTTCGTACCGTCGCCGCCACTGCCTGAGGCCCATTTGTCCGATCTGAACGCCCAGTTTGGTGACATCGACATCTATCTGTTCGACCAGCTCCTGCGCGGTCGCATTAAACCCGGCATGCGCGTGCTCGACGCAGGATGCGGCGCGGGACGCAACCTGGTCTTTCTCCTTCAGGCCGGCTATGACGTTATCGCCGTGGACGCGAATCCGTCTGCCGTTGAGTCCGTCCGGCGCCTCGCTGCCACGTTCGCCCCGGCTTTGCCACTGAACAATTTCCGCACGGAGACCGTCGAAGACATGTCGTTCCCGGATGCATGCGCCGACGTGGTTCTGTGCAGCGCGGTGCTGCACTTCGCCCGTGATGACGCGCACTTCGACGCCATGTTGCTTAGCTGCTGGCGCGTGCTCAAGCCGGGTGGCCTCTTGTTCGCGCGGCTCGCGTCGACCATCGGAATGGAGGGACGCTTCAAGCCGGTGGGCGGAGGGCGATATCTCCTGCCGGACGGGAGCGAGCGTTATCTGGTGGACGAGGCAGTGCTGATCGCACGTACCAGGGAACTCGGCGGCGAGTTGCTGGATCCGATCAAGACCACCGTTGTGCAGGACCAGCGATGCATGACGACGTGGGTGATGCGGAAGTCGAGCTGACGATGATCTGCTAAGCAGTCAGCGATAAACTGTCGCCATTCTTCGCTCCACACGTGTGTAGCCTACTCGAGCGTCGGGTCAGCCGCTCGCGCACTGCTCACTCCGGATTCCGACAGGTAGTAGCTATACACCAGCGCTGCAGCGATCGCGCCGAGGACATGCCAAACACCGTGACCCTGTAGCGGGGATGAAGGATTACAGGCCGCTCCAGTGAGATCGGCGACCCAGATCCCGAAAGCGACCGTCAGCACCGCGGCTGCGGCCCAGAGGTTGCGCGCATCGCCCACGGCGCGCCCGGCTTTACGCGCTCTCCATTCAACGACAAATGCGAGGATAACGATGATGCCGAACGCGTAGCGTCGCAACTCAGGATGTAATACGAGCGCCGCCAGAAGTGCGCCATTCAACGTCAGGTACGACAGGAGCACGGTCGCGGGTCGGATGTCACGTCCGCGGAACAGTCCGAATAGCAAAATGAATGTCCCCAGCAGGTACATGCCGAGCACGTCGATTGTTTGCCCTGTGAACGTGAGCGAGGCGTGATAGAAGGCGCTGCCGAGTCCGATGACTGCGAGGGCACCGGCGTACAGCATGGGGTAGACCATGGAGCGCCGAATTGCGGCACTTCCGCTTGACGTGGTCGCTGCTCCCTGCGTGACGGTGCCGAGCACCATAAAACAAACCATGAGGAACGCCATCGAGGTGGCGGCATTCACCGGTTGTCGGACGAGCGAATCGCGCAGCGCCTCACAGAAGCAGGCGGCGGGCATGCAGGTGGC
>JBGTBX010000425.1:0-55479 GCA_041749115.1 Gemmatimonadaceae bacterium
CTTGAGCTCGGCCAAGTGCTCGGCGGCAGACGCCTCCTGCGCCGCACGTTGCTGCGCACGCCGCATGTGAGCAAGCTCGCGATTCAATTGGGCATCTTCATCGAGGATGTCGTCGGGCACAGTGGCACGCTCGGCCGCGCCGCTCCCCAGCCCCGAACCTACGCCAGAATTGGCGGCCTTCAGTTGCACGATCATCTCGTCGACTTCGCGCTCCACGAGGCCCAGTTCCCCCTGTTCGACCTCAAGACGTTGTTCCAGCAGTAACACGCGTTCTCTGTGTTGAACTTCGTAACGTCGGGCCACCACAACCGTGTCCATATCGTCAATGGCCTCTGCCTGCGACAATCGACGCTGAACCGTCTCCAGTTCGGCGCGTTCCCTCGCCAACCGCTTTTGCGTTGTATCTACAGCTTTACGCAAGTCGTCGAGCCCCATGCGTGCGTTGACCAGCGTATCGCGCATATCACTCAGCGCGGCACGGCGATCGGATGGTGCGACGTTTCCATCCAGCAGGTCCTTCAGCGCACGACGAATATCTTCGAACATAGGGGGTCATTGTGACGATCACCGGAATGTACCGCCGGATCACCGTAGCGTGAAGCTGCGCACCCCCGCCTCGACGTAACCGGCAGACGCTACATCGCGTTGCGTACCTGCCGCATCAGTTTCTCCGCGCTGTGATACCGTGGGAACAGTGTACTGTCCGACAGGTGGTTCAACGCCGCCCGCAGTCGCGGGAAACGCGCACTGACCGTCTCGAAGAACTGCACCACGCCGTGTTCGTTCGCGAGGCGGTGGCGGGACGCCAGGAGATAGCCTCTGCTTCCCATCTCGTCGTAGTAGTCCAACCGCGGTCCTCCGCGGCGATGGTGCAATGCCTCAATGCGATCGGGAAAAAGTCCGGCAGTCCACAGGGCGAGATTCCCCAGATGCGCGCGGCTCAGGAAGGCTCGCTGCGCGTCGCCACTGTCAGCCTCAGCAAGCAGCGACGCGAGTGTGTCGTACTCAACGTCGTCGTGCTCGCGGATGCGCCGCGCCCTGTCACGCAGGCCAAACTGAAACACGATTCCACTCACGAAGTCTGCGATGTAACGGTCATGTTCTCCGGCGGCGCGCAGCGACCTGCGAACCAGCACGTAGGTTATCAAGGGCAGCGATGCGAAGGCCCCGTGGGGGTCTGCGATGAGCGCATCACCAAGCGCGGGATGATCAAGCAGCGCGTCGAGGCCTTTTTCGGCGAAGGCCTGTTCCAGAGCGCGGCGTTCGTGAGGGCGCTGCCTTACCAGCACCTGGAAGGCCAGCTGCGCATCGTTGCGAGACAACCGACTGCGAACGGAACTCATCAGCATATGGTGCTCCCTCATCGCGGGTTGATCCCGGACCCCTTCCGCCGTTGACTTCAGATATCGACGCGTCATTCCAAAAAGCGAAACGTGTCTCCTGTCTCCGTCATACCCCGCGGTTTGCGACTAGTTTTCGCGGGAGCCCCTGTCCCCATTGCCCCGCCGTGCTCTTTATCTGCATCCCGACCTACAACGAGGCCCCCACAATAGGGGTGCTTCTGTGGCAAATCCGCAAAGTCTTCCAGGAATATTCCCGGGAGTACGAGATCCTCGTGTACGACGATGGAAGCTCGGATGCGACCGCGGAGGTGCTGGACGGATACAAAAGTGTTCTCCCCCTGACAGTGCTCGGCGGCAAAACGCGCGTGGGCTACCGGGGGGCGCTGGAGGAGCTTCTTTCCACGGCATCGCAGCGCACAAGATACGCCCGGCGCGACGCCGTGCTCACGATGCAAGGCGATTTTACCGATCCCCCGGAAGCCATTCCCGATTTCGTAAAACGTTTTGAGGGCGGTGCGGATGTTGTGGTTGGTGAAGTCCTGCAGGCAACACGCAGCGACTGGCCACGTGAAGTTTTACGCCTGCGTCGGCTCGCTGCGTGGGTCGCACGTCCCCCACTGAATGCTTTTGGAATCAGCGATCCGTTCAGCACCTTTCGCCTCTATCGTGTGTCGGTGGTCCGGGACGCACTCAAGGCTGCGACAGACCGCGGAACGCAGGATCCTCACGGGTGGGCAGCGAACCTGGACCTTCTGTACGAGATGCTCCCGCATTCGCGGCGTACGGAAGTCCAACCACTCGCTCCCCGCTACGATCTGCGCATCCGCACGTCGCGCATTAAACCGTGGTCGGACGCCTGGTCTCTCTTCCGCTTTTCGCGCGCAGCCCGTACTCGGGTGCCTCAGCCACTTCCCGCACCCGCATCGGTGCGCGAGGCAGCACGCGGCCAATGAGGCCTCCGCGCGAAGTTGATCTGTCGCGCGTTCGCACGGTCCCTATCGCGGATCGCGCCAGTAAGGTCGCGGCGAACAGCTTTGCAACACCACCGACAGGCTTGGGCAGTGAATCGCTACGCAGCTTTATCGACAGTCTGCCTGACATTCTCGTTGCCCGCGATTTCAAGCTGGTTACCGCGGCCATCATCGACGCCGTGCGCGGCAAGCGAGGGGTCATTGTCATGCTCGGTGGTCACGTGGTCAAGACGGGGTTGTCGGCCGTACTCATCGACCTCATGCGCCGCGGAGTGATCTCACACCTCGCCATGAACGGTTCGGCGGCGATTCACGACTATGAGGTCGCACGCTTCGGCACTACGTCCGAAGATGTGGCATCAGGTCTCGCCGACGGCTCCTTCGGGATGGCGGAAGAAACGGGTCACGAACTCAATGCGGCGTTCATCCGCGGGCAAGCAGAAGGTTGGGGCATGGGGGAGTCAGTCGGTCAGGCCCTCACGGATCAACGCGCGCGGCTGCTGCATCCCGAGCTGTCGCTGCTACTCGCCGGGCTCGACCTGGGCATAAGCTGTACGGTTCACGCCGCGCTCGGTGCCGAAATCATTCATCAACATCCCTTGGCAAGCGGGGCCGCAATCGGTGACACCAGCCACCGGGACTTTCGTCGCCTCGCCGCGGCAGCAGAGACGCTGCACGATGGAGGGGTGGTGCTCAACGTGGGCAGCGCTGTGATCATGCCAGAGGTGTTCCTGAAGGCCCTGACCGTCGCACGCAACGTCGGCGAGGGGCGGCCAAAAAATTTCACCACCTGCGATCTGGACATGCAGCGACATTATCGGCCGCGTGCAAATGTGGTTCAGCGGCCTGTGTTGTCAGGTGGTCAGGGCTTTGAGATCACCGGCCACCACGAGATCATGATTCCGTTGTTGGCGTGGAGCATCGTCGACCGGCTCGCCAACGACTGACGTCCTACATGGACGCCGAGCTGCTCCAGCGCTCGCGCATTCGCCGCGCGGTTGACGGACTGATAATCCGAACCACGAGGTAGATAAGGCCGCCGACCATCGCGGCCCAGAACGCCAGCTTGATCAGGCCAAGAAGCAGGAAGAAGAAGACGCCGAACAGCCCAAACGCCAGCTTGAGGAGGAAGAGACCTCCAATGGCAAAGAGCCCGATTGTGAAAATTGTGCGAAGCATGAGGTCCAGATCCGGAAGTGGTTTCTCTCGCTCCTTACGCGCATCCCCCCCTCCTTGTTTCGCCCCAAGGGCCGATTGCCCCCATCGGCCACGACCATCTGCACTCGAGCGCAGGAACGGCCAATTTCGCGCCTCTTGTCCAGCAGCGACAGCGTCCGAGAGCGCTGAGAACCCACAAATGGCATTTTGACGGTTACCGAATTTGCAGCGGGTGGTACCGGTCATAGATTCCGGGCTGCTCGCAATGGTTGTCTCCCCAGAGGATCTTTGCGATAACGGCAGCTCCTCCTCAGCATCCACATGGCAGATCCGCTCTATCAGATCATGGGACGACACCGCCGGGACCCGCTCCCCGAGCGGAAACCGTCGTGGCTCAAGGTGAAGGCTCCTGGCGGCGCCAATTACATGCGCCTCAAGGGGCTCATGCGGGAGCTTGATCTGCACACGGTCTGCGAAGAAGCGCATTGCCCCAACGTTGGGGAGTGCTGGGAACACGGCACGGCGACCTTCATGATTCTTGGGGATGTCTGCACGAGGAACTGCGCCTATTGCGCCGTGTCACACGGACGTCCCCCCAAGTACGATATCGAAGAGCCTGCGCGTGTGGCGTCTGCGATCGCGCAGATGAATCTTCGCCACGCCGTGATCACGTCAGTGGATCGTGACGACCTGCCCGATTTCGGTGCGTACATCTTTGCCGAAACCATCCGGCAGATTCATCAGCAGACCCCGGGGTGTTCGGTCGAGGTGCTGGTTCCGGATTTTCAGGGGAACGAAGACGCAATCCGCGCTGTCCTGGACGCTCGTCCCGAGATCTACAACCACAACACCGAAACTGTCCCTCGGCTTTATAAAAAAGCGCGCCCCGGTGGCCGTTATGCGCGGGTGATGGAAATTTTCAGATTTGCCAAGCGCACAGCCCCCGATATTCCAACGAAAACCGGCATTATCGTGGGGATGGGTGAAACACCTGAAGAAATCGTCGCTGTGATGCGTGATCTGCGGGACGTGAACGTCGACATCCTGACGCTCGGCCAGTATCTGCGACCGTCGGACGCACACATCGCGCTGGATCGCTATTACACGCCCGATGAATTTGCAGAATTGCGAAGGGTTGGAATGGAGATGGGCTTCCGTCACGTGGAATCGGGCCCGCTGGTGCGCTCGAGTTATCACGCGTGGGAGCAGGTGCAGGCTGCTGGAATGCAGGCATGAGTGACGCGTACCGCTCCTCGTGCCGGCCGCTGCAGATAAGCTAAACGCGGGTTTCGCGGACCGCGGCGATAGGCCGCGCCTCCGCTGACCGTATTCCCTGCGGCCACCCAGTTCAACCGGGTGGTGCGCGAAATGACCGCTGACCGCCCCATGTCAAATGGCTAAGAAGAAAAGTTCCGCAACCGCAGAGAGCGGCGTGGGAGCGACCGACGCCCCCACTCGTATGGCGCTGCTTCGCTCAATGCTCATGCAACGGCGTTTCGAAGAACGTGTTGCCGAAGCGTACGCGTTAGGCATGATCGGAGGATTCTGTCATCTGTACATCGGACAGGAGGCGTGCGGCACCGGCGCCATTTCGATGCTGCGCCCGGATGACTACGTCATCACGACGTATCGCGACCACGGCCAGGCGCTCGCCCGAGGCATTACTCCTCGTGCCATCATGGCCGAGCTGTTCGGCCGCAGCGATGGCTGCTCCCGCGGCAAGGGTGGATCGATGCATCTCTTCGATCGCCAGTCAAATTTCCTGGGCGGACACGGCATTGTCGGAGGTCACGTACCGATTGCAACGGGAGTGGGATTTGCCATCAAGTACCGCGGTGGCGATCAGGCCTGTATTTGTTTTATGGGCGAGTCCGTCGTGAATACCGGCGCGTTTCACGAGGCGCTCAACATGGCAGGTCTCTGGAAACTCCCGGTGGTCTACATCATCGAGAACAATCGGTATGGTATGGGCACGTCGCTCGAACGCGCGTCTGCCATTCATGACATTTATCAGCGCGGGGCCGCCTACGACATGCCGCGCGGTGTCTGCGACGGGCAGGATGTTTTTGCGGTACGCGAGGCCGTGGGTGAGGCGCTCCAGCGGGCCCGCAAGGAATCGATGCCAACACTCCTCGAAGTTCGGACATATCGTTTCATGGGACACTCCATGTCAGATGCGGTCTCCGGTACCTACCGCAGCAAGGCGGAACTCGAGGAATACATGAAGCGGGATCCGATCAACGTCCTCCGCGACCACATGGAGTCGTTAGGCGAAATGGACTCGGATCGTCTCGAAGCCATGGATGCCGAAATCAAAGCCGAGGTGCAGGACGCGTGGGATTTCGCCGAAGCGAGCCCCGAACCGGCACTTGAGAGCCTTTACGAAGACGTGCTCATCTGACACCCGCGCCGCATTCCGCGGCGTGGCGCAAAGGATTTTCAGACTCTTTCCTGTTCGTTCACATGGCTGTCATTACGTATCGCGATGCTTTGAATCAGGCGCTCCGCGAAGAGATGGAGCGCGACGACCGCGTCTTTCTTATGGGCGAGGAGGTCGCAGTTTATCAGGGTGCCTACAAAGTCTCCAAAGGGCTCCTGCAGGAGTTTGGTGAGATGCGCGTCGTCGACACACCGATCACCGAGTTGGGATTCGCGGGAGTGGGCGTCGGCGCCGCCATGGTCGGCCTCCGTCCGGTGATCGAATTCATGACATGGAACTTCGCGCTGCTCGCCATTGATCAAGTGGTGAACGCCGCGGCGAAGATGCTCTATATGTCCGGCGGACAGTTCAACATTCCGATGGTGTTTCGCGGGCCCAACGGTGCCGCGCTGCAGCTCGCAGCGCAGCACTCGCAGGCCTGGGAGTCGTGGCTGGCGCACATCCCCGGTCTCAAGGTGATTATCCCGGCCACTCCGTACGATGCCAAGGGCATGTTGAAGTCGGCGATCCGGGATGAAAATCCCGTCGTCGTGCTCGAGGGCGAAATGTTGTACAACCTGAAGGGCGAAGTACCCGAAGAGGATTATGTCATCCCCATCGGGGTCGCCGATATCAAGCGCGAGGGCGATCAGTGTACGATTGTCACGTTCGGCAAATCCGTGCATGTCGCACTGCAGGCGGCCGAAGCGCTCGCGAAGGAGAATATCAACATTGAAGTGGTCGACCTGCGTACGATCCGACCGCTTGACGTCGAGGCCATTCGCCAGTCGGTGAACAAAACCAATCGCGCCGTAGTGCTCGAAGAAGGGTGGGAGTTCTGCGGCGTCGGTGCGCAGATCGTCGACGTTATTCAACGCGATTGTTTTGATGCACTCGACGCGCCCGTTGTTCGCGTGCATCAGGCGGATGTTCCCATGCCGTACGCAAAAAATCTCGAACGCGCTGCCAAGCCCGATGTGGCTAAAACGGTCGCTGCGGTCAAGCAAGTCATGTATCTGGCGTAGACGGTCGCACCCCGACCACGACACCTAACGAGGCATAGCAGATGGCAACAAAGGTATTCATGGAGGCCCTGTCCCCCACGATGGAGGAGGGTCGGCTTGTTAAATGGCTGAAGGCAGAGGGAGACGCCATCACGTCCGGTGACATCCTCGCTGAGGTCGAAACGGATAAGGCGATCATGGAACTCGTCGCGCGCGGCGATGGGGTGCTGCGCAAGCGGTTGATTGGCGACGGAGACACGCGCCCTGTCGGCGAAGTGATCGGAGTCATCGCTGCCGCCGACGAAGACATCTCGGCGCTGACGGGAGGTAGCGGCGGCTCAGAAACAGCCGCCCCCGCACCCGCTGCGAAGCCGGACGCGGAGCCAGCTGCCAAGCCGGACGCGGAGCCCGCAGCCTCGACGGCAAAAGATGAGGCGGCGGCCAGTACTGCGGGAGAAGAAACGACGAGTAGCGCTGGCGCTGCGAAGCCGACGACCGCGCCTGCTGCTCCGGCGCCGGCGGCGAAGGCAGCCGCAACACAATCAGAATCTCCGTCATCGGGGCGCGCACGTTCGTCACCCCTTGCCCGCCGTCTGGCCACGGAGAAGGGGCTCGACCTCGCCTCAGTCCAGGGCACAGGACCGGGGGGCCGTATCATTAAACGGGACGTCGAGTCTGCGAGGCAGAGCGCCCCCGCTGCAGCTGCGCCCGGTGGGCGTGTGGCCACCGACGGCGCTGCCTTCGAGGACGTTCCTCTCACCCAGATCCGCAAAACTATCGCGCGGCGCCTCGCCGAATCCATCGGACCGGTACCGACGTTTTACCTCACAGCTGAATTCGACATGGAGCGCATCGCCGACATGCGCACTGCCATGGCGGAACTCGGCGACGAGTACAAGGTGTCGTACAACGACATCATGATGAAAGCGATCGCGACCGCGCTGGTGGCTCACCCTGAGTGCAATGCACACTGGGGCGGCGATCATATCCGGTACTGGAACGGCGTTCATCTGGGAATGGCCGTCGCCATCCCTGACGGACTGATCACGCCGGTCATCTTCGACGCGGACCGCAAACGGCTGCGTGAGATTGCCGCTGAATCCAAAGATCTCGCGAAACGGGCACGTGAACGGCACCTCAAGCCGGACGAGTACACCGGATCCACGTTCTCTGTCTCGAATCTGGGGATGTTCGGGATCGACCACTTCACCGCGATCATTAATCCACCGGAGGCCGGCATCCTCGCCATCGGTGGCATGGAAGCCAGGGCAGTGGTCGTCGATGGCGCGGTCGTGGTGAGACGGCGCATGCGCGTCACGATGAGCTGTGACCATCGCGTGATCGACGGAGCACTCGGCGCGAAGTTCCTGCAGACACTCCGACAACTCGTTGAAAACCCGCTGCTGATGACATTCTAAAGCAGGGAAGAATGTCCCGTTCTGAAAGGGTCACCTCACGGTGGCCCTTTCGTTTTGTGGCGTGCCGCACAATTGCATCCCGCTGAACGCAGACATCTTGCACCATCTGCTCGCCGCAGTTGCCACACCGCTCACTGGAACGTCAAAACCTCGACGGTTTCTCCAGCCTGAGCATGACGAAATCTGCCCCCTTGCGCGCTGCCGTCTCATGGCGCTCGTTTCAGCTTCTGATCGCACTCATCGCCCTCGCCTGTGGCGGAGACGGCAAGTCTCCCCCAACCGGCGGAGGCCCGCCAACAGCAGCAACCGGAAGTCTGCAGATGGTGATCGCCGGACTTCCAGGCGGCGCAACCGCCGCCGTCTCCGTTGCCGGGCCGAATGGTTTCACGCGCGCGCTGACAGCGACCGAGACGCTCACCGGTCTTGCCCCCGGCAGCTATACCATCTCTTCCAGCGCGGTCGTGGCCGACGGTGACCGCTACAGCGTTGCCGCTCCCGCCCAGGATGCCGCAGTGGTCTCGAATGGAACCGCAAGCGCCTCGATAAGCTATTCGCTCGCCAGCGGGTCTCTGGAGCTCTTGCTGACCGGACTTCCTGGCGGCGCACCCGCCGCGATTGTCGTCACGGGCCCCGAAGGGTTCAGCCAGTCGTTGACTGAGGCCACCACTCTGCGCGGACTTGCTCCCGGACAGTACACCGTCGAGGCGTCGGGCATCGCGGCCGTCGGCGACCACTTCGCCCCGACCCACGCAAACCTTGCCGTAGCGGTGCCGATCAGTCTGACGCCGATCCCCGCGGTCGTAGCGTACAGCATTGCGTCGGGCCGTATCAAGGCAACCGTGACCGGCTTGCCCGCCGGTATTGACGCGCCGGCCGTCGTCACCGGTCCTGAGAGCTTCCGTGAGCTGCTCCCCGTCGGCGACACTTTGAAGGGACTCATTCCCGGGACCTATATGGTCGGCGGCGATCCTGTTGCGGTCGATGATGACGTCTACGCCGTGCTCCAGCCGTCCGCACTCAGCGTGCCCGCAGGATTGACGCCGATCGTAGGTGCCGCGCAGTACCGGCTGGCCTCCGGTCGCCTCCAGATCAATATCAGCGGACTGCCCCCCGCAGTCAGTTCAACCATCCAGGTGACCGGTCCCGGCGGCTACGCGCGCGCGGTGACGGAAGCAACGCTGCTCGTCGGTCTGTCGCCGGGCCAATACACCGTATCGGGCGCAAGCGTGTCTGTGCTCGGCACCACGTACAGCGCCGGCGCGCCGATCCAGATTAACGTTTCTGCATCCCGTACACCCGCGACCGCTCAGGTCACATACGGCGTATCCACCGGCGCGTTGACCGTCGTCTCCAACGGCCTGGCGCAGTCTGTACCTGCCGCGATCGTCGTCACCGGACCGGGTGGATTCACCCGCAACGTGACGGCAACGACGTCCATCACGGGCCTCACACCGGGGACCTACGTTGTTGCGGCAAGTACCGCACAGACTGGTGTGCATTCATACGCGCCGACACCCGCATCGCAGACTATCACGGTCACAGCGTCGGCCAATCCGGCGCAGGTCGTTGTCACCCACACACTCAGTTCAACGCTCGTTCAGTTGAATATCACCGGGCTTCCCGGCGGCGTGGCCGGCAACGTCACGGTGACCGGTCCTGCCGGATTTTCACGCGTATTGACCGCGTCGTCGCTGCTCACCGGCTTAACTCCGGGCAGCTACACCATCGCTGCGAGCACGGTGCAGCACGGCACAAGCTTGTACGCAGCGAATCCTGCTTCACAAACGCTGAACCTCCAGGCGTCCACGGTTGCGACCTCTGCTGCAGTAAACTATGCGTCCGCCAATAGTGGACTGAACGTGACGATCAACGGGCTGCCGGGGGGAACTTCTGCAAGCGTCACTCTCACCGGGCCGAACTCTTTCTCGCAACTGCTGACCGCATCCACACTGCTGAGTGGTCTGCCGCCGGGCACGTACACATCCACCGCCGCGTCTGTATCCGACGGGACCAACACCTATGCGTCATCGCCGTCGGTGCAGCAGGTCAACGTGGGTGGTGGCGCCACCTCAAACCTTGTTGTCACGTACGCGACGTCAGGCGGGCCGCCCCCACCTCCGCCCCCTCCGCCGGGACTGAATCTCACAATCGACGGCATGCACGTGCAGCAAACTGTGCAGAGTTATGTCGGCGACGTACCACTGATTGCCGGTAAAGGCGGATTGCTCCGCGTCTTTGGCAAAGCGTCGATGACAAATACGGCCACTCCCGCTGTGCGTGTCCGGCTTTACAATGGGGCAACGTTGCTCTCGACGCAGAACATCGCGGCGCCACAAAGTGCAGTGCCTACGGCGGTCGCCGAGGGAACTCTGAACTCGTCGTGGAACTACTTGATACCCGCTGCCACAATGCAGCCCGGGCTGAAAATTCTCGTCGATATCGATCCGACCAACGCTGTGGCCGAAGGGTCCGAGTCCGACAACACCTTCCCGGTGTCCGGGACGGCGCTCACGATGGATGTGCGCGCTGTGTCTGATTTCAACGTGCGATTTGTCCCGGTCAACATCACGGCCGATGGGAGCACAGGCAACGTGCACAGCGGAAACGTCAACTCCTTCATCGCTGAGAGCAAACAGGTCTTCCCCTTGAACGTGGTGAACGCCACGGTGCGTTCGACATACACCACCGCCGCCCCTGCCCTTCAAAGCAACAACGGCAATGGCGCGTGGTCACAGATTTTGAGTGAATTGAGTGCGTTGCGTGCAGCGGATGGCAGCACAGCTTATTACGCCGGCATTGCCAGCACCTCGTATTCCTCGGGCATTGCGGGAATGGGATATGTGCCCGGTCGAGCAACATTGAGCTGGGACAAGCTGCCCTCCGCGAATGGTGTGGTGGCGCACGAACTCGGACACAACTTCGGCAGATACCACGCTCCGTGCGGGGGCGTGTCCAGCGCTGACCCTTCGTATCCATATGCAGGTGGAGTGATCGGCGTGTACGGGTACGACATCGTCGCGGGGCAGCTCAAGGCACCCACTCGTACCGATCTCATGGGATACTGCAACACAACATGGATCAGTGACCACAACTACAAGGCTGTGCTCAACTACCGAGCCGCTAATCCATTTAATGCCGCTGCCATGTTCGCCACGAACACCCCAAGACCCGGCGTGCTGGTCTGGGGACGCATCGTGAATGGCAACCTGATCCTGGAACCCGCCTTTGACGTGGTGGCGCCAGCCTCCCTGCCCGACGCGACAGGAGCACACCGCTTGCAGCTATTCGGCGCGCTCAACGAACCGCTGTTCGACGTAGCGTTTGACGGCGACAGACCCGCTGATGTGAACGACAACACACAGGTGCACTTCGCATTTGTCATCCCGCGCGACCTGCTGCGCGGCGGTGCTGCACCGGCACGCATCAGGTTCTCCGCGTTGGGTCGCTCGGTGGAGCGGCGTTCGGCGCGAGTGACGGCGCAGGGAGCACAGCCCAGGGCCGACCGGCTTTCTCGCGATCGCATTCGTGTGCAGAGCGAGCCCTCGGCAGCGGGTACCCTCGTCCGGGATGCGGCCACCGGAGAGATTCTTTCGATCCTGCGTGGTGGCGAGGCCGTCCTGCAGTCGAGCGCACAGAATATCGAATTGACCATCTCTGACGGCGTATCGAGTCATCGCTCACGCGTGACGGTGAACGGCACAGTTCCGCCGCCAAGGCGCTGACGCCAGGCGCTCCGCTCACTTCACGTGGATTGAGAGCGGCGGCGTATTGATGCGCAGGTGGATGCGAATTTTTCAGGGCTCGTCCGAGACATGGACGGGCCCTTTCGCTAAATTCAGCCAGCCGTATCACACCACCCAGTCAAACTATCAATCATGGCTACGTACGACGTGATTTTCATCGGCGGAGGGCCCGCAGGTTATGTGGGCGCCATTCGCTGCGGACAACTCGGCCTCAACGCCGCCGTCATTGAGAGCGAAGCGCTTGGGGGCACCTGTGTCCTCTGGGGCTGTATCCCCGCCAAGGCGCTGCTCGAGAGTGCATCCATCGCCAACAAGGTGCGTAAGGCCGCAGAGTTCGGTGTGACCACCGGCGAAGTAAAGGTGGACTACGGCGTCGCGATGAAGCGTTCACGCAACATCAGCCAGCAGAACTCCAAAGGTGTGGAGTTCCTTTTCAAGAAGAACAAGGTGACCTGGATCAGGGGCACCGCCACGCTTGGCAAGGGCAAGACCGTGTCGGTGAAGACCGCTGACGGCAAACAGGAAACGCATACGGCGACCAAGGCGGTGGTCATCGCCACCGGCTCGCGCGTGAAAGGGCTCCCGCAGATTGGCCTTGAGCTGAACAAGACGACCGTACTCTCATCCGATGAAGCGCTGGTATTGGAGAAAGCGCCCAAGCGGCTTGCGGTTATCGGAGCAGGTGCAGTCGGCTGTGAGTTCGCCGACGTTTTCCATGCCTTTGGTTCAGAGGTACATCTTATTGAAGTGCTCCCCACATTGCTCCCGCTCGAAGATGCGGATTGCGGCGCGGAACTCGGCCGGGCGTTCAAGAAGCGCAAGATCCATATTCACGTGGGAGCCAAGATCTCCAACGTAAAGGTCGGCAAATCCTCCGTGAAAATGACAATTGCCGAAGGCGCGGCCAGCACGGAACTTGAAGTGGATCAGGTACTTGTCGCAGCGGGCCGCGCTCCCAACGTTGAGGATATCGGGCTCAAGGAAGCCGGCGTCCAGCTGAACGACCGCGGCTTTATCAAAGCGGACCCAAAAACCTTCGAGACTACGGCCAAAGGGATCTACGCGATCGGGGACGTGATTGGCGCGCCGATGCTTGCACACAAAGGATCGCGTGAAGGACACGTGCTCGCTGATATGCTGGGCGGACAACACGCTCATCCGGTGAACTACGGGAATATTCCGAACGCGACCTATTGCCACCCCGAAGTTGCTTCGATCGGTCTTACAGAAGCGCAGTGCAAGGAAAAGAAGCTGGATTACAAGGTGGGCAAGTTTCCTTTCTCCGCCAACGGCCGTGCCAGAACCAGCGGCGAGACGGACGGCTTCGTGAAGATCATCCGTGACAGCAAATACGGAGAGATCCTCGGCGCACACATCGTCGGTGCCCACGCCACTGAATTAATCCACGAGATCGCCGTCGCGCGTGAGAATGAATTCACGGTCGAAGAAATCGATCTCGCCATTCACGCGCATCCCACACTTTCCGAAGCAGTAGCCGAAGCCGTGCTCGACAGCATGGGGAAGATGCTGCACGCCTGACATGGGTGATGCCCTGCTCGTTGCCGACCTCGGGGTGGTGCCTTACGGCACCGCCCTCGAGTTCCAGCGAGACGTCGCACGACGGCGCATTTCCGGAGAAATCGCGGACGACGTACTGCTGCTCGTTCAGCATCCACATGTCATAACGTTGGGCCGCGCCAGCAAAGAGGCGCACCTCGTTGCCTCGCGTGAGTCACTCGCAGCGCGTGGCGTTGAGTTGTTCGAGGTCGAGCGTGGCGGGGACGTGACCTACCACGGGCCGGGGCAGCTGGTGGGTTATCCCATCATCGACCTCAAGCAGCACCGCAAGGACCTCCACTGGTACCTGCGACAGGTGGAGGAAGCCATTATTCAGTCAATCGCCCACTGGGGCCTGACGGGCTGGAGATCGCCTGGGTTCACCGGAGTGTGGGTTGGAGCCGATCGGCCTTCAGAGGGCCAGTCTGTGTCCTCCAAGCTGCGCACAGTCCCTGCCGTGCCCATCTCTGGCGGGGCGGAGATGACTCACCCGTCAGTCGAGGCGACGACGGCATCCAACCTGACCGCCGATGGACAGCAAACCGGCTACGTAGAGCACCCACGGGCCGACCGCCGCAAGCTTGCCAGCATCGGCGTACACGCGCGCGACTGGGTGACCTGGCACGGGTTTGCCCTGAACGTGGCGACGGACCTCACGCACTTTGACGCGATGATTCCGTGCGGCATTCAGGACGTGCAGATGACTTCGATTTCAGCGGAGGTTTCACGGGAGGTGTTCGTCGCCGACGTCGCAGACGCTGTGGCCGAGGCGTTCGGGCGCGTGTTTGAACTGACTCCCGTTTCGGCGACGCTCCCCACTGGCTGATTGCCCCTGCAGCTGGGTTCTGGGCAGGCGTGCCCGATGATGGTGTCCTGATCGTCGATCTGCCCAGTTCCGGAGAAAGCTGAACGCTTAGTACTCGGCCTTGGGCAACCGGTACTTGTTGATGGCGTCCTGATAGGCGTTCCGCCCCGTCCCGTACACTTTGCCGTCGATGATCACGACCGGAATAACCCTTTCCTTCGGGATGGTATCGGTCGCCTTCCACTTCTCATCGTTAGGCGAATAGAAGAGGATTTCAATCTTGCTGCCGTCCACCAGATACTCCGCCCGTCGCCAGACATTCTTCAGTGTGTCGGAGGAGGGTACGAGCGCGCCCGGGGGCGGCATACGCGAGGAGTCGATCCTGACGCCGTCAGAGAGGACGGCGAGCGCTGAATCGCGATCCTGTCCCGGCTGAAGCTTTTCGGAACGGGCGTCGCGGTCACCACCGCCACATGCGACGACGAGTGCGATAGCCGAGGCAAAGAGTAGTCGGGGGGTTTTGGATCTGTTCATTGAGTTGGCAGGGTAGGAATCGGGCAGGCGCCGCTGCGAGACGGGCGTTGGGCGAGGCAAACAAAATCAGCGCGGTGCCTGGAGCCCTCTATGCGATCACGGAATATACACGGTTCCAAAACGAAAGAGCCCCGCCTTGCGGCGGGGCTCAGTCGTTCTAGCTGAAGAGCAATCGCTTACGCGACCGGCTGGGTCGTAGAGAGCAGACCCGTTCCGTTGCGGACGCACATCGCGCGGTAGTTGCCGGCGGTGAGGCCAGTGACAGTCCACGTGAAGAAGCGGTTGGTGCCGTTATCCGTGATGGTCGGCGTGGTCGTAAGGGTCTGGACGAAATCCAGGTAACCCGGAACCGAGCGCCACAGGATGTAAGAGGTGCACTGCTGGGTTGCAGTACCCGACGGTCCGATCTGCTGCATGGTCAGGGTTCCGGCTGCAGTGCTGCTGACCGTGAATCCGACCAGATTGGCCACTACCGTTGCACCGGTGAACTGACTGGTCGTAGGCGTAAGCTGCGTGTTGAGCACAGTCGCAGCCAGCTGGTTTGACGGTGTTCCAGCAACGTCGTTCACTTCAACTTCAACGGTCGCCAAGCTGTCGCCTGACGTCACGTGGCCTGCGACGTTCGTGGCGGTGTTGGCTACCACTGAGTCGAGGCGCGCGATGAAGAAGTTCACGCTTGCCTCACCAGCGTTAATCGTGCTGGAGATGACGTTGTCCCAACGCATGCCCCACGTCTGGTTGGTACCAGTCCCGTTGTTCAACGAGAGAGCCGTTGAGCCGAACGGATAGCGCAGCGCCACAGTCATGCCACCGGCATCAGAATAAACAAGCCCGATGCGAGCTTCGATGACTTCGAGATCGTCGTTGGCCGAGATCGAGAACGGAGCCGACTGTCCGCCAGTGTACAGCGGGTTCACAAAGCCAACGCCGGTGACGCTCGGAGCCAACAAGTCAAGCGCGGTGATGACCGACGTCTTGGACGTGGTGTTGTACGGCACCTGCTTGAAGTTGAGTGCACGATCCCATACGCGGCCAGACCACGTGTAGTAGCCCGAGAGACCCGCGCAGAAGATGCTGGTCAGACCATCGCTCTGTGCGTAGTTGTTGGCGAGGATAGTTCCGAGGTTCTCCCACAGCGAATCAAGCGGCGTGGTTGAACCAAACACACCAACGTGCGGGAACGGACCCTGCGGACCTTCATAGCAGGCCACGTTGTTAGATGCAGGCGCCAGACGAACGACCTTCTGGGCCAGCGAACCGTGGGCATCGTTGAACGGCGCATTGACATTCCACAGACCGGAGCGGCCGAAGATGTCGATCGCCTCGGCACCAACGAACACACCAGCCGGAGCAGCCGTGAATGCCGTCGAGTCAGCTGAGACGAACGCGTTCAGGAACGGACCACCACCACCTGTGGAGGTACCGATGTACTTCACGTCAGAGACCACGCAATCGATACCGAACGGCGTCGACACGGCGCTTGCACCACCGGCGTTACCGAGCGCGTCAACCGAGCCAGTTGCCTGGGCGACATACGAGGTCGGATTCAACGTCTCGGGCATGTTGCTGTTTGACGAAACGTTGGCCGAGCAGACGTTCGTGATGTTGGTGTTCAGCACAGGATATGCTCCCGTACCGGTCGTCGGCGTGCTGGCGTGACCGTTGACGACGGGCTGCGTGCCCAGGCCAACACCGGCGTCGGTTGCGACCGAGGAGAAGCCTGCGGGCGTACCGAGCCACACACCACCAGTTCCACCAGCGGCACCCATGTTAACGAGAATCGGGGCAGGTGAAGTCGGACCAACGTTGTCTTCGAGCGTGTTAACCGCGGCGTAGACCGGCTTGCCGGGCACGTAGCCAGGCGAGGCAGCGGTCATGAAGCCGACCGGTGCAGCCGTCAACGTGTAACCAGCGTTGTAGGTCAACAGGATGGCGTTCTGGATCGACTGCGTGAGGCCGCTGACACCAGCGTTGTTTTCAACGCCTACGCAAGCAAAGGTAGCTGCCCACGGAGCCGCGATGGCGACAACAGCGCCGCAATCGTCAGAGGTGTACTGGATCGACGCGATCTGGCCCGAGTACGAGACCGGGTTCGCGCGATAGGTGAATCCACCCGCCCAATACGTGCTGCCACTGAATGTACCGACCGTGACAATCGGACCAGCTGCGCTCGTGCCGGTGTGGTTCAAGCCCTGGTTGCCTGCGGTCGTGCCAAGCGTGGGATTGAAGTACACAACGTCCGGGTTCGCCAGCGTGAACTGGATCGTGTTCGACGCAGTCGGGGCAGCGCCACCGACCGGATAGATCTTCGCGCTGAGGGTGCGCGGTCCGTTGATGAACGACGGAACGAACGTGGTCATGTCGAAGACCGCAGTGTTGATCGACAGGGTGACCGGGGCGTTAGGCGCGCCGTTCACACCGAAGACCTGCGACGCAGCGACGACGTTGTCGATAAGCACTTCGACGCGGTCGATCTGCTGTGAGCCACTGGTGATGTTCAATGTGGCTTCGATCTGGCCTGCGACACCGGCGAGGTTCACCGGAATGCTCAAGCCGCCCTGAGTAAGGGATGCGATCGAGACCGATGCCGCGCTCACGTTCACCGTGACCGAGACGCTGATCGCATTGGTGTTCGTGGTGGCAGTAACGGTCACAACCGTGGTGCCGTTCGCAACGCCGGTCACGAGACCAGCGGCGCTCACCGTGGCGACCGCAGTGTTGCCGGACGAGTAGGTGTAGGTAACAGTCGGGCTACCAACGGTGTTCACCGTGGAAGTCAGCTGCTGGGCTCCGCCTGGGCCGATGTTCACCGTTTTCGGGTTCACGTCGAGTGACAGGAGGTTATTCGCAACGGCGGTGACCGTAACAGCGATCGAAGCCGTCTTGCTGGCGTCAACCGTGGAGGTCGCCGTTACAACAGCCGTTCCAACGGTAACGCCGGTGATAACACCGGTGGCGCTTACCGTGGCGACTGCGGGTGCGTTCGAGGCCCATGTTACGGTGCCAGCGACGCCGGCATCACGCGTAACAGTTGCGGCCGCTGCGGAAGTACCGCCGACCTGCAGAGTCACCGCCATCGGCGTGACTACCACACTCTGGACACCTGAAACTACGCGAATTTCAGCGGCGCCAACCTTGGAGGCGTCGGCCGTAGCGGCCGCGCGAACCGTGGTAACACCAACTGCAACACCGGTGACCAGGCCAGCCGAGCTGACCGTGGCAATCGAGGTGTTGGACGAAGTCCATGTGACGGACTTGTCGGCAACATTGCCGGTGGTCGACACCGACACGCCAAGCGTGGCGGTACCGCCGACGCGAATTTCCAAGCTCGCGGGTGAGACGGTCACAGCCGTGATCACTGGATCAGGCGGTGGCGTGACAGTGACGTCGTCACCGCAAGCGGCAAGGGCTACTAGCCCGCCGAGTGCGACCAACGTCCGAGACAATTTGAGCATTCTTTTCCCCCTCTAGGAGTTTGAGACCTACGTGTTGACCTGCTTTTGCAAAATCTGGAACCACTACTTTGGTGCTACGGTACTTCCTGATACGCCTTGCGGATGACCGCCCGACGGACACGCGCCGACGGGAAGCCATTGCGCGGCCTCCGTCATCGATGGAGACCCCACCTGCTTTCCGCCGGTCACTGCGATTTTGACTTTCGTCGTGGACCGCCCAAATACGCGCAGTCACATCACACGACAGCCGGTCAAAATAGCCATACGCCAAATGCAGGTCAAGGAAGCGAAACCGCTTACCCCTTGTCCTGATTCGACTTCCGACCTCTCGCTGCCCATCGTCCTCACTTCTGGCAGCCACATCACATTTCTTCGGTGACGCCCCGCACGCCCAAATCCGGGTGAGCGGGCGGGTCGACCACCGCTGATCGCTTCCTGCTTTACTTCAGCCGAAAGCGCAGCGCGAAACTACCGCCTAACAATCGCGCGCGCTAGGGCATTTTTACCGGTTTTCCCTACCAAGGACGAGGGCAAACCCGCTGCCGTCACGTTTCGCTCCGTACCCAAACTCGTTATGCGTCCGGCCGCGCATCGTGAGCCACCGAAACGACCGGCCGGAGCCTCCCCGGACGCCACCGCGCCGCAGACCGAGCATCGCCAGAGCGGGCGATTGGGGCCACAGAACGCGAAATTCGATCAAACCGCCCCCCCGCATATCATTACATATTGATGCACCCCCGGACGCGCTCCACGCGCGAGTCGGTGCAGCTCCCCCGCCCTGAGCCCCGCCTCCCTCTCTCCCACCTTTCGGCATGGACCCGCGCGTCTACGAAAAGCCGGATGTGCCCGCCGCTGAAACCGGCAGGGGTGCTCTGACCACCGAGCTCAACCCCGAACAGGCCGCTGCAGCCACATTCGGACAGGGACCGCTCCTGATCATCGCCGGCGCGGGAACGGGCAAAACGCGCACACTCATCCACCGGCTCGCGCATCTCATAGAACGCGGCACACCGCCCGACCGCATCCTCCTCCTGACGTTCACGCGACGAGCCGCGCAGGAAATGCTCGCGCGTGCCGAGCGGCTCGTGGGCAGTACGAGTCGACAGGTCCACGGCGGGACCTTTCACGCGACCGGACATCGCCTGCTGCGGAAATTCGGGCATGTCGCCGGCGTCCCCTCCGATTTCACCATCATGGATCAGGGCGACGCGGAGGATCTCATGCAGCTCTCCAGAGCCGCCCTCGGCGTTGTTGCGAAGAAAAAGAAACGGTTCCCCGGCAAGGAAACGCTGCATTACATCTACTCGCGACACATCAACACCGAAGTGCCCATTGAGGAGCTGCTGAACGATGAATACGCCGCGTTTCTCGACTACCTCCCCTCGATTGAAGCGATTTATGCCGATTATACCGAACGCAAAGCTGAACGCAATCTGGTCGATTACGATGACCTGCTGTTGTTCTGGCTCGGAATGCTCGAATCGTCGGAGTCGTTAGGCGAACGCATCGCCGGCATGTACAACCACATCCTCGTCGACGAATACCAGGACACCAACGTGCTGCAGGCGCGCATTCTCCGGGCGATGTGCCGGACGCATTCCAATATCGCCGTGGTCGGCGACGATGCACAAAGCATCTATGCGTTCCGCGGCGCCTCCTTTCGCAACATCCTCGACTTTCCGGCCAGCTACCCCAACACCACACTCGTCGCGCTCGAACAGAACTACCGCAGCACACAACCAATCCTTGACGTAACGAACGAACTCATCAGTCGGGCCACTGAACGCTTCAGTAAAACACTCTGGACCGCGGTTGAAGGGGGAGAGCGCCCGTGGCTGGTGAGCGTCGCCGACGAACAACAGCAAACGCGTTTTGTGGTTGAGCGAGTTCTCGAGCTGCACGAAGAAGGACTGCCGCTGCACGAAATGGCCGTACTCGTGCGCGCAGGTTACATGTCTGCCGACCTCGAGATTGAACTGACCAACCGCAAAATTCCCTTTGAGAAATGGGGAGGGATCAAGTTCCTCGAGGCCGCACACGTGAAAGACGTACTCGGCTTTCTGCGCGTCGTCGAAAATCCGCGGGACGAGGTCAGCTGGTACCGGATCCTGATGCTGCTCCCCGGCATCGGCGATACCACCGCCCGTGCCATCCTCGCAGCCATGGCCGCGCAGTCGTGGGAACCCTCGGCGTTTGCGCATGTCGAGGTTCCGTCCAGGGCGCGAAACGCGCACGAGTCACTCGGCTCGCTGCTGCACCGCCTCGCCACGTCGGGGAGCGGAGAGGCGGGGGCTCAACAACGGGTTGGCGAAGACATCGCGCGCATTCGGCAGATCTACGATGACATCCTCCGCGACAAGTACGATCGCGCGGAACCGCGACTCTCCGATCTCGACCAGCTGCAGACCATCGCCGCGGGATACCCGACGCGCGGGGCCTTTCTGTCGGCTTTGGCGCTTGAGCCGCCTCAGGCCACGCAGGACCTCGGGACCGGCAGCGAGGAAGAGGATGACGCGCTCGTGATCAGTACGGCGCACTCGGCGAAGGGCAAGGAATGGGAAGCCGTTTTTCTCATCTGGGCGGTGGACGGCTGGTTCCCGATGTCCCGCTCACTCGGTTCCGAGGACGAGGTGGAGGAAGAGCGCCGTTTGATGTATGTCGCGATGACACGCGCCAAACGCCACCTCGCCGCGACGTATCCACTGAATTCGTATTCGTCGCGGCGTAGCGCCGACTATTCCATCGATCAGCTGAGCCGTTTTATTGATCGTGGGGTGCGGGAGTTGATGCAGCCGGTGGTTCCACGCTTCGATGACAGTCCGTCGCCCGAACCGGAAGTGCCAACCGCAGGCGTTGATCTGCGCGCCTTAATGCGTGGACGGTTCGGCCGGAAGGCGGAGCCCGGTGAGTGACAGACGACGCAGGACGGCGTAGGGATCTGACGCCGATCGGGTGCTGTCTGCGATAAGCTGCATCGTCTCGCGCAGCGACAGTGCTCGCGAGGTGGCAAGGTCGTCGAAGACCTCAAGATCGCGACCATACACCCGTCGAGCCAGCAGCGTGGCATTATTTAATTCGACGCGCTCGAGTGCGCGGCGGGGATAAGTCCGAAGCTGCGGACCCACAGTATCGAGCAGCACAGCGCGCAGATTCCGGTACACCGTGTCGCGCCTTGCAATGCGGGTCAGCGAATCGCCTCCGGCGGCGTAGGCGGTCTCAATGGCGCGTACCGCTGACGCCCAGAATTCTCCCAGTCGCTTGGTGTCGTGCCACGCGCCCGCGGCGGCCCGTGCCAGGCTGCTGTCGGCACGTTCGCTGAAGAACAACTCTGCGCCCCGAGCACCAATGAATGAAGCCAGGCTCTCGTTGAATTCGACGTGATTGCGAATGAACACGGTATTGTGCACCGTTTCATGGATCACTGTATTCACCAGTGACACGCTGTCGGCACGCAGCGTGGTGGAAAGCAGCGGATCATTAAACCAGCCGAGCGTCGAGAACGCGGATGCGGTACGCAGTTCCGTGTCGTATCCCTGCGACTGCAGGTCCGACGCCTCCTTCAATGCACGGCCGAGCGAAAAGAACCCCTTATATGGAAAGCGTCCGACGATGGGAAACCACCATGATTTGGCTGCCAGCGTGTCGCGACGCGCGGCGCTGAGCACCAGCACGAGCGTATCACGATCGAGGTGCGAATACGCGGTGAAGGATTCGCCGGCTTTTAATCCAAGCTCCGTCACGGCGAACTGGCGCGCCTCCTGGACCAGCTGGAGGCGTTGACGGACTGCGACGGATGTGGTGGAGTCGCCAATCACCTCACTGATCGGCCGGCGGCGAAGCAGAATACGAGCCTCTTCCCACGCAGCACGGGTGATATACCTCCCCATCTCCGTGGCAGCAGCGAGCAGTGCAACCGCGCCAACCAGAGCGAGCGCGAGGCGGCCGAACCTGCGGAACCACGGAGACCTCATGCGCGGCTATGTCCGCAGGGGCGCCAGCGCAAGATCTTGCGGCTGGGGGCAGTTTGGCGCTTTTTCAAAGGGGTAATCCTCCCTCTGCCGACGTCCCGCTGCTGTGTCTTTTGTTCATCTCCACTGCCATTCTGAATATTCACTCCTCGACGGTGCCAACCGCATTGACGGACTGATAAACCGCGCGCTCGAACTGGAGCAGCCGGCGGTCGCAATCACCGACCATGGCAATCTGCACGCGGCGTGGGATTTTCAGGAGAAGGCGCGCAAGAAAGGCATCAAACCGATCATTGGCATGGAGGCCTATGTGGCCCCGGGTGACCGGTCGATCCGCTCCAAGATGGGACCGGCGAACAAGCCGTATTACCATCTGGTGCTGCTGGCTCGCGACATGGTGGGTTATCGCAATCTGGTGAAGCTCTCCTCGCTGGCGTATACGGAGGGATTCTATTCCCGCCCCCGCGTTGATCGCGAACTTTTGGCGCGCTACAGCGAAGGGTTGATCGTTTCATCGGCCTGTCTGGCCGGTGAGATCGCGATGCACCTGCAGCTCCACGACATGGACGGCGCCGAGCGTGTGGCCGCCTGGTACTCGGAGACATTCCGGGATCGGTACTATCTCGAAGTTCAGGCGCACGACTCCGAAGGACAACGCCAGCTGAATGCTCAGATCTTCGAGCTGGCGAAGCGCACCGGGCTTCCGATGATCGCTACAAACGATGCGCACTTTACGCGAGCATCGGACCATGACGCGCATGACGTGCTGCTGTGCATCGGACTGGGCAAAGACAGGAATGACGGCGATCGGATGAAGTACGATGAGGGACTCTACTTCAAGAGTGCCCCGGAGATTGCTGAGTACTTCCCGAACAACCCCGAAGTGCTCAGCAACACGCTGGCGATCGCCGATTCGGTTGACGTCGCGTTCCAGAAGACCTACCACGTGCCGGCGTTCCCCCTTCCCGAAGGTTCGGGAGCGGCGAGCGAGAATGACCTGCTGGTTCAGCTGGCGCGCGAAGGTGCAGTAAAACGCTACGGAGTGCCGCTGTCTACGGAGGTCGAAGAGCGGCTGACGTACGAACTTGATGTGATCACGAGCACGGGGTACGCGGGATACTTCCTGATTGTCGCCGACTTTATTCGGGCCGCGCGTGATCGGGGGATCCCGGTAGGTCCGGGGCGTGGATCAGCAGCGGGCTCGCTGGTGGCGTATGCACTGTGGATTACCGATGTCTGCCCGCTCAGGTTTGACCTGCTGTTTGAACGCTTCCTGAATCCGGAGCGTGTGTCGATGCCCGACATCGACGTGGACTTCTGCTTTGAGCGCCGCGGCGAAGTGATCGAGTACGTACGCGACAAGTACGGGCGGGACGCCGTGGGACAGATCGTGACCTTCGGTACAATGAAATCCCGCGCCGCCATCAAGGACGTGGGTCGCGTGCTCGGCTTTACTCCGGCGGAAACGGACGCGTTAGCTAAGCTGGTTCCCAACCAGCCAAACATCTCGCTCACGGTGAGCGAAGCGATTGAAAAGATTGCGGAGGTTCGAAAGCTTTATAACACGGAGGAGCGCTATCGGCAGCTGCTGGACTATGCCATGGCGCTCGAAGGCATGTCGCGGCATACCGGTGTACATGCAGCCGGAGTTGTGATTGCCCCGGGACCGCTTGATGAATACGTCCCGATCTGCACACAGGAAAGCAAAGGATCGGGGGGCAGCAGCGGCAGTTCACGCGAGAATGGGGGTGATGAGCGGGTCGTCGTGACCCAGTACGACATGAACGCGCTGGAAAAAGCGGGCATGTTGAAGATGGACTTTTTGGGTCTGACCACGCTGACGATCATCCACGACACACTCGTGGCGATCAAGGCGCGCACCGGCGTCGAGGTGGATCTCTCGACGATCGACCTGGACGATCCCACGACGTATCGGATGCTTCGCACCGGTCGCACGGTGGGCGTGTTCCAGTTTGAATCCGCGCTTGCGACCGACATGTTGCGATCGATGCGCTGCGACCGGTTCGACGACCTTGTCGCGTCCAACGCGCTGATGCGGCCGGGGCCGCTCGATGCGGGGATGCACAAAGTGTATCAGCGCCGTAAGCGCGGTGAAGAGCCGGTCGCGTATGCACTGCCGGAGCTGGAAGCAATTCTCCGCCCCACGTATGGCGTGATCACCTATCAGGAACAGGTGATGCGGATTGCGCAGGTGCTGGCCGGCATCTCACTGGCCGAAGCAGACGTATTGCGTAAAGCAGTGGGAAAGAAGGACGCCGAACTCATCAAGGCGGAACTGGAGAAGTTTTCAACGAAGGCAGTGGCGCGTGGCTTTGATCCACAAATTATTGCAGAACTCTCCGGGCAGATTGAAACGTTCGGCCGCTACGGTTTCAACAAGTCGCACTCCGTCGCGTACTCTGTGCTTTCGCTGCAGACGGCGTGGCTCAAGGCGCACCATCCCGCCGAGTTCATGGCGGCGACGCTGTCGTCCGCGATTGGCGACACCGACAGCGTGGTCAAGTTCATCAACGAGGCGCGCGAACTTGGTATTGAGGTGCTGCCACCGGACGTGAACGAATCGGGATACAAGTTCACCGTGGTCGGAGAAAAGAGAATTCGATTCGGGCTGGGCGCCATTCGCAACGTGGGGCGTGGCGCGATCGATTCCATACTGAATGGTCGCGCGAACGAGCCGTACATCACGTTCTTCGACTTCGTTGAACGGCTCGACCTCAGACTGTGCAACAAACGTGTCATCGAAGCGCTGATCCATTCCGGCGCGCTTGATCTTCTCGGAGGTCATCGCGCGCAGTTTATTGCTATGTCGGACCGCGCGATTCAGGAAGCGTCGCTCAAGCAGACCGAACGTGAGTCCGGGCAAACGTCGCTGTTCGGTGAACTGGCACCCGTCGCAGAAGCACAACCCGATGGTTCCGACAGCACCCTGCCCAACATTGCGCCGCTCCGGGACAGTGAACGGCTCACAAAAGAGAAGGAAACGCTGGGCTTCTACATCTCGGGACACCCGCTCGAACCGTACCGGGCGGAGTGTGAAATTTTCGCGTCGCACACCGTATCGCAGCTTGGGACGTGGCAGGAAAGTCCGATAACCCTTGGCGCGGTGGTCACGGCAATCAAGCGGCAGATCTCGAAGCGCAGCGGGAACGAGTTTGCGCGCCTCACGGTCGAAGATTTCTCGGGCTCGGCGGAGGTGTTGATTTTTCCTGAGGCCTGGACCGCCCTCGCCCCACGCATCCAGCAAGATGTGCCCGTTCTAATAAGGGGGGGGTATTCCCGGCGAGATCTTACGGCGGAGGCTCCTACGTATATTGTTGAGTCTGTGCAGCGGTTTGAGGAGCTTCGACTTGCGGGCCACGTCGCGGTGGAGCTCCAACTTTGGGACCCGGCGCGAAACGGCGGGGAGGGCGATGTGACTGGCGGGGATTCGGGGTTGGGATCGGGAGCGAACGCTGTGGCGGTCGACGTCATGGCCGACGTGAGGCAGGTTCTGGAATCACATCCGGGATCAGCGCTTGTCGATGTCACGTGGGCAGACGCGAACGGTCGGAGCACGCGATTGCGTTCGCGCTCCCTCAAAGTGGCAGCAAATGGAGTAGCGTTAGGCGAGCTCAGGGCACTGCTTGGACACGACCGTGTGCGACTCATTCGCGGCGTAAGCTGAACCCAACTATGGCAAATACTCCGACACTGGAATTCGAAAATCCGATCGTCGAGCTCGAGAAGCAGATCGACGATCTTCGTCGTGCGGCAGGTGAGCAGCACATGAGTGTGGACACCGAGATCGCGCCACTCGAACGTAAATTGGCAGATCTGCGATTGTCTGTGTATCGCAATCTGACGCCATTGCAACGCCTGCAGCTGGCCCGCAGTGCCCGCAGGCCCTTTACGCTGGACTACCTCGCGCTCGCATTCACTGATTTTATTGAACTGCATGGCGACAGGGCGTTCCGCGACGATGCGGCGATCGTTGGCGGGTGGGCGCGTCTCGACGGTGAGACGGTCATGGTGATCGGCCATCAGCGCGGCCGCGACACCAAGGAAAATCTGCATCGCAACTTCGGCATGCCGCATCCCGAGGGGTACCGCAAAGCGCTCCGATTAATGAAACTGGCGGAGAAATTCCATGCGCCGGTCTTCACGTTCATCGACACACCAGGGGCCTGGGCAGGTCTGGGTGCCGAAGAACGCGGGCAAGCCGAAGCCATCGCACGCAACCTGTACGAAATGAGTCGCCTGTCTGTCCCGGTTATCGCGACGGTGATCGGTGAAGGCGGATCCGGTGGCGCACTCGCGTTGGGCATTGCTGACCGTGTTTTAATGCTCGAAAACTCCGTGTACTCGGTGATCACGGTGGAAGGGTGCGCCGCGATTCTGTGGAAGGACGGCAAGAGCCCTGAAATGAGAGAGCGGGCCGCGACGGCTCTGAAAATCACCGCCCCCGACCTCCTCGATCTGGGAGTGATTGACGAGATTGTTCCGGAACCCATGGGTGGTGCGCACAACGATCATCAGGAAGCTGCAAACTTTCTGCAGGCTGCCCTGACCAAACACTACGAAGAGCTCCGAAAACTGAAACCGGAAAAGTTGATCAGACGACGACGGGAGAAGTTTCTGAAGATGGGGAAGGTGGCTGAGTAGTGCTCATCGAGGTCGCATTCAAGGGCAACCGCAAAGAGTTCTTCACGTGGGCCGGTGATCCCGACGCGTTTGTTGTGCGCAGTCCGGTGGTTGTCGAGGCGGATCGGGGCGAAGACGTGGGTTACGTGCTCTCGCTCGGCGACGCAGCGGAACATCGTGCCACCGGTGTGCCGCATCGTCCGGATGAAGGAGGAGTCACACAGACCGTGCGTCGCGCCGCCTCTGCGTCGGACTTACGAAAACTGGACGAGATTCGTGCGCAGGACGAATCGGCGCGCAAGCAGTCCATCGAGCGGGTGCGCACGCATAAACTTGCGATGAAGGTGACCGATGCGGAGTGGCGGTGGGATCGCCGCAAACTCACGCTGTACTTCACGTCAGAAAAGCGCGTCGATTTCCGAAATCTCGTGCGCGAGCTTGCGACACTCTTCAAGACGCGCATTGAACTGAAGCAGATCGGCGTCCGCGATGAAGCCCGCCGGCTCGGTGGAATCGGGCGCTGCGGCAGGGAGTACTGCTCCGCTGCCTGGCTGCCGGACCTTCGCCCGGTGAATCTCGGCGTAGCGCGCGATCAGCGTCTGTCACTGAATCCCACGCAGATCTCCGGCGCCTGCGGCCGTCTGATGTGCTGCCTGCGCTTTGAGCACGATTTCTATATTGAACAGCGCCGGCGTTTCCCCAAAGAGGGACGCATCATCGAAACGTCGCTCGGCGAGGAAAAGGTGATGTCGTGCGACATTTTCCGGGAACGGGTTACGCTTCGAAATGTCGAGGGTGACACGCGAATCGTACCACTGGTGGATCTTCGCAAGGAGTGGAAACACGCGCCGGCCGCCAACCCCCAGCTTGATGAAGAGACGGCGACGCTCCCGATTGAGGGACTGAGCGACGAACTCCTGCGGCTGCAGGACACGGCAGAGATGCCTGCGTACATGGGTCCAGGTGAGCGTCGCGCCGATCGGCGTCGTTTGCCGGTAGTTGCCGATCCACCGGACGCACCGACCGCACCACCGGAGCATTCATCTGCGCCGGTTAAACCGACGACTGACCGATCTGCTTTGTCTGGCCACGCTAACGTGAGCGCTCCACGCGCTCCGGATTCGGGACCGCAGAGAGAAAAGACGTCTGACGGACCTGCTGGCACGAATCGCGATGATGCGAAAGGCGAGGTCGCTGGTCGGCGACGTCGTGGCCGGCGGGGAGGTCGACGCAATCGAGGTGGCAGCGGAGGAGCAGGAGGAAACCGCGACGATCAGGCACCTGACGCGAACGACGGGAACGAGAGGAACACGCCCCCCTCCCCCCCCCCTCGTGGGCCGGACGGTCCTTCAGGAGACAGCTGAGCAATGGGGAAATTTTTTGTAACGACCGCTATTGATTACGCGAATGGTGCTCCTCATCTGGGACATGCGTTTGAAAAAATTGGCGCCGACGTCATCGCGCGGTATCGCCGATTGGCTGGCGACGATGTTCTGTTTCTCACCGGCACCGACGAACACGGACAGAAGGTAGCTCAGACGGCTGCAGAACGTGGAACGTCTCCGCAGGCCTTTGTTGACGAGATCACCGCGGCGTTCATCGCGATGTGGAAGCGGCTGTCCATTTCGAATGACCAATTCATACGGACCACCGATCCGGCGCACAAAGCGGGAGTGACAGCATTAATCCGCAGAATTCAGGAGCGATCTCCGGACGATTTTTACGAACACTCGTACGAAGGCTGGTATTGCGTCGGGTGTGAGCTTTTCAAGAAGGACAACGAGATCGCGGACGGAAAGTGCACGTTGCACCCGACGCGCGACCTGTCCTGGACCGTGGAACGCAACTGGTTCTTTCGGCTGAGTCGCCATGCGGACTTTCTGCATGAATTGATCACAAACAGCAACACCTTTCTGCGACCGGACAGCCGACGCAATGAGATGCTCGCGTTTCTTGATGCGGGTCTTGAGGACATTTCCATCACGCGATCGCGCCTGTCGTGGGCGATCCCCTTTCCGTTGCCCAGCAGCGATGGGGAAACGCAGGGGACGTGGGTGTGGTTTGATGCTCTTCCGAACTATCTGACGGCAACGGGTTACCCGCGTGACGGTTACGAAAGCACCTGGCCGGCGCAGCTGCACATCGTCGGAAAGGATATCAATAAACTGCATTCGCTCATCTGGCCCGCCATGCTGCGATCGGCGGAGCTTCCTTTGCCGGAAGCAGTGTGGGTGCACGGTTTTGTTAATCTGGGTGGCGAGCGTTTCAGCAAATCCGCCGGCGTGCGACTCGAACTGTCCGAGGCCATCGACCGATTCGGCACCGATGCGTTCAGATATTTCCTGATGCGCGAGGTACCGTTTCATGCCGACGGGAATTTCTCCTGGGAGCGATTCGAAGAGCGATACAATGCGGATCTGGCAAACGCGTGGGGCAACCTGGCGAGTCGCACGATCGCGATGATCGAGAAGTACCGCGGCGGCGTTGTGCCCGACGGCGAGTCGGAAGCAACTCCGCTCGACGTGAGCGACGCGGAGAATCTCGCCGAGTACCATGCCGCCATGGACGGCTCCAGAGGTTATCTGCTCCACGACGGACTTCGCGCGGTGTGGCAGAGCATCGCGCATGGCAACGAATTCGTCGATCGTGTCGCTCCCTGGAAGCTGGCAAAGGATCCCGCACTGTCGGGCCAGCTGGACGCCGCGTTGGCTGCGCTCAGCCGACATCTCGCCAGGCATTGTGTGGTGCTCTTTCCGTTTATGCCAACCAAGGCTGCGGAACTCTGGTCGGCCCTCGGTGCTCCGGGCACCGTCGATGAGCAGCGCTTCGCTGAACTCGCGTCACTTTCTGCCGGCGGATGGAAGGTGACGAAGGGAGCGGCGATGTTCCCCAAGGATACACCGGCGGTATCAGGCTCGTAGCGCTCTGCTAAGCAACGGCGGTATTGCCGGAAGATTAGCGACCTGCATCACACACGGCGCGCACCTTCTGCAGATCGGCGCTTGAGGTCGTCAGTCGATCGTGGCACCGTGACACCATGGCGCCGCCGGGGTGTCTTACATATGGTTCTGTCCCGTTTGATCTGTCACTCCCCTCCGCTCTTCGCCATTCTCGCGAATGATCGACGGTACCCCTCCGCGCCGCATGTGCTGCATGAACGGTGCATCGGTCTGCAATCGCCTTATGGCGGCGGGCACCCGTGCCAGATAAACGCTGGACGGAGCTCGTTGTCTCGCACGACAGCGACGCTCCGCGGACCATCAGCGTCTCGGAACGCGTCGTCCGTGTCGCCGCATCGATCGCGACCTTTGTTGTACTGATCGCGCTTATCGGTATCGGCGCGCTGGTAGCGCAACTCGGCAACTTGCCGTCGAGGCCGTGGTCTGCAGCGGTCGACAGTGCCGGCACCCCAGCGACGGCGCGCGCAATGCGCGGGTCCACGAGGCGTTCATCGCCCGAGGTGGTCAGGCTTCGTAATCAGGTGAGTGCTTTGCGGGGCGCACTGGACACGATTCAGCTGGAGGACGCACGACTCCGCGCCACCGCCGGAATCTCAGCGACGGACTCGTCCACACTCGTTCGTCGGTTCCTCTCGCGTCTGCCCGCTTTCCTTCGCACCAAGCCAAGGATTGGAGGAACGGACACCGATTTTCTGCGGGATTCACTGGCGCCGGGTGACTCACTTTCGCTCAGGGCGTTCGCGCAGCGGGCAACGTCGTCGGCTGACTCGCTGACAGGCTTTGCCGGAGACATCGCGAAGGGATTTCGCACCCTCACGTCCGATGTGGATCGGTCGCGGAGTGCACGGCCTGCGCAGTCGGTGCTGCTTGAACGAGCCGCATGGGAAACGACCCCTGTTGAATTGCGCACGGCCACCGGCATTGAATGGCGCGTCCTTCGCGAGACTCGGTTGCTCGCGTCGCGCAGCGGCGAGGCACGGCGGGTCGCCGAAACGGCTGGTGAATTGTGGGAGGTTGAACTCGTCGACCTCGAGGGAGCGATCGTTCGCATTCGGTCGCGCGGTCGTCCCCTTGTCGACGTCGGCGAACGGGTGATTCGCGAGCAACCGGTATTCGTAGTAGATTCATTGGGCGAAAGCGATCGTTTGCGCATCGACTGGTTATCAGGGCCTTCTACCATCCCTTGATGCTGCCCTTCACGTTCAAACTCCATCCCGCACTCGCACGCTTTGCCCTCGCCCTTGCTGTTATGGCGAGTACCGCGATCGCGTCGAGCGGGTGTTCATCGGCACGTGCGCCAGCTGATGGTGCGGTGGCGACGGACTCGAGCATGTCGGTCTTCGATATTGCACTGCCCATCACCTTGTTGATCGACAGTCGTAACCTGCTTGATCTGACCCTTTTTGTGGAGCTGCCTGATCGGCGGCATCAGCGTATGGGCCGCGTTGGTCCCGGATCGACAACACGTTGGCAGGTAAAGGAATTTGCGCGGATGGCGGCCGCCGGCGGGCTGCGCTTCTGGGTTGAACCCGTCGGAACCCGTGCCGGATTTACGTCCGGCATCTACAGCGATCGACTGCGGCTCGTGCCGGGCGACACAGCAAAGTGGGTCCTGGAGAGCGACCTGCGCCGTTCAATGATCACGGTCCATCGTTAGGCAGGTGACGGCCGCGCGCCGACACCGCGACGACCCACGAACCCGAGATCATAATGAGCTGAGCGATCCCGGCGACGGCGACAGAGTCAGCAGGAGTCCACCATCGCTCGTGACAATCCACGCAGGAGTGGTATGCCTTATTGTCGAGTGCCGCCCCCGCCGCCGCCGATAAGGCCATCCACGCCCGGAGTGAATCCAAACGCAGTGGCAAGAAGGAACGCGCCAGCGACGATGATCACCGTCAGTATTGTCGTTCGCTTTTTGTCCAACGTGCGCTGTTGCAGCTGCCGTACGTAGTCGCTCTTGATCGCAGCGTTTTCGCCACGCCAGAGTGTTTCGATGCCGCCGCGACTCACCGTCTGGGTGACTGACACCTGGTACACGCCATTCTCAAAACTCACCACACGACCCTGAACCTCTTTCAGTTGCGCACCCAGCATCGGGGCGAGCTCGAGCGAACCTCGATCGTTCAGCTCAACCACCACCTCGCGATTGACGCTCGGCGAGCCCGTGGACACCGGCACCGACTGAAAGCAGGCGTTCAGCAGCAGGAGGGCGACCGCACCATGCAGGCTGCGCCACGTTCGCAAACGAGAAAGGATCATGGTTGCAACATAGTAGACGGAGAGTGCGAGCGCCCGGCCAACGTGAGTCGGCCGGGCGCTTGCATTGAACTACACAACCGGAGAACGATTACTTCTGACCCTTACAGGCACTGCCATCCGTTGACGTTGCTGTGACGGGGTCATTGGTGTTGCGGCGTGGCTGCGCACCAACATCGGGGATGTTGGGGTTCGCCGTACGCTCCGCCACCGGATACGTAAAACGTGCCGGGATACCAGCGGCTGCAGTTGCAACTGCCGGCGTCACGTTCGGGTAGCAGGTGCGCTTGTAGTCGTTCATGGCTTCCGGGCTCTGGAAGAGGGCGATGTACTTCTCTTCCATGATCTGAGTCAGCAGAGCACTGCCCGACAACGTGGATCCGATGGCGGACATACCTGCGTCCGCACGAATGGCATCCATGGCCGATCGCGCCAGTGTGAGGTTACTGCCACGATAAGCGGCCTCGGCAATGATGCCCTGAGTTTCTGCCCAGGTTACGAGCGGCTGCCGGTAATCCGCCTTCAGCCGAGTGTTTGTGTTGATGTTGGAGTGCTTGATCGGATCAAGTCCTTCTCCGGGAGCCGCACCTCCGTACGTGCCGCCATCATTGCGCGAGAAGTAGATCCCGAGGCGTGGATCGTTCCGCGTTTTCATCAGATCCACGAGGTACTTGCCAGGGCGAGTATAACTGTCGCGATCCCGGGTGATGAACTGCCACCAGATGTTTTCCTCGCCAGTGGCGGTACTGTGGTAGGACGTGAGGTCATTCGCCTTGCTGGAGATTCCCTGTTGAGCCTGAGCGAGGGCAAGCGCATATGCCCCGCTGTTGGTTTCGGCGGTGTGCATGTAGTACCTCGCCTTCAACGTACGGGCGACACTTGCCCATTTCGCCGCATCGCCGCCGAACGAGAGGTCGAGACCACCGACCGAACCCGTGTTGGCGCTGAGATCGGCGATGGCTCCGTCGAGGACAGTCTGCAGCGCTGCGTAGACCGACGCCTGCGTATCCAACGAGGGTGTAGGATTCTTATCAGGATCTACGGCCTGGCTATATGGAATAGCGCCGTAGTTGTCGGCCAGGAAACCAACCATCATGGCTTCGAGGACCTTGGCAATACCTCCGAGCGTTTTATTGCCCGACGCCTTGGCCTCTTCCTGAATAAAACGCAGATCGACTAGGCCTCCGCCGGTGTAGCCGGCGGTGAACTCACCGAAGAGCCCTTCGGTAACCGAGTACTGATCGTATCCAATGTACTGGCGATCAGTTCCGGCCATTTGCTGGGTCCACATCGCGAGCACGCGTGCCGCGTGACCGGACTGGATGTAGTAATTGTTCACCTGCGCGGCAACGATCAGCTGTGCCGACGTGGCCGAGGTAGGACGGTTGGGATCGCTGTCGAGGAGGTCACCTTCGAGGAAACCGCTGCATGCGGTACCCGCCAGAAGTGCTCCGAGCGCAGCGACGGCTCTGAATGATCGTGTCATGTGTATTGAGTTCTCCGTAGGCATTTAGCGGTTGAGGCCGACGGTGATGACCACCGAACGCGCCTGCGGATTATTGAAGTACTCGTTACCCCGGGCTGCCGAAGCACCGCCGAGGTTCGTTTCCGGATCGATGCCGGTGTAGTCGGTATTCAGCCACAGATTGCGTCCCGAGAGGCGCAGGTCGAGTGACGAGAAGCCGGATCGTTTGATGATGTCAGAGTCAATTGTATAGGACGCCGACACTTCGCGGAGGCGCACAAAACCGGAGTTCTCCACGAACTGCGATGCAGGTCCGACGAAGCCGGAGCCAAGGTTCGTAAACCATGATGCCTGATCCAGCACAACGGACTTGCCCTTTCCGGGACCGACTGCGGGACCGGGGAGCCAGTTTTCACCGAAGGTGAACGACTGACCGCGGACCTCGGTGTCCTTGTGCGCGCCGAAGTTAAACAGCGCACCCTTGGTTCCGTTCCACATTTCGCCGCCATTGCGGAAGTCGACCAGAGCCGAAAGTTGCAGCTTTTTGAACAATGTCACACTGTTGCTGAGGCCGGCGGTCCAGTTCGCCTGGGGGTTACCGACAACGCGCTGCTGTTCGTCGAAGAGTGGGAACCCATCGGTATCCACATACAGCGCTCCTTCAGGAGCTTTTGCTGCCGTGCAGGCCGCATTGATGTCGATACCGCCGACGATGTTGTTCGGCTCCTTGTAGTGACAGCGAGCGAAGTCCCAGTCGAGGATGATCCCATGCGAGTAGCCAAGGGCAATGCCGCTCACGAAGCCGCCGCCGATGAAGAACTGATCGGCACCGTTCAGCTGCGTAACCAGATTACGGTTGCGCGCCCACTGCACACCAACCGACCAATCGATATTGGGGCGGCTGATCGGACGGATATTCAGCGCCAATTCCACACCCTTGTTCGTCAACTCGGCGGCGTTCTGCACCTGATTGGTAAAGCCGGTTGACGGCGGAAGGGGCAGACCGAGAATGGCATCCGTGGACTTGCCGTTGTACACGGTCGCCGAGAGATCGACCTTGGAGTCGAAGAAAGCCAGATCGAGGCCGTATTCGATTTCCGTGTTGCGCTCGGGCTTGAGTGCCGTCTGGCCCTTCACGGTCGACAGAGAAAGTGCGGCATTGCCGGACTGGTTTGAGTTCAGGCCGTTCGTCCAGCCGTCTCCGAAGCCGTTGGCGGTGTAGCCCGAGAAGACCTGATATGGGGTGGGCTCACGACCCACCTGGCCGTAGGCGACGCGCGCCTTACCATAGCTGAGCAATCCCTGGCCCGACGTGCGGCCCATGGGGCGTGTGAACTCCCACGCGACCTGACCTTTGGGGAAATAATTGCGGCGGACGCTGGCGCCGAACGTCGACGATTCATCTGCACGCACACCACCCGTCAGGAAGAGCTGCTCCCACAAGTCGAGCTTGGCTTCGCCAAAGTATGAGCGCAGTCGGACGAGCGTTTCGAAATCGAGCGGCAGAAGGTTCGACGAAATGGTGTTGGAGAGCTGGAACAGGTTTGGTGCGATGAAGCCTGTACCGCGAACCTGGAGCTGCTTGTAGTTGCGGCTGTTGAGATTCTGCCCAACCGTGAGCGATGTGCGGGCCCAGGGGCGCACCTGCTTATCTGCAGTCGCGATCAGATTGTGGTCAAACTGCATAATGGTGTAGTTTGCCCGGTCGATCTGTCCGATTGGTTGCGACGAGTTCGACGGCGGGAATCCCTCGATGCGGGCGTCCGAACTGTAGTCGGTTCCCAACGTGTACTTGACGCTCAACCACGGGAAGGGCGTGTAATCCATGTTGATATTGCCGAACGTGCGCGCCGCCTCGCTGAGATTCTCCACCGCGCCAATGACGAAGAACGGATTGTCATACGTGCGCGAGATCGAGCCCGACGTCGCGCTTGGGCGCGGGAAGCGATAGGCCCGGTGCGTACCTGTCACGGGGTCGATGTAGGGCAGGTTGTTGAACTCGGGAGACGTACGCAATCCGGCGAGCAGCAGACCGGAGAGGTTGGACCCCTTCTGAATGAATGAACCGCGCGAATCGGCGTAGTTGATCGACGCACCGACGCGGAACTTGGAGTTCATCTCGATGGTGCCTTTCAACAAGGATGTTACACGGCGATAGCGGTCGTTATCTCCGACAATAAAGCCGGAGTTTTCCATGAATCCGCCAGACACGTAGAACGTCGAACGCTCGGTGCCGCCGGACACGGAGATCGAGTTGTCAGAGATCTGACCACGCTCGAACAGTTCCATGAAGTGATTGTACGTCGGCGTTCCGGCTGCGAGCTTCGGGCCAAACGACGCGCCCGTCAAACGGCAATTCTCCGCCGAACAGACGGCGGCGTTACCGCCAGACCCCTGACCAAACATGGTTTGCAGGGGATAGTCGCGGTTGACCTCGTCGCTCGAATACGTGGACCGGAGGTTCCAGCGCACGCTGTTCGCGGAACCACGCTTCGTCGTGATAAGGATTACGCCGGAGCCGGCACGCGCACCGTAGATCGCGGCGGCCGCGGCACCCTTGAGAATTTCAACAGACTCCACGTCTGCCGGATTCAAATCCATCATGCGGTTTGGCGCCGTGGTGCCAGCTGTACTGAACGTTGTCACAGTCGTCGAGTTATCGACCGGGATGCCGTCAACAACAAACAGCGGCTGCGAGGTGCCGGAGATCGACTTTTGTCCACGAATCTGGATGAAGCTGGACGCGCCGGGTTCTCCTGACGACGACGACACGATGACGCCGGGGGCCTTTGCGGCCAGCGCCTGCACGACGTTGACTTCGTTGGACTTGAGAATCTCCGTGGACTTCACCGACGAAATGGTCGCGCCGATTCGTTCGGTGTTGCTCTGTGTACCCGCACCGGTCACGACCACTTCACCGAGTCGGAGGGGATTGGCGTCGAGAGCGAAATTCTGCGTAATGTTGCCGCTCAGCGTAATGGTGACGGTCTCACTCTTGAGACCGATCGCACGAACGCTAAGCCGTGCACTTTGGCCGGTCCCGCGCGCAGCGGGGACCGCCAGCGTGTACGTACCATCGTTACGGGTCTGCGTCCCGATTCCCATGCCTTCAAGGAAAACCGTCGCATACTCCACCGGTGCTCCCGCTTCTCTGGTCACCGTACCAGTGATTGTGGCGCCTTCCTGCGCCTGAATCACCAGAGGTACCATGAGCGTGAGCACGGCTCCAACCAGACGAGACAATCGCTTCATACCGAGTGGCCTCCAGGGGAACGTGCTGCAAAATGAAAAAAAGGAAGCGCCACGCGTGGCGCCTGCTTCCCTCGTTCCGCCGCATCTGTTCACGCAGTACCACTTCCGGGACACCCACCGGCAAGCGTGCTGCTTCCGTCAGCCGTCGGACAAAGTGAAGCGGGCAAAGACTACGGCTGTCCCGAGCAGGTGTCAACCAGTTTGTGATGGACTGGCCACTGCGTGGCAGCGGTCGGTCACCGTTACAGGCGGCTCGGCCCTCATCTTTATTCACCCGCTCTGTAGAGGCCGCCGTCGCCTGGAGCGGACCAGCGGTCCCAACGGCAAGAGGGCGGGACTCCTGAGAGCCCGCCCCCTGCGCACGTTCTGATGACTTTTCCTGGTTCGCCTAACGTCCCTCGGGGCGATGCTTACTTGGAAAAGTCCACCTTCGGGACTTCTCGGGCCTCGGCGTTAGTCACTTCGAAATACTCCCTTGGCTTCGAGCCGATCACCTTCGCCGTAAGCGTTTGCGGAAAGCGGCGAATGTAGGAATTATACACCTCGACTGCATTATTATAGTCTGTCCGGGAAACGGCGACGCGATTTTCCGTGCCCGCCAGTTCGTCCTGCAATCGCAGAAATGCCTGGTCGGACTTGAGTTCAGGATACGCCTCGACGGCAATCATGAGCCCGCGCACCGCCCCAGTCAGTTGTTCATTCGCGTTCGCCATCTGCTGCGGATCCTTGGACTGGATGGCGTTGTTAAGCCCCGAGCGAGCCTGCGTGACCTGCGTGAACACCTCCAGCTCCTGTTTGGCCTGGCCCCGCACCGACTCCACGATATTCGGGATGAGGTCCGCCCGGCGCTGCAGCTGAACCTCGATATCCTGCCCGGCCTTCTCTGCCGATTCATCCAGCGCCTGGATGGTGTTATATCCGCACCCGCCAAGAGCGAGGGGAGCGAGCAGGAGTAAAAAACGACTTCGCATGGCAACTCTCCGTGATTGCGTTCAAAGAACAATGATTAAACAATTATGCGACAACGTGATCCAACAGCCCATCAATGAGAATAGCGATCGAGGTATGCGACCAACCCCTGGGAGGTCGCCAGAAACTTCTCCAGCAGCGCTTCAAGTTCGGCGTCAGCGATACGATCGCGCTGGCGCGTGTGTTTCAGCACGCGGAGTATTGCCCCGGTATCGATCCCGCTCCGTTCCTGAAACAGGAAACACACTCCTTCGGAATCTGCCGGTGGCGTGACGTTCATTAATCTGATAGTAGCGCGCATCAGCACCAGGAACGTACTGACAGATGTCTCAAGCAACCCGCGCTGCTCCTTGCGATCTTTCCCAACGAGCAGGATCGCGTGCCGCAGCCGCAGCAACTTGCTCATCGCCTCGTGCTCCAACTGCAGCCGCAGGTCGGCCTTGTCCACCTCAATCCCCTCGATGGGCAGCGCACCGGCGATCACCTGATGATGGGCAAGTATGTCGGCGTACTCGATGGGGAAAATGTCGGAGCTTCCCATCCATTCCGCGCGTGTCATCGTCAGCGGAGGCGGATTGCCCGCCTCACGCCACGACTGCGCGACCGGCGCCTCCTTGCGAAGGCTTTCCATAGTGATGCGCTCCACGATGACCAGCGCGTTGAGGTCGGAATATTTCTCCACATGCTCACCGCGTGCCGTAGAACCGTACAACGCCACGGTAACCAGTTGATCCCCGTAGATCGCCTGCAACTGGGACACCAGATCGTTCAGAGTCATTTTTGCCATGTTACCAACTCCCGCTTGAGCCGCCGCCACTGAATCCTCCACCACCACCAAAACCACCAAACCCTCCGCCGCCACCACCGAAACTTCCACCGCCGAAGCCGCCACCACCACCCCACCCGGATCCGCGCCGAGGCCTCATGGCATCAGCGGCGAGCGCATACAGACATCCGCGGCACCCACGCCGCCTGTATGTCGCGAAGAATGACCACAACATGAACAGCGCAAGCAACGCCAGAACAGCCAGCAATTGCGGGGGCATCTCCTGCGCGGGTGGTGCGAATTCGACAGCCCGGCGCTGTGGCAGATTACCACCCTCCAGCGTAAACCCGAACTCGCCGGCAAAGCGTTCAGCTACCCGCTGGGTCACAAGCGTGAGCGCCCCTGAATAATCCTGCGCCTGAAAATAGGGAATCGCCTCGCGCCGAATCGACCCGGCCTGCGCGTCGGTGATAAACCCTTCCGTCCCCTGCCCAGTCATGATCGAGATGTAACCTCGCCCATCGGCGCTGGTTTCTTTCGGTACCACCAGGATGACAATCCCTGCGTTCCGTGTGCGGTCGCCGATCGTGGCCGCGACGCCCACTTTCCACTCCCTGCCAATCCGAAGTGCGACGTCGGCAACGTCCCTTCCCGCGAGATCAGGAAGCGTCACCACAACAATCTCACCCTGCGACTTCTGCTTTACCTCGAAGATCAGCGCATTTATTCGCTGAACGGCATCGGGAGTGACAACCCGGGCTGCGTCGACAACCATATCCGCCTCCGACGGACTGAAGCCGCGAGGAGGTGGAGGAAGTTGTGGAAGTTGTAGCGCCGCAAAAAGGGCGAGAAGAATCACGTCGATGGGGTGTGGAGCAAATCAGCCCGAAGAAACCGGGAACGACCTCCCTAAAGCTATCTCAATGAAATACGGGTGTGGGGACTCTATTGTGTCATTGCGTGGCGCCACACACCGACGTGACGCCCGATCCGCAGCGCGCGACACGTCATCATGGCTCTCGCCACACGCGGGCGCGGCCGCGGCAAACGTCCACTCTCCCGAGACGCTGTCTCACCGACCGGGCCCCCGCTGCCTTATCTTTCGCGGGTCTCCACTCCCTTCCACGCGCCTCTCGCTCCCCTGCGCCGAGAACCAGACCATCCATGAAACAGTCCCTCGTTCTGTGCTCGTTGTTGATGCTCACTGCGGTCGCGTGTTCTTCCAGGGAAGAAGCGAGAGAACTTGACCTCGCGCCGGGCACCACCCAGGTAGTGGACCCCCGCGTCACGCGCGCAGATCTTTCGCGGATCATGGGAAGTGAGTCGGCACCGGTTTGGATTCTGGTCATGAGCGACTTCCAGTGCCCGTACTGCAAGGCGTTCCATGACGAATCGTGGAGTGCCCTCACCAGTGAATTTGTGGAGACGGGCAAAGCCCGCGTCGCGTTCATCAATTTTCCGCTGCGCATGCATCCGAATGCGCGCCCTGCGTCACGGGCCGCGATGTGTGCCGGAGCGCAGGACAGGTTCTGGGACTACCAAAGCGCGCTGTTCACCAAGGCCGAGGAATGGTCACCCCTCCCTGATCCCGCGAACGTCTTCGCTGCCATCGCCAAAGAGCTGGCCCTCGATGAAAACCTCTTTGCGCAGTGCGTAGAGAGCGAGGTGATGGAGCCGATGGTATCAGCTGACTATAACCGCGGTGTTCAGCTGGGGATCAACTCGACGCCCAGCTTTATGATTGGCGATCAGCTGGTTGAGGGCAATGCGCCGATTGCGTCGTTCCGGGCGGCCTACGAGCGCGCCACCGCGAAGAAATAACGTGAACCCGGTGCTTGGCGCGGCCTATCGCGCCGCCGGTCAATTGGCAACGGCGATCGCGGCGGTCGCACCGGAGTCGGACAATAAGCTGATTCGTACGTTCGCGGACAGAAAGGGGGTCGTGAACCGTTTTGAGGCGTGGGCGTCGGTGCACCGCGATCCCTCGCGCCAGCTGGTGTGGTTTCATGCGCCTTCCGTCGGTGAAGGACTGCAGGCGCGCCCCGTCATTGAGCTATTGCGCGCGCGGAACTCCGAACTGCAGATCGTCTTCACGTACTTTTCGCCGAGTGCCGTGAGTTTCGCTCAGAAGCTGACCGTGGACTTTGCCGATTATCTGCCGTTTGATACATCGGGCTCCATGCGCCGCGCTCTGGCGGCGCTACAACCGGATGCGTTGGTTTTCTCGAAGCTGGACGTCTGGCCGGTGCTTTGCCTGGAAGCCGCCCGGCATGGTGTTAAGCTGGGCATGATCAGCGGCACACTGGCAACGTCGTCGGCGCGGCTGGGCACACTGTCGCGTGCATTGACCGGACGTGCGTACGCCGCGCTCGAAGCCGTCGGGGTGATCGCCGCGGGCGACGGCCGCCGCCTGCATGACCTCGGCGTGCCACGTCATGCGATCCGCGAGATCGGAGACACACGTTATGACCAGGTGTGGCTGCGCGCGCACCAGGCGGACGGGCCGGGAGTAGCGCTGCTGAATGCACTGCGCACCGATCGCCCCACACTCGTGGCGGGAAGCACGTGGCCCGCAGATGAATCGCATCTGCTCGACGCATGGCTCGAGGTGCGGCGCCGTGTGCCCGACGCCCGACTGATTATTGCACCACACGAACCGATGCCCGACCACATCGCGCCGATTCAGCGATGGGCTGCAACATCTAACCTCGCTGTGGAATTACTCAGCGATGCAACGGTCGCGACGGACGTCGTGATCGTCGATCGCGTCGGCGTGCTGGGTGATTTGTACGCATTGGGGAACGCCGCTTTTGTTGGTGGCGGATTTCACGGGGCGGGCCTCCATTCCGTGCTCGAACCTGCCGCATTTGGTCTTCCGGTAGCGTTCGGGCCGCAGCACCGGCGAAGCCGCGACGCGTCGGTACTGATCGAACACGACGCAGCACGAGACGTCAGAGACACCGCGCAGCTGGCGCATGTGCTGGGCACGTGGCTGAGCAATCCTGCCGTAGCGATCGCTACGGGCGACAGTGGACGTGACGTGGTTCAACGCGGACTCGGCGCAGCTGAACGATCGTGCGCGCTCGTGGAATCACTCCTCACCGTTCGCACCCGCTGAACGATCGCGCGTGCTGGTGGAATCACTCCTCACTGTACGCACGCGCTGAACGGCCGCGTGTGCCCGGCGCGCGCAGGGCGGCGCTTCGGGTCAGCCGCCCTGCCATTCACGCCGTACGGTGCAGCTTAGCGCAGTCCGGGTGGCCGCCAGGCAAGTGAAATCCCCAGGCCGTCGCTGCCAAAGATATCACCGCCGCCAAAGAGGGCGGTCGCTCGGATCGACAGCACTTTGCTGACCTCAAAATCTGCACCCAGATCGAACGAGAGGCCGAGCGCTGACTGTCCCTTGCCGCAATCGCAGAAGTCGAGCGACAACCTCGGATGCACGTAGGGGGTGATGGCAAGATCGCCCTCCAGTTCAAAGCGATGCCCGGTGGAGACGCCGACCGGAATGCGGAGCGTGGTATAGTCGCCAAGACCCACACCTGCGCCGAGTGTCAGCAGGAAGTCGAGCGGAACGTCCGGCGTCTCGCGCTGCATCATGTACGCGTACTGGCCAGCGATAAGAAGCTGAACGTCCGACCCGCGTCGTTCGGCAGTAGCGAGGCCGATATCGGCGGAGAACTGCGATCGACTGCCCGCTTCTTCGCGCCACTGAAAGAGGAAGGTGGCGCCATCGTTGTTACGGGCGTCGGCGAGGGCGAAGTTGAACTCGCGGGTCGCGATGCGCGGTGGCTGGAACGAGGGATATGCAGCCGCCTGAGCCGCCGCGAACGACGGCAGAAGAAGCAATGCAATCGGCGCGAAGCGCGAAAGTCTCAACGAAGAAGCGAATGACATCGTGATCTGTGAGTCCGAGGTTACGGGTGCGGTCGGCGATAGAAGGGCGCGGACGTTTACGGTGCCACGCAGCCGACGATGGAGTGAAGGTATCGATCTGATACGCCCGAAGGGTGCGGATGATTCATGCCGGGTCCTCCGGAGCTGCAAAAACGGCGGTCGCGCGCTGCGAAACGTGGAGTTTCGTTTCTCTGATCCAATCGATCAGTGAATCCGTCCCTCGACTACGGAAGCTTGGTGGCCTTCTCCGTGACAACGCGCACGCGATCGTCGATCACCTGCAGGAATCCGCCACTTACCGCAAACCGGCCATCGCGCCCTCCCTGCCCCAGCGACAGTGTTCCGTCGCCGAGCAGGGTCATCATCGGCGCGTGCGAGGGGAGAATTCCCACCTCGCCGTCAAAGGCCGGGGCCACCACAGAATCAACTTCCCCTTCAAAGAGGGTCTTCTCCGGCGATATCAGTGATACAGTAAGTGGCATGCGCGATCAGCTCTTTGCGAGGCGCGCGGCGTTCTTGGCGATGTCATCAGCGCCACCGCACATGAAGAAGGCCTGCTCGGGATACTGGTCAAACTCACCGGCACAAACACGTTCGAAGGAACTGATCGTTTCTTCGATCTTCACATACGCGCCCTTCATTCCCGTGAATTGCTCAGCAACAGCAAACGGCTGGGACATGAAGCGCTGAATGCGTCGTGCCCGCGAGACGATCTTCTTGTCGTCTTCGGAGAGTTCATCCATACCAAGAATCGCGATGATATCCTGCAATTCCTTGTAACGCTGCAGAATACGCTGCACTTCGATGGCGGCCTTGTAGTGGCGTTCACCGACGAACTGCGGATCGAGAATACGCGACGAGGAATCCAGCGGATCCACGGCGGGGTAAATACCCAGCTCCGTGATCTTTCGCGACAGTGTAACGGTCGCATCGAGATGCGCAAACGCCGTCGCAGGTGCCGGATCGGTCAGATCGTCGGCGGGGACGTAAATGGCCTGCACCGACGTAATGGATCCGTTGCGGGTCGATGTGATGCGTTCCTGCAGATCGCCCATTTCCGTCGCCAGCGTCGGCTGATATCCCACGGCGCTGGGCATACGACCCAGAAGCGCAGAGACCTCGGAACCGGCCTGCGTAAAGCGGAAGATATTGTCAATGAACACGAGCACGTCCACGTTTTCGACATCGCGAAAGTACTCAGCCACGGTCAGCCCGGTCAGACCGACACGGAGGCGCGCTCCGGGCGGCTCGTTCATCTGGCCGTAAATAAGCGCGACGGAATCGAGAATGCCTGCTTCCTTGAACTCAAGATACAAATCGTTGCCTTCGCGAGTCCGTTCACCTACGCCACAAAACACCGACTTTCCGTCGTGTCCCTTGGCAACGTTATTGATAAGCTCCTGAATGACGACGGTCTTTCCCACGCCGGCGCCACCGAAAAGCCCGATCTTTCCACCTTTTACGAACGGAGCGATCAGGTCGACGACCTTGATGCCGGTTTCGAAGACTTCGGTCTTGGGTTCCAGATCAACAAACGCCGGCGGCTTGCGATGGATGGGCCAGCGTTCCGCCTTGGGATCAATCGGATCGCCATTATCGACGGGGTCGCCCAGCACATTGAGAATGCGGCCGAGCGCGGCAGCACCCACGGGCACCGTGATCGCAGAGCCGGTGTCGACGGCGACCATTCCGCGCGTCACACCATCGGTGGACGACATCGCAACAGCGCGCACCTGATTTCGACCGATGTGCTGCTGCACTTCAACGACCACGCTCAACTCCTCTCCGGAGTCGGTGCGACCCTTGATTGAGAGGGCATTGTATAGCTCTGGGAGCGAATCCGCCGGGAACTCAACGTCGAGTACGGGGCCGATCACCTGAACAATCTTTCCGGAATTCATGAGGAGTGCGGGAAACTGGGGAAACCTGGGAAGCCTGGTATGACGGACATCATTTACTCCAGTGCAGCTGCGCCACCGACAATCTCCGCAATCTCTTGCGTGATGCTCGCTTGTCGCGCGCGGTTGTAGGTGCGTCGAAGCACGCCTAACACTTCGGTTGCATTGTCCGTCGCGTTTTTCATCGCCGTGCGGCGGGCACCCTGCTCGCTCGCGACGGTCTCGACGAGCGCACGATAAATGGCGTTACGGACATACGCCGGCAGCAATTCAGTTACGATTGCGTCGGCGGACGGGAAGAGCAGGTAGTCAGGCATTGCCCCCGTACGGACGGGCGGATCGACAGGGAGTACCTTGAGCGCGTGCGGCGGCGTGGATATGGCAGACTTGAACTGCGCATAGACGACGTACACTGCGTCGATATCGCCCTTGGTGAACGATGCCATGAGGTCGTCAACGAGCGAAGCGGCATCCTCAGCAGTCGGCCGATCGGACACATCCGTGCGCGACACAGCAACGGATTCACCCACGTAGCGGAAATAGCCGAGTCCCTTGCGACCCACAATGTGCAGCTGCGGCTCCACACCGTCAGCGCGCAGCTTACCAAGCAGGAGTCGCGCTTCCTTGATCAGGTTTGCGTTGAAGCCGCCGCACATGCCGCGATTTGAGGTCAACAGAATGACCGCAGCGCGCGAGATTTTTGCGGGCTGACGCAACAGCGGAAAACGATCGGCCAGATCGCGATTGTACAACGACGAGATCACCTCCGACAGCGCGCTGGCATACGGGCGCGCAGCGATCACGCGATCCTGGGCGCGCTTCATTTTGGAGGTCGCGACCATTTCCATGGTGCGCGTGATCTTCTTCGTGTTCTCGACCGACTTAATGCGGCCTTTGAGCTCGCGGCCCTTTGCCATCGTCTCGTCCCGGGGATGTGGTGGCTTACGCGGTGTGCCGCTTCTTGAACTCGGCGATGCCTCGCGCCAACGCTTCTTCCGTCTCTTTCGAGAGTGCTTTCTCGGTGCGGATGTTCTGGCCAACCTGCGGGAACTGCGCTGCCATAAAATCAAGGAGACCACGCTCCCACTGGCGAATACCGGCCACAGGCACGTCGTCGACGAGGCCGTTGGTCACGGCGTAAATGACAACCACCTGGTCTTCCACTGCCATGGGCGAATACTGCGGCTGCTTCAACATCTCAACCGTGCGGGCGCCACGCTCCAGACTCTTCTTGGTCGTCGCATCAAGGTCCGAGGCAAACGCCGAGAAGGCTTCAAGCTCGCGATACTGCGCCAGATCGAGGCGCAATCGACCGGCAACTGAACGCATTGCCTTGATCTGCGCAGAGCCACCGACGCGCGACACCGAAATGCCGACGTTGATCGCGGGACGGACGTTGGCGAAGAACAGATCGGTCTCGAGGAAAATCTGCCCGTCGGTAATCGAGATAACGTTGGTCGGAATGTACGCCGACACGTCACCCGCCTGCGTTTCAATGATCGGGAGTGCGGTGAGGCTTCCCCCCGGCTTGAAGATCATCACGTTGTCCACAACGCCCGTGTCTTCGCGCAGCTTGGCGGCGCGTTCGAGGAGACGTGAATGGAGATAGAAGACGTCACCCGGGAATGCCTCGCGGCCCGGCGGGCGACGCAGCACGAGCGAGAGCTGACGATAGGCGGCAGCCTGCTTGGACAGATCGTCGTACACGCAGAGCGTTGCCTGGCCTTCGTGATACATGAAGTACTCAGCCATCGCGCAGCCTGTGTAAGGCGCGATAAACTGCATCGGGGCCGGGTCGGACGCGGAGGCTGTCACGACGATGGTGTAATCCATCGCACCTGACTGCTTCAGGCGTTCCACGACGCTTGCGACGGTGGAGGCCTTCTGACCGATGGCGACGTAGACGCACACCACGCCGGTGCCCTTCTGGTTAATGATCGTATCGATCGCGATGGCAGTTTTGCCAGTGCCTCGATCGCCGATGATCAGCTCGCGCTGGCCGCGACCGATCGGGATCATGGAATCGATCGCCTTGATTCCGGTCTGCAACGGTTCCTTGACGGGTTGCCGTACAATGATTCCTGGCGCGGGAGATTCGACGCGTCGCGACATCGTGGCGGCGATCGGTCCCAGACCGTCGATCGGTCGACCGAGCGAGTCAACCACGCGACCGATTAATGCAGGACCGACCGGGACTTCGAGCACGCGCGCGGTGCGTCGGACGTCATCACCCTCTTTGAGCTTCAGGTAATCGCCGAGTACAACCGCGCCGATGTTGTCTTCTTCGAGGTTGAGGCAGACCGCCGTGATGACCTCCTTCGTTTCGGAGGAAGTGATCTCGAGCATTTCGCCAGCCATGGCCCGCTTCAAGCCGTAGATACGCGCGATGCCGTCTTTAACTTCGAGGACGGTGCCAACTTCTTCGACGTCGAGCGCCTGGAGGTCCGCGGCTTCGATTTCGCGAAGGAGAATATCCTTGATCTCGCCGGGACGCAGAATGGTTTCGGAGGCCATGATTTCTATGGGGGTGGTACGGAGGGGAGCGAGGTCTGGTACGTGCGTGGCTTTCAGGGTGCTTGTGAAAATTATCACAAGCTCGCTCCGGGTTCAACCGGGGGGACGCCGTGGCGTCAACTTGACCACAAGGTAGCCGGAGTCAAGCTCTTGCGGGAAATAGCTTCAAAAGAGGGCCGGGATTGGCGTCTGGTGGTTGGAACCCCCTTCGTGCCCCTACTCGCCCTCAGCCGTGGTCATCCCACCTTCACCGCCCCACCCGCTTGCGGGGCCTCCGCTACCGGTATTCTTGTGCCAACCAGGTCTCGAGCGTGTCCTGCCTTGCGCGAATCGTTCCACGAGATCGGCCGGTCGGAGCCGGGCCAGGGACGTCGGCCGAACCCCAACGATGCGTTGAGCGGTTGTTGAGAGGTGTGATGACGACGCGAACTCCAGCACGCGTGCGACATCGCCGACATCGTACCCGGGATTTTTGGCGAGCTCAGCCGCGGCGAGGAGTCGAACCAGATCGACAATTCGTTTGAGATTCGGCGCCCCGGCCTGCGAAAAGGTGCGACTGAGATGTTCCCGCGAAATTCCGAGGAGACTCGCAACCTGTTGCGTGTGCAGGGGACGCCCACCGTGTGACACCAGCAGCCTCCAGGCGCGCAGTCTGGCTTCGTCGTGGACGCCTAACGAGGCAGGCGGATCCCGAAGGGCGGCCGCGAACGCGTTGGAGAAACCCAGTCGCACGATCACGTCCCGGAAGACACTGTCGTCAACGCCGTCCACAACTATTTCAGCGAACTCGTTCCTGATGCACCGGGCGACCAGAGACACATCAGCCGGTCGGAACGGTGTCACTCCAATGTGAGGTATGCTGGGGAACTCCAGTGCCGCCTCGATCACCTGCGGCGTATCGTCGTTGGGAGCTCCGAGGTCCACGACGGCCGCATCGATGAGTTCCCGTTTGAAAGCCGCGAGGAATTCCGCGGCGGTGCGGGTGGCCAGAACGCGGAACTTTCGTCGCGGCAGCGCCGTGCGAAGCATCTGGCGCACGCGGGGACGTAGCGCGAGCACCAACACGGTCAGGGGCGGTGAAGATTCAGCTGGAAGGCTCTGATTCATGCCCCGGGCCTGCCTCTGCCAGTTCCTGAATAATCTGCCGGGCCTGTTGCAACACGGCGCGCGCATTCTGGTACGCGATGAGTTCCGTGGCGCGCGCAGGCGTTTCCCAGCGACACGCGGTAATGCCTTCGGATCGCTGCGGTTTCGTAAAGCCGGAGGTCGCTTCGAGCAAAAAAAAGTGGCACCGCTTGTGGACCAGCCTGCCCCTGAAGCGAAAGTGCCAATCAATGCAATCGAGGGTCGCCCGGACGCGCAAATTGGCCACTCCGGTTTCTTCGGTCACTTCGCGAACGGCGGCCTGCTCCGCGGTTTCCCCCGCCTCGAGGTGCCCCTTGGGGAAACCCCAATTCCGGTACGAATCACGAATAATCAGGACGAGAGGTTCGGGGCTCGCAAAGCGAACGACGATTCCGCCAGCGGACACTTCCTCCTGCACCTTTGAACGACGCTGTTTCGACGTTTCCGCCGCCGGTGATGATCCGGGTTTTCGCCCCGGCCGATGTGGTACCGGCGTGGGCTTGTGCGGGTCGGACGCCGCAGGCGCGACCTTTTTCTCGTTAGGCGGCGGCGGTTGCATCGCTCAGACGCCGGCTGTCATGTCGAGTTCCGCGCGCCCCTCAACGAATTGTCGTACGATCTCGTCCGAAGAGTTCTGAATTTCTTCGACGGTCCCGACCTGCCGTACGCGTCCTTCATACAACATGGCGATCCGGTCTCCCACGCGATATGCGCTCCGCATGTCGTGGGTAATGACGATGGAGGTCACGCCGAGACGTTCCCGCATACGGATCATCAGCTGATCAATGACGGCGCTGGTGACGGGATCGAGGCCGGTGGTGGGCTCGTCGTACAGGATGTACTTCGGCTGGAGCGCGATCGCCCGAGCGAGCCCGACCCGTTTGCGCATTCCACCGGACAGTTCTCCCGGGAAACGATCTTCGACGTTCGGCAGATCCACGAGGTCGAGCACTTCTGCGACGCGTTCACGAATCTGCTCCTCGTTCATCTGGCCCTGTTTGCGCAGTGCCATGGCAACGTTGTCACCAATCGTCAGCGAATCGAAGAGCGCGGCGAACTGGAACACGTAACCGATGCTTGACCGCATTTCATAAAGCTGTCGCCGATTGAGCGAGGGTACGTCGAGACCGTCGACGGTAACCGTGCCGGAGTCGGGAGTAAGCAGGCCAACGATATGTTTGATGGCGACGGACTTTCCGGTGCCCGAATACCCAATGATGACCATCGTTTCTCCCTCAGGCACCACGAGGGAGAAGCCCTGCAGGACACGTTTGGGCCCGAATGCTTTGTGGACGTCCTTGAACTCGATCACGCGGGTCTGGGCTGCTCTATTAATGGAAGAGGTTGAGGCTCGGCTCAGGTGGCCGATGCTCCCGGGTCTGACTTCCAATCAACATCACGACTGTGACATCCGGAAGGCACGCGCAAAAAAAGCGGGGCGGACCGTATGGCCCGCCCCCGCTGACAGAAACTGGTGAGGTGTTTAGGCGGCGAAGCTCGAGAGCGCTCTGCCGACGTCGCCTTCCCGCAGTCGTTTGAGGGCACGATCACGGAGCTGGCGTACGCGCTCGCGGGTGACGCCAAGCATGGAGCCAATTTCTTCGAGCGTATGTTCGCGTCCACCTTCGAGACCAAAGTACAGTCGCAGCACCTTTGCGTCACGCGGCGGCAACGTACCGAGTGCCAGTTCAATTTCGTCGGTGAGAAAGCGGTTCATGGCTTCCTCTTCGGTATCCGGCATTTCATCGGCGACGAATCGTTCGATGAGGGCACGATCCCCTTCGGGATCCATCGGCGCATCAAGTCGCACGTCGCCGGTGTTGAGTGCGGCGAGCGACTGCACGACGTCGACGGAAAGTCCGGTGAGCTGCGAGAGTTCTTCGGGGGAAGGTTCCCGACGCAACTTTTGTCGAAGGATTTCGGATGCCTTGATGATCCGCGAAAGATCGGCTGTACGGTTTAACGGAACGCGGACCGTGCGTCCCTGACGCGCGAGCGATGACAGGATGGCCTGACGGATCCACCACACGGCGTACGAAATAAACTTGACCCCCTGGTCGGGATCGAACTTTCGCGCGGCAGTAAGCAGGCCGACATTGCCCTCACCGATGAGATCGATGAGCGGGAGTCCGCGGTTCTGGTATTTTTTGGCAACAGAAATCACGAAGCGCAGGTTCCGCTTCACGAGTTCTTGCAGCGCATCCTGGTCACCGGCGCGAATCTTCCGCGCCAACTCTATCTCTTCAGCTCCCTTGAGGAGCGGGTACGTTGAGACTTCGTAGAGGTACTGATCAAGGATGTCGCGCTCCGGCTCGCTCGGCGCAATGCCCTGCGGGGCAGTACGGCGGCGGCGGCGCTTGACTTCGGTCATTGTGAGATGTCCTCGGGGACACGGGGGTATTGTTGTAACGGCGGAAGCGACTTATCTGTTTCCGCCGAATTGCTCGTCTGGGTCAACTATTTGAGGGGCGCCAGTGCGCGCGAGGAGCCTTAAAAAGTCGCTGGAAGTTATTTGTGGTACGCCGTCGCGCTAGGGTGATTCTTGACTCCATACCTACCCTCGGATACAATTCGCGGTTCCTGACCACCGGGCACAGTAGCATTTACCCGGAAGGGGGCGTAGCTCAGTTGGGAGAGCGCGTGAATGGCATTCACGAGGTCAGGGGTTCGATTCCCCTCGCCTCCATTGGACAGGAACGGTACGGCAGTGCGGGAATAGCTCAGTTGGTAGAGCACAACCTTGCCAAGGTTGGGGTCGCGGGTTCGAGTCCCGTTTCCCGCTCTTTGAAGGAAGGAATTAAAGCAGTGTGGAGGTATGGACAGCTGCGGGTGCGACAGATGTCGTCGTTGGCTCCCCAGACAATTCGGGCGGTTAGCTCAGTTGGTTAGAGCGCCACGTTGACATCGTGGAGGTCACAAGTTCGAGTCTTGTACCGCCCATTTGCCACGAAGTGGCGAGCCGCGCTCGTAGCTCAATTGGATAGAGCATCTGACTACGGATCAGAAGGTTGGGAGTTCGAGTCTCTCCGAGCGCACTGTAATACCGAAGTACCGTGAAATCTCGGGGCGTAGCGTAGCCCGGTAGCGCGCCTGCTTCGGGAGCAGGAGGTCGCTGGTTCAAATCCAGTCGCCCCGACTGAACTTCTTACGGCCCGCCGGTCGATTTGACTGGCGGGCCGCTTTGTCATCGCGAGTCTGGGAGCGCGATCGCGGACCAGGATTTCGTGAGGTCGCTTGAACGGCCGACATAACGTCACGTTGGAAGGTGCAAGCACAGAACGCGAACAGCCGAGGGCGCGGCCGCCGCGCGACGCAACCACTAATCAGCAAGCTTCAGATGTGGACGAAAAGCGCAAGCTTCCTGTTCACCTCTCGCCTTGCCCCACGGAATGTCCCTGCGATCAGGGGCGACCGGGTGCTGACGCTAATGCGAGAACAGCGCGTGGGTGCCTACTCTGCCATACGGACCAGTTCTTCCTCCTGATACGTGCTCACTGCACGGAACGCGGGCGCCTCCACCACCTCCGACGCACGGGACCACCGTTTGTTACTCCATGTGCGAAAGCGCCGCAATGTCAGGAGGAAACCGGTGACAACAAGAACAACTCCAACAACGCAGGCGAGGGTCGCCAGGAGCTGCCCCGACCATCCAAACACTTCACCGGTGTGACCAAAGCGCACCCACGCCCTGATGCGACGGCTTAATGACAGAGCCGCATAGGGAATCACTTCGAGGATCTCACCACTGCGCGCATCTGCAACGAGCGTTTGGCGCAGATCGGGTCGATAGGTGTTGCCCTCCGCGATGACAATGCGAAACATGGTGTCGAGCGTCGTGGCCCGCGACAGCGTGATCGAACGCCAGTCAGGAGCCGTTGCCTTGGCGCTGGCAACCGCCGCACCAAATGTGAGCTCGCCGATCGCGTGGGTTGATGCCGACGCCTGTTCACGCGGTGGTTCTTGCCTCCGTGGCGCGCGAGCCGCCTGCTGCTCAGCTGCAGATCCCGCGACGCGATCGAGCCAGCGTTCCGGCCACTGATAGGAGATGAACGCACCAGTGGCGGCGAGGAGAAAGAGCGGGATTGCCATCCAGAAGCCCATGGCGTTATGCCAATTGAAATCCCGCGTGCGTCCCCTGAGACCCAGGCGCGGCGTGACCGTTGACAACACCGAAGCGCGCGTCCAACGACGAGGCCACCACAACCACAGGCCGCTGATCGCAAGGAAGGCAAATGCCAGATTGGCGGCGCCGGTAAACTTGCGCGCCATCTGCCTTGTATCACCCGCCGCCATTCCCACCCACCGGTGCCATCCGCGGATTGACGAAAAAAATGCGGCCGCACGCCCGTCTGTTATCCTGGCGACGGAATCACCAGAGTAGGGATCAATCAGCTGCGGCGCGCTGCCTCGCTCGCGCAAACGCAGCGTCACGGGGGCATCGAGTTCGGCACGCAACAACACACTCGACACGTCGTTTGCGTTGATACCGCGCGCCACCAGTAACCGATCAACATCCTGGCGCTGTGCCCCAACGTTCACCGTTGGTGTGCCGTCGAACCACGCGATGAGCTGACGTTCGAAGCCGAGTACCGCGCCGGTGGCGGACATGAGCAGGATGAGGGCGCCGGCAGAGAGCCCTATCGTGAGGTGGACCCAGAACAGGACATTCCGGACAATTTTTGTCGCCTTTGTTGGCACAGGACTTCGCTTCTCCGTAACGGTTGACGCCCCAGTTGAGGCGGACTGCAGTAATGCCGATAAAAAGTGTCGGAATTATGCTCCGGCTGCACGAACTCCGGCAAGGCCCTGCGATTTCGCGCAGAATCTCCGGCGCCCGTCGAGAGTCAGCGATCGATTGGACCAATCAGTAGCGCAGAGGATTGGTGCAGACGAGCGTCCCTTTCATCGCGACTCCGGCGATCGGCATCAGATCGAACGCGACTGATGCGTTAGAAAGCGCTTCCGCATTCTCACGGACAGCGGACTCAAAGGCAGCGGTGACTATGGTGTGTTCGGTTTCGGCGTGATGAACGGCCAAACGGCGAATCGTCCGGAGGCGAACAACTCTCTGCGCGCCGTGGCTCGGCTCGCGTACCCGTTCCGTCTGCCTTCCGGGCAATTTATTGAACTGACTCTACTCAGGCGGAAAACAGATGGAGACGGATGCACGGCGTTACACCGTACATGAACTTGAGGGGGGCATTGAATGGCTCCCGATGCGCGCCTTCGAGCTGACGGCGATGTTCACACGGAGCGACCGGGAGACATCGGACGCATCGGGGACGCGACGTGAGAAGGGGCATTTTCTGCGGTTGCAGGCTCAGTTCAATTACTGACGATCACGTCGTCGCACCGAAACCGTGACTGGCGAGGCGCGCTTCGAGTCGCGCCCGATGCTGCGGCCACTCCTCCTGCAGCATACTGAACATTACGGTATCGCGAACCGATCCGTCACGACGGGCGGTGTGATATCTGATCACGCCGTCCTTCTGCGCACCCAGCTTTGCTATGGCTGCCTGAGAAGCGGTGTTGAGAATATCAGTGCGCCAGCCAATGACCGGACACTCCAGCGTCTCGAACGCATGCTGCATCAGGAGCAGCTTGCAGGTGGTATTGACATGCGTACGCTGCGCGCGGCGTGCATACCACGTATATCCGATCTCGACCCGCTTAATGGATGGTACGATGTCGTGGTAGCTCGTTGAGCCCACAAACGTGTCGGTGCGCAGGTCGATCACGGCGAAAGCCAGCCGCTGGCCGGCTGCGCGAGCGTCGAGGGCACTCTGGATATAGCTGCCCGCCTCTCCTGGAGGAGGAACGGAAGTGACCGTGAGATTCCAGAGTTCTCCGTCGGACGCAGCGGCCTCAAGCCCTTCCTTGTGGGTAGGCGCGAGCGGCTCGAGCAGCACCCCACTGCGCTCAAGAGTGACGCTGGGTGGCCAGATTTCGACGGTCACGGCAGTTGGGGGCGGTGGGAGGTTGACGCCACGATACCGCGACGAAGGCTTGAGCGCGACCTACGGTCAGTCGGCCCGTTTCCTGAGGCGCATCGTTTACCTTGCAGAATCAAAGTGTCTCTTTGATATTACAAGGTAACAATCAGCGATCCGCGAGATCCTGAATCACCGCAATCCGGGAGAGGGGCATGATCTTGCAGCCCACACCAAGAGCCGCTGCCCAGCTTTTCAGTGAGTACCTCGCAACGTTCCCGTGCGTGGCTCTGCTCGGCGTGCGCCAGTGCGGCAAGACAACGTTATTGCAGACGTTGCCCGACCCGTGGCGGATCTTTGACCTGGAGCGGCGCGCGGATTTCACCCTCGTGTCCCGGGATCCCGACACGTTCCTTAGGCTTAATCCACGACAGGTCGCGATCGACGAGGCGCAACAGCTCCCTGAGCTGTTTTCCGCGCTCCGCGTCGCGATCGACGCTCATCGTGAGGAGAAGGGGCGATTCGTGATCACGGGCTCCAGCTCACCGGCGTTGATTAAGTCGATCTCGGAGAGTCTGGCTGGACGCATTGGCATTGTGGAGTTGTCTCCATTCACATTCGCCGAGGTGACAGAGACCAGCGAAGAAGACTCGTTCCTCACACGTTTGTCAGACCGCAACGCGGACACGCCGTCGCTAATAAACGGATTGTCTCCGCGTGGCACGTTGCGGACATTGCACGATTACTGGTTTCGTGGTGGCTTTCCCGAACCGTGGCTTAATCACTCAGATCGCTTTCGATCACAATGGATGGAGCAATACATCCAGACGTATCTGGCGCGCGACGTCAAGGGGCTCTTTCCCGGGCTCGACGATGTGCGCTTTCGTCGCTTTCTGGAATTGCTCGGCGGACTGTCGGGACGGGTGTTGAACTACGCAGAAACGGCACGCGCCCTGAGTATCTCGCAACCCACTGCACGCGACTACTTCGACATTGCGCATGGCACCTTTGTGTGGCGACGCGTCCCTGCGTACTCCGGAAATTCACTCAAGCGGCTCGTGAAACATCCCCGTGGCTACCTGCGGGACAGCGGCCTGTTGCACGCACTGCAGCGCATTCCGGATGAATCCGCACTCCTCAGCCATCCGCAGATGGGTGCGTCGTGGGAAGGAATGATCATCGAGCAGATTCTCCGACAGCTCAATGCACTTGGAACTCCGATTACCTATTCGTACTATCGCACCGGTGGAGGCGCCGAAGTGGACTTGATTCTGGAGGGTGATTTTGGCCTCGTGGCTGTCGAGGTCAAGCACAGCTCAGTTGTCACAGCACGCGAGCTGCGCGGGTTGAAGGACTTCGTGACAGAGCATAAGGCGCGACTGGGGATAGTCATTAACACCGACGTGCAACCGACGGCGTATGACGACC
>JBGTBX010000426.1:0-2867 GCA_041749115.1 Gemmatimonadaceae bacterium
GGTCGCGGCCCTCGTGGCCGCGCGATTCGCGCTCCCGAGCAGGGACAAGCCCCCCGACTACACGCCGGTCCAGCGCTCGATGTCGTAGAGCCGGCCGGTTCGGCAGAGTTGGTGGAGCGGCGCGAGGCATCGTGGTCGGTAGTTGTCGGGCCTTCTGACTCCACCGGTAAGCGGGTGTTCATGCGCGATGAACCGATGACCTTTACAATAGGCATCGCTCCTTCGAGACGAAGGCTAGGTAAGCGCTGTCCAGATCAGCTGTGCGCCTCCGACTACCACCAGGAGAATCAAAGCCACCGCCGCCAGGAAGAGCAATGCCGCGAACACTACGATATATGCAGGTATTACAATAGCCAACCAGATCAAGTTCGAAAAGAAATTAACGAGCTTGATATCTGTTGGCGACCATAACGAAACAAAGACAGTGGGGTCAAACTTCCCTGTGCTAAGCATCTTCCATAGAAGGACGGCCGCACAGAGGGCAACTGCAGCTCCGTACGCTGTGCCGAGTGAAACGCCGATAAAGGAGAGGATCTCGTCAGACGACCATGAACGGCTCGGCCTTATACGGCCATGCCGGCGCTGTCGAAACGTGGTAGGGATGCCACGGCTCGTCTGAGCGGCGCTCGCTGAACCCTGCTGCGCAGAGGCAGGGTTGGTTCTCGGTTGGTACTGAGCAGCTCTGCCGCCACCCTCATCCGCGGCGTCGTTCGAATCTGAAGACTGCTGCCGCCTCCTCAAGATATCGAGGTCTCCGGCAGCTCTTTGGCGCAGGTCGGCATTCGATGCGACACGCATCGCCAATCGAAGGAGTTCCCGGGCGTCATCGGACTCGCCTGCTTCGGCACGTGCACCAGCTATTCTCAACGCGACCGTCGCAAGAATATCTGCACGCTCCGCGTCTTCCGGATTTTGATCGTAGATACGGCGTGCGATGCTGAGCGCTGATTGCCACTGTGCTTGGGCAAGGTGTGCTCGGATCGTGTCGATCAACTGTTCAAGCCGTGCCCGCTCCGCATTTCGCGCGAGTTCGAGCAGTTGAGCGTCATACTCGCGACGACGCACTGGATCGCTCAGCACTTCGTAAGCAGCTCGTATTGCGGCGAATCGCTCCTCGACCGAGCGCTTGACTGCTTCGGCGGCTTGGACCTTATCGGGATGCCAAGCGTGCGCGAGATCCCGAAAAGCCGCCTTGATCTCCTCTGCCGTGGCGTTCAGAGAAACGCCGAGTAGTTCGTAGTAACTATGCTCGCCGCCGGTGCTCATGCGTCATTTCTCAGTGAGGAGAAGCACGATCCGCTGGCCGGTGTCCGGTTGTCCAACGGGCAGTCACACTCGGACGCTATGGGAATCATCGGCAGAGCTACACACTTTGGTACGTCTAGCTACCTCATCGCCTAGGAAGTAGCTTGGCCATGGATGCAAGCTTCTCCTCCAGCTTGCTGGCATCCACCTTCGCCGATAAGGAGGTGCGACTTGCAAGTTCCGCCAGAAACGATGAATCGGCATCGTCGGTTCCGATCGCCATGATGTCAATGAAGAAAGCCTCGCGGCATCTGCGCGCTTCCTCAAGCGTGGCATTGCGGTCATTCGGAGCGCCGTCAGTGACTACGCAGATAACGCGCTCGCGCCCGATAACGTTGATAAGTATGTCCCTTGCGCAACGGAGCGCACCAGCCATGTCGGTGCCGCCATCGGCGGCTAGCGCCTCCAGGCGAACATTGAGGGTTCGAGGACTGGCCGTCGGCTCGGTCACTACGCGAGCACTTGAAGCAAACGCCACGACCGCGACCGTATAGCCGCCAAGGATCGCCTCCGCAGCGAATTGCTCAAGACCTCGCTTTGCGTGCCTTATCTTCTCTCCCGCCATACTTCCGGAGCAGTCCAACGCCATGACGACCACTCCTCCGGCCAATATGGCTGATTTGGCTGATCGACCGTCCAACGGCGGCACATGAGTGAGCGCAGAGCCCGACGCAGGTGCGAGCAATCTATCAATGAGCGGAGGCAACTGTGAGTTGCTCATCTCTATACTCCTATATCCTTTTTGAACTTGTATGTGACCGTCGCAACGCGCCTGTTCAGATCGTCACGGCGTACTTCCCGGGGGCGTGGAACGACCCGCAACTCCGGCCCGATACGTAGACAGTAGCACGGCCTACAGAGGAGTGCTCGACAACAGCTTGCCCGTAAGCGTCGGTATAGCAGTCGTCAGTATTCCCCGATGGAAAGCCGAGGACTACGCGAACATGCTGCGCCGCCGACCCGTCCCTGCGCTGGATCACGATTGTACTCGCTGGCATTTCCCTCCTCCGTCAGTAAGCCGAACGCATAAGGTGAGCCGCGCCGCTTTCAGGCGTCGGCTCGACGCTTTTGGTCGGCACCTGCTTTGCGACGGTGCGGCATCAAACATTGCGAACTTGGCCACCCGTCCCGGTTCCCACGCGCCAATCATTCTATAAGTTTGCTATCCAGTCATCGCAGACGAGAGCGGGTAGTACGCATTAAGGGCGAATTGCCTTAACCGCCAGATATCGGACGCTGGTCGCCCGCTCGTTTCGTCGGTGCGGTCGGTCACGCGCTGCCCCTTCCTTGCCAGAGGCATAGAGGGGACGGTGGCGGGCGGTCAACGGCGAAGTGAGGCCGAGACGGGCGGCGCAAGACCGGGAGGTGCGCCACGAAGCGGGTGTACCTGCGCGACACCGTGATCGCCACGGCCGCGGCGACCACCGCAGAAGGCATTCGCCGAGATGATCGAGGCGATGGGCGGGGTGGTGCGGGGGACGGTACAGACCGATGGCCGGCGCGCGATTGCCGCACCAGGCGAGATCATCCACGAGGTCGGCACCACCTGCATGGGCGCCGAC
>JBGTBX010000427.1:0-2685 GCA_041749115.1 Gemmatimonadaceae bacterium
TGCTGAATCGTCTCCTTGCTGTCCTGCGCCACAGTCACCAGCCAGCGCCCGCTTTCGGCTGAATTCATCTGCGCGGTGGAGAAGAGGATTTTGTCCTTGAGTGCCTCCTGGTTTACCCGAGGATACAACTCCATCAACATCTTGAGGTTGTCCTCACCCTTACGCTGGCCCAGCCAGAAGATGGCCTGCTCCCGCAAGTGGAGCGGTGCTGATTCACGCTGTGCCAGATCCCGCAGGATCGTGCCGGCTTGCGCGCTGCGATGCTGCGAGAGTGAGAACACAGCTTTATCCAACAGAGCTTCATTCGTTTCAGTGCGCAGGATGTCCTGCAGAATTCCAATGACGGCATCCGATCCGGATTGTCCAAGCCAGAACACCGCCTGTTCGCGTACCTCGGCGTCGGGATCAGTCTTGATGGCGCGCACGAGCATGTCGATCGACCGCTGATCACGCTTCTGGCTGACCAGGAACACCGCCTTGCGGCGTAACACGGCAGAACATTCGTCGCGGCGCTGGAGCACACGATCCAGAATCGGAAGTGCACTTTCACTGTTCATCTGCAGCAGTGCGTTGAGCGCTTCGATGCGTTCGTCCGCATCTTCGTCGGGACAGCTGCGTGGCTGCTGCCCACTGTTGCGACCCGAACCCGCGGTGCCCTGGGTACCGCTCGACGACACTCCCCCCGTGCCGCGACCACTCCCGCTCACCTGAGTCTCCCGTCGACCGGCAATCTCGCTCACCTCACCGGCACAATCAGCGTCTCCAACTCGTGCAAGTGCGCCGCACACGCGCACTCTCAGATCACCTGCATCGGCGGGGACCAGTCGCGCGGGGTATTCGGAAACAAGCTGTGTTAGTGAGGACAGCGAGCTCTGCAGTTCACGTGTTCCACCCACGCGATACATCGAGTAGGCATGCCAGTACAACGACTCTGCCGCCAGCGGCGTTTTGCTGTCGCGCGACCGTACCTGAAGGAACAGCGACGCGGCTCGGCGAAAATCGCCGCGCTCCAGAGCCTGTCTGCCGAGTCGATAGAGGGAGTCCTGTACGGCATCTCCCCGCGCGGCCGCGCCGAGCCATGCACCACTGCCGGCGTTGGACGGTGCCAGCGCGAGCATGGATGGTCCGGCGGCGGTCTGTGTGTGCCCCACCGCGGGTGACGCAACCAAAGCGGCGGCGGCGAGAACGAAGGGAATCAATCGTTTTGTCATGTGAGTATCTCCAAAAGCCGTCATGTTCCGCTGACACCAACCGGTGCAGCTAAACGAATGCGTGTCATGAGATCGCCGCGCTCCAGTGCGCGGTCGAGGAGCTGGCGGTGATCATCGGTTGACGTCGACGACAGCTGAACTATCTGTACCAGCAACATTTCCAGATCCTGCAGCAGGAGGCGTCGCGCGACATCATCCGCGGCAGGTGAATCGAGGAGCAGGCGTGTATCGGTCAGCACATCGCGAGCGAAGCGGGCCGTGGCTTCATCACCCACCGTCGATCGCTGCGTCACTGTGGTAAGCAGGACTTCGGCGCGGCCCAGATGGGCCTGCGTCGCGCGATCGTACGTGGCACCGGATGCCTGGGGTACGGATGTCGCCACTTCACCGCTCTCAACGGGCGAGGTCAGGCTGGAGCGACCGATGGCGATGCCTACCGCGAGCAGCAACACCGCAGCTGCAGCATACGGCGCGATAGCACGAAACCAGCGTCCACCGCCGGTGCGTCGGAGCGGCAGCACCCGGGCCACGCTGTCGCGTGTTGCGGGTCGATCCAGCCCCTGACGGACCGCGTTCCACATTTCATCGCGGGGAACGGGGCGTGCCGCCGGATCGTGGTAATCCCGTGCCGCTTCGGCCAACCAGGTATTGAATTGTTCTTCGTTCATGAAATCCATGCTCCTGCGAAGTCTGCCAGTTTTTCGCGCAGTTTAGCGCGGGCCCTGAACAGTTGTGCTTTTGATGTGCCGCTCTGAATGCCGAGCGCTGTCCCGATTTCTTCGTGTGTAAATCCCTCCACGTCATGCAGCAGAAACACCGTGCGGTACCCCTGCGGCAGATCATCTATAGCTGAACGCAACCTCACCTTGAGATCGGCGTCGGCGACACGATCAGTGGTACCGATCGTCTCCGCCAGTTCCAGCGACTCTTCCCTGGACCGCAACCGCTTGACCTTGCGCATGCCATTTAATGCTACCGAGACCGTGATCGTGTGCAGCCATGTTCCGAACGCGGCGTCACCTCTGAACTCGCCCAATCGCTCAAACGCCCTTATGAAGGCGTCCTGCGTGAAGTCGCGTGCCAGCTCTTCATCACCTGCCATTCGGAAGGCCAGGCGATACACGCGGTCTACGTGCCCGTCGTACAGGGCGCGCTGAGCCCCGGGGTCACCCCCACGCGCTTGTGCGATCAGTTCCGATTCGGTCACGCTGACGCCTTCGAGCTCAAACATTTCCCCTGATCAGGTTCGCCCTTTGGGACACAGTGAATCCGGGGACGGTTGGCAGCCTGTGCGAGGCGGCGTCTGACTGGAGTGCCTATGAGTACGGGCCAACTAGCCGACCAGTCGATCGTATTCCGCATGGGTCCCGATCCACCACCACACCACGCCCTCGTCGGCCTCCACTCCCAAGGCTCGGTAATGCTGCCCGACCCTTACCGACCGGAACCGGCCAACGATCTTGTAGTGGAGCGA
>JBGTBX010000428.1:0-12139 GCA_041749115.1 Gemmatimonadaceae bacterium
TCAGCCGTCTTCGCCCCTGCCTCAGCCTCGCGCAGCACCCCGATAATCTGCTCTTCCGTAAATCTCAGTCGCTTCATCGTTCCGTCCCTTCTCAGGTCCGGACTCTAATCAATCTTGGAGGGAAATCAGGGGGTCACGTCATCACCCTCAACTGGATGAGAAACCGGGGGACCCTGAACCCGGAACATTGCCGGGAACGTCCCTTGCAACTACGCAGTCTATGGGGCCTAATTACCCCGTGAACCCGTGGTGGAGAAGCTTATGAAGTCGGGCGTCAATGTACTGATCGGATTGCCGACAACATCTCAAAGCATGAGGAGCGCGACCGCGATCGCGATTGCAAACACCTGTAAACATCTCGTGCAACTCGGTCACGATGTCGACCTCCATAATATCGATTCCGCGGAGATTGTTACCGCTAGGGACATGCTCGCCAACATGCTTTTGCATTCTTCCCATTGGAGCCATCTGCTGTTCATCGATTCCGACATGCATTTCGAGCCGACGGTGATCGAACGGCTGATCGCACGCGGCGCCGACTTATGCGCGGTTGCCTACGTTCGCAGGACGCTCAATCTTTCCCGCTTTCTCGAGGTTGGGCGAGCCACAGACCAGATTGGCCACGCCCTCGCGCAGGCCTCAAGCTTCACCTTCAAACCGTACTGGGCGGAAGGGCAGGGCCACGCAATCGTCGTCCAGAACGGATTCTGCTCGGCAGCGGCCGTTGGAATGGGATGTGCGCTCATCTCGAAGAGGGCGCTCGAATTGATGGTTGAGAAGGGAGATCTCCGCCCCCGAAACGACCTGCACGCTGAAAACGGCCAGGTCTGCTGGTCGTTTTTCGAAAATCTCGAGGTCGATTCGGTGCGACTCGGCGAAGACTATTCGTTCTGTTACCGTTGGACGGAGATCCTGAAGCAGGAGCTGCATGTCTGCATCGACACCGCTATCGGCCATCTGGGAGGCTTCGAATATTCCGCCCGATACATCGATGTGCTGTTTCCGACGGGCGAGTCTTAGCTCCCTGGCGGCGGCGTGAAGCCGAGACTACCCCCGTCCGATCCGCGACGGGTGACATTCGTCGCGGAGTTGCCCGATCCGGTCTGCGACACGACCACGTACTGCCCTGGCACAACTTGCACAATGTAGTAGCTATTACTGGAGCCTGACTGCCTCAAGACTGCGGTCGCGTTGGAAGCAAGATCCTCCTGCACAATGCTGCCCGTATTGTTTGAGCCCGACTGTTCGATCCGAGCAACTTGCCCACGTCCTAACTGTCTGATACTCGCCGAATTATTTCCGTTTGTCTGGAGGATTATTAACTCGGCAGATCGGCTGCCGCCGGCGAAGTAAAATTCGTCGGCAACGGCGGCCCCGCCCGCGGCCGCGTTTTGTGCGGCCGAGAATCCACTTGCCGGGTCGCCAGCAGCAGATGGCCCGACAGAGGGTCCCTGATACCCCACCGCGCTGTTCCCGGTGCCTGTCTGCGAGATGGCGGCGCTGGTGCCACCTACGCTCGGCGCCGTTCCTCGCTGCTCCAACTCAGCCCAAAGCGCAGTCCCGTCCTGATTGATCGTCGCGCGATTACCAGACCCGGCCTGAACGAGGCTCGCACTCAGGCCGTTCGTCGCAGCACCTGTTGGCCCCGCTGGAAAGCCAGGGACCGCTGATGTCTGAGCCGTCCCGCCGACACCTTGTCGGGTCGATGCAGAATTGTTTGCGCTACCAACCTGCTGCCAGACGGTGGCGGTTGCTCCAATCGAATTTTGCTCAACCAGCACCGTATTGGCGGTACCATACTGCGAAACAATCGCGCTATTGAAGGCGCGAGTGCCCGCTAGATCGCCCGCATCAGTCTGGCTAAGGGTGACGGTGATGGCCTCGCCCAGGGCCTGAACGACCTCACCGTAGTTATCACCAACCTGGGAAAGCGTGGACGACGCCGAGGTCGCGTTCTGCGATACAAATGCAACCCCGCGTGCGCGGCTACCGTCGCTGTATGTGCCCGTGTTCGCGCCGTCGGATTGGGTAACCGAACTGTGATCGCCGAGGCCTGCTTGATAGACCTGGGCATCGTGCGCGATACCGCTCTGGTTCGTTGCGCTTTGATTGCGAACACCGCGCCCGCCACCCACTCGCACGTTGGCATACGAGCTCACGTTGCCCGAGCCGCTCTGGCTGATGTCGTTGCGGTTTCCGTCCCCGCCAGCACCACCACCTGCCATTTGTGCGGAGGCCCGATTGCTGAGGCCGTTTTGCATAATCGCCGAAACTTGCCCCAGTCCGCGTTGCTCGACAGTCGCCGAATTGAGCGCAGACACCGACGGAGAAATCGAATTGCGCTGCTCTATTTTGCTGGAATTGGGCGCACCCACGGCGCCGTCGTATTGCGAGACGCGTGCGAAGTTGCCGCGGCTTTCCTGCAGGGTGCTGCTGGTCTGCTGGATGGAGTCCGTGCTCCCGGTGCTACGCTGGAAGATATAGGCCTGATTGTCCGACGCCGCTGGCTGGGCAGTGCTCGCAGCGCGCTGATCGATCACAGAATTAAGACCAGACCCAGACTGATCGACGTTCGCGACGTTGAAATCAGCGGACCGGATTTCTCCGTTAGGAACAGATGAGTCGAACGCAAAACCCTGGCGCACGATGCTGCGATTGTTGTTGCCGACCTGGAGTAGAGTCTCCGAGTTGAAGGAACCGGCTTGAGTGGTTGCAGTGATCTGGAAATCGCCGCTCTGGCGGGAATCGGCTCGATTGAAGGAGCCTACCTGCTGATGGGTGGCCGTCTGAAAGGTGCCCAACTGCTCGATGAATGAGGCGTTGGCGTTATTCCGCTGAAAGACTGAGGCAGAATTATTCGCACCATTTTGAATAATTACGGATGAATTGTTCGTGTTTCCGGCGATAGAATTATCGACAGTCCCGCTATTTCCGGTTCCGGTCTGATTATATACAGACGTATTGTTTTGGGCGCTGACCGAACTTGCCGCTAAAGCGATCCCTGAAATGCCCGCAAGCAGCCGCAAGATGGTCATATTCTATTTGCCTCGATTTTGCACACGCGCCTGAGTGGAGCCAGTACCCGCGTGCCGTGCTAAGCAGCCTTTGCATGACTCAACCTGAATAGAAAGAGGCCCCGCCACCCTGTGGCGGGGCCTCAATTTACTCAATCAACCTCCGGTCCTAGCTGCCCGGGGGCGGACCGAACCCGGCGCTGCCGCCAACAGGCCCGCGAGTGACGATGTTGTTTGCGTTGTTGCCGGTGCCGAACTGGTTGACCGCGATGTACTGACCAGGCTGCGTCTGGGTGACGAAGTAGCTGTTGTCGGTACCCGACTGCCGGATAATCGCGGTCGCGTTGGTGGCCGTCGATTCCTGCGTGATCGTCGCAGTATTACGCATACCAGCCTGCTCGATCCGGGCGTACTGGCCAAGACCGCGCTGCGTGGCCGAGGCGGCATTATTCGACCCGCCCTGCAGAATGTCGATCTCCGCGGAGCGGGCGCCGCCCGCAAAGAAGAAATCGTCCGCAGGGGTGGCGGTACCACCATTGTTTGCAGTGTTCTGAGTCGCCGAGTTCCCGCTCTGCGGATCTCCGGCAGCCGAGCGTCCGACCCCGATATCTTGGAACGCAGTCGCCCGGTTGCCCGAACCCTGCTGCGCCACGATCACGATGTTGCCGCCAGCCTGGCCCTGGGTTACCCCGCTTGCGAAATTCGCCGGCGTGACCGGCGACGAGCCGGTACCGAGCTGAGTCAAGCCCACGAACGAGTTGGTGCTGTCTTGCCTGACCATCGCACCGTTGTTGGTGCCGCCCTGCTCCAGCCTCGCCGTGGCGTTGGTGCTCGCCCCGGCGACCTGCGTGTTATTGATGGCGGGAGCGACCGTCGGCCCCCCCGAATTGGCGCCGGCGAAGGCATTGCTGCCGCCGGTTCCCTGCTCGAAGTCGAGTACCAGGTTGCTGCTGTTCACCCGCTGGAAGGCGGTCAGGTAGCCGTTACGGGCATTCTGGGTCAGCGCCATCGAGTTGGCGTTGCCGTACTGGGTCACTAGCGCCTGGTTGTACTGACGAGTGAACGAAGCAGGTACAGGGGGGTTGTTGGGATCGGGCTGCTGGGAACAATTGCCGAACTGGTCGCAAACCTGGATCGTCCCGCCCGGCGATCCCGGATTCGTGATATCGCCCGCGTCGGTCTGAGTTAGCGAAACCACGCTACCCTGACCCAACGCCTGGGTGATCTCGCCGTAGTTATCGCCAGTTTGCGTCAGCGTAGCCGTGTCGACGCTTGCATTCTGATAGATAGCTCCACGAGAACGAGCGATCTGTCCATCGGCGTAGACCCTGCCTGAATCCGCGTCAACGTTCTGGGTAACGTTGGCGGTATCAAAACGGCCCTGCTGGTAGGTTTCGACATACTGACCGTTAGCGCCGGCGAAGTTGCCGGCGGTCGAGCCGAACTCGGTGTAAGCGATACGATCGCCCGACGCGGCGTTGGTCTGATTGGCGCGAGCCACTCCGCGAGTTGCGAACGCAGCGGCGCCGGTCTGATTGATGGTGATATTATTGCCGAGACCACGAAACTGAACACCACGCGCTGCCTGTGTGGTAACAACCGCCACCGAACCGCGGTTGGTTTGGTTGATAGTCGCGTTATTGCCGCCATTGCGGTTAGCTTCCGACCCAACGCCCGGCTGCGGATCGTTAGTGACGTTAACACCCTGTACGCCCGAGGTCATCGTAACCTCAGCGTAGTTAGCTGTGCCGTTCTGCGAGATGTTGCTCGCCATCTGGTCGCCACGCCCGAGAGACACAAACGCTTCGTTGCTCTGGAACTGGCCGCGGCTGCCGTCGCCATTGTTGATCGTGGCGCCGCTTCCGGTCTGTGTGATCGCGCTGGTGTTGCGCTGCAGATCGCCGTCAGAGATAAAGACGGTTGCGCGGTTTCCGGCACTCTGCTGATCAATCGTGCTGGCATTGGAAGCGCCGTTCGTCAGCGCGGCCGATCCGCCGTTTGACATAGTCACGGTTGCCGAGTTGCCGTTCACTGCCGCATTGTTGACGCCCAATTGGTTAACCTGCGACTGCAAGTTGTTACCCGCATTCTGTCCAACACTCGCTCTGTTGTCGTTTCCATTTTGAACAACCTGGCTGAAGCTGTCGCGCGCGCCTTGGTTCGAGGAACCTACGTTTCGCTGTCCACCCTGGAAGACTTGACCAACCGATCTCGTCGCACCAGTGGTTTGAGTGACGGTAGCCGTATTATCGATCGCGTTTTGGAAGCCGGCGCCAAAAACTTCGGCCCCGCCCTGGGCGATAAAAGCCTGCGCAAGGTTAGCTGCCTGGTTGACAGTGGCCGCATTGCGAAGGCCAACCTGCACCACCGCAGAGTCATCGGTCTGGCCGAAAAATACAGCAAGCCGCTCATCATCGGTAAGATTGGTGGCGGGCCGCTCGTTGAAAGGCCCATTCCCCGAAAGAGTCACATTCGCAGTGTTGTTGCGACCGTCCTGCGCGACATAGGACTCGGTGTCCGTCCCGCTCTGAGACACGTTCACCGAATTGTCCCGCGGCACGCCAGAAGTGGTCGTGTCCCCCGCGAAATTGCGCACGATTATGGTGCTGACGCTGCGCGCGCCGCTCTGATTGACTGTCGCGGTGTTGTTAAAGCCCGCCACACGTGAGAAGTTGTCACTATCAATGGCGGTTTGCGTAACGGTCGTGCTGTTGCGATCACCGTTCTGTGTGGTCGAGCTGCGCGAACCGTTTGAGCCAGCGAGCTGGCGAGTAGACGCGAAATTGTTCTCGCTGATCGCGTTGTTTTCGCTGGCAACTCCAAACGTGCCGGCGTTCGGGCCTACAAAATAATCAGGATCCTGAGTAACATCGGCATTACCCTGCTCGATAAACGCAAAAACCCCGTTGGCGCGCTGCTCGATGTTGGCAGTATTGCTCCGGCCGGGCTGCTGGATGGTCGCAGTGTTGGTATTGCCAACGATAGTCACGGTGCCGGTGTTGTTATTGCCGGGCTGATTGACCGTAGCGGAGTTGGCGTTGCCGGAGACCGAGATCGTGCAGGTGTTGCCCGTCGAGCCAATCGTGTCGTTGGTGCAAGTGGCGGTGTTGCCTGTCCCGCTTGAGGAGATCGAGTTAGTATTATTCTGCGCCTGAGCAGCCGTAGCGGACAGTGCGATGGCCGACAGTCCAATCAGAAAATGTGACTTTTTCATGATATTCCCCTTGCGTGAAGATAGCTTGCGCCAAGCGAATCGCGTGGCCGGTGAACCCACCGTTAGCGCTAATTAGCCGGAAAGATTCGCTGCGCGCAATACCCAATATGCTGTATTACACCGATTATGTCAGATCGGGTGGAAATCTACCACGCCGACGGCGCAGCTGGAGCCAGTTTTTCGAACAGTCTTAAGCTCAGGACTCATTGCGGGCCGAGCCAGAAGATGACGGTTGCGGCGATGGCGATGGCCGAGAAGAAGGTGTGGGCGCAGCGATCATAGCGCGTGTGGACGCGCCGCCAGTCCTTGAGCTTGCCGAACATGTTCTCGACGAGGTGGCGCTGGCGGTAGAGCACGGCGTCGTGCGGGATGGGCACTTTGCGGTTGGATTTTGATGGGATGCAGGGCGTTGTTCCGTGCGCCGTGAGGGCTGCTCGGAACCAGTCGCCGTCGTAGCCCTTGTCGGCGATCGTCGCCTGCGCGCTGGGGAGAGCATCGAACATCAGCACCGCGCCCTTGTAGTCGCTCATCTGGCCTTCCGAGAGCAGCATGACGAGGGGCCGCCCCTTGCCATCGCAGACCGCATGGAGCTTGGAGTTCAGGCCGCCCTTGGTGCGCCCGATACGTCGGGGAACAGCCCCCCTTTTAACAGGCTTGCGGCGGTCCTGTGCGCCTTCAGGTGTGTGGCATCGATCATCAGCCGGTCGGGCTTGCCGCCCTTGGCCACCAGCGCTGCGAAGATACGATTGAACACGCCCATCCGGCTCCAGCGGACAAAGCGGTTGTAGATCGTCTTGTGCGGTCCGTACTCACGGGGTGCATCGCGCCAGCGCAGGCCGTTGCGGATCACAAAGATGATCCCCGAGATCACTCGGCGATCATCGACCCTGGGCACCCCGTGCGCCAGCGGAAAATAGGGCTCGATCCGGCGCATCTGCGCCTTCGACAACCAGATCAGATCACTCATGGGCCACGCCTCCTCAGCGCAGCCATTGAATCAGATCGCGGCCCCCTGTGAATCCCTTTAATGGGTCCTGAGCCTAACGAAGCGCGACGCCACGAAACTCTGTTGCCACGCGGGCTCAGCGCAGAGTTCGACGCTGAGCTTTACGCGCAGGTCGCCTCAGTTAGGGGAAGCAGCTGTTTCTGTATCGCCAGCGGAAGCGGGCGGCAGATCGATGGACGACGTGGGCAAAGGCCCAGCGCTTTTTGAGCTGATGAACAAAGCGCGCCGGCGGTCATCAAGGTAGCGACTGAGCCATTGCGCACCCGCCGCCTCATCCCCGAATTGCCACAGCTGGCGAGGGCCAGGCGCCGCCCCCTCCATGATCAAGGCATACACCGCCTTCTCAATCGCGCCTTGGACGGCAAGCTGCATCGGCTCGTTGCTGGTGACGCCGGCCTCCGCTTCCAACAGTTCGTCGAAACTCACAAATTTGAAGGTGCCTCCGGAGAGCTGAACCGATGACAAGCTCTTCTCGGTAACCACGTTGGCGAGCACTTCGCCCGTCCTCACGCTGACCGCGCGCAGGTAGACGGTGACGCGATTCGTCCGATACTGCGTGCTTCCGCCGATCCCCAAGAAGCGGGCGCCGATCCCGCCTGTCTGCAAATTGCTATCATAACTGATGATTCCGCCCTCGAGCGTGAGGCCCGCAAAAAGCAACGAGGGAAGGATTTCGGCCGGCGTCTGCTGTTCGCCAAGATACTGCGAACGCATTTCGCGAATAATCTGTCGCTCGCGCAACAGATTGTCTAGGCGCTCACGCTCAACCACTGTGAACCACCTGCCGTTTCCAGCATCGCGTAGCGCGCCGATGAGGATACTGGTCGTCCCTTGAGTGACTGCGCGAGACAGGCTTTGCAAGTTCTCGGAGGGGCGAAACTGGCCCGTCTGGTCGGTAAACCCGTAAACCGCGACGGGTATTGGCTGGCCGGGCGCGGGGATCATAATGAGATCGCGCTGCGTAGGTGTAATTCCAGCTACCGCAGCCGGTGTCTGAAGATCGGGCTCCAACTGCATTCCCTGTAACATGCAGCCGCTCAAGGACGCAACAAGAAAGATGCCGCCTGCGATGCGGCTTTTGCGGGTCGGGGTCATCGAGATACCTTTAAAGAGGCGGAGGTGCGAGCAACAAACCTGCTTCAGCGCTAGGCAACGCCGAACTCGATATCGCAAAGCTAGACGCGCGCCCTGAGGCACTGAGGGCACCTTCCGCCGTATTTCCGGCAGAGGCCCCAAAGCCTGCCGCACTGCCCGTGGATCCGACCGGAATCACGATCTCACGAGTTTCGCCCGTCTTCGAATTGGTAAACGTGACGCGAGTTTCGGTAGCGGTTCTTACAAACGTCACGAGCGTATCACCCAGCGTGAACTGGCCGCTTTGACCCGGCTGGGCCGTCTGAATTGCCCGAAGGATGTTCGACGATAGCGTCGAATTCAGTTGAGCTTGAAGTTGCGAGACAAGCAAATCTTCAGCAGTCGGCGTTTCTTGCGGATCTTCCGGAACTTTAGGGCGATCGATATTGGCAATCGCAAGAAGATGATCGGAATTGAACGGATTTCCTCCGAACGACGGGTTCGTGAATGTGTGAGTAAAATCCTGCGCCTGCGCCGAACTTACTCCCACGAGCCCTCCGGCGCTCGCCAGGAACAGCAAGACCAATTTCAGTTTAGCATTCAGACCCATCATCGGCTCCATCTCCACCGGCGTCGCTCGCTGTAGCTGGGACAGGTTAGTGGCGCAAGGCTGATAAGGCCAGGCCGGACTCAAACTGATGGCTGAAGCATGCTGCGGATAAGGCACGCAGAAACCCGTAACGAAAGCATGAAATTATCGACCCTTGAGCCCAGCCCTGCGTTGGCCAGCGTCGCGCCAATGAAGCCAGGCGGGTGAGATCAACGACATCATTGCCTTCACTGTGGTCGCGGAGGACCTCGATCAATTCCAATGCATCTTCCACAGAAACGCGCTCGTACCAATCCGCGCCCTGATAACCGCGCGGCCCGGAGATGATCTCCGGCGGTAGCCTGTCGGCAAGCGCGCGACGCGCCATCCGCCTAGTGATGCCGCCCCGCATCAACTGGTCAGTCGGCAGCGAAAACCCGAATTCCAGGAGATCGCGGTCAGCGGTGGGATCACGCTCGTCAATATGCCAGCGAGCCAATGTGCCTTTGCGAAACACTCCAGGATCGGCTCCCTCGAGCAACTCTGTCTGCCAGCTGATCCGATCGCCGCGAGGCCGACTGCTGCGGGCAACGGCTTGCGAGTCAAACGGCAGAAGCGCTCTGGCCGTTGCGCTGAGGAGTCCGACACCCTCGCTCGTGGTCGGCACACCCCAATGAATACGCTGAATACCCGCCCAGATTGGGCGAGGGATCCACGGCGCCGCGGCAGCGTAGCCGATGCCGCGCCATCGCAGTCCTTGGCGCCTGAGGCTGATCCCCTCGAGAATTGCGCGAACCAGGCGGCCGTCGCGAACAAAATCATGCAAGGTCCCTGCCCCGCCACTGCTGAACCCGTAATTCCCGGCCTCGCCGGTAAGCATGACGTTTAGTCCACGAGATTGCGCAGCGTCGTTGATTGCGGCCCACCACACCTGATTGCAAGGAAGGCCAAGCGGTTCGCCGAACAATCCTGAATCCCGCTTTATAATTTCGAGGGGAGATGCCCGCTCGGCGCGAACGATCACGTGCTCCATATTCACATGGCGGTCCGCCACCATCCTGGCCAGATGGGATTCGTCGGCGATCCTTCCCCGTGGAACCGGACCGCCGAATGTCGCCCCGGGTGCAGACGTGAATGCTGTTACAATCCCGCCTTGCCCAAGCATCTCGAGCGCGGCGGTAGCGGCGACACCGCCACTGTCCAATCCAGCGCTAAGCTGCGCCCCGACGTTCGCTTCTGCGCCTCTGAGACGCCTCCGCAGGGCGAGATTGAGACATTCCCTAGCCGCCTCAACATAATCCTCGTCGCGTTTGAGAACCAAACGCTGGCGGGGTGGGGACCAATACCTGCGGGTCGATACGCCCGCTGCACTTAACCGCACGACATGGCCGGGCTCGACGCGACGAATGGTTTCGAAAAAGGTCCGATCTCCCGATCGTGGAATGTCAGCGACAAATTGCGCTAGCTGCCGTTTATCGATACAGGGTGCGTGAATGCTGAGTGCCAAAAGCCCATGCGGCATGGTGGAAAAGGCCGCCCGATGGCCAGCAGTATGGTAATGAAGCGGGCGTTGGCCCGTGACATCCCGCGCCAATGTTAATGTGCGACCTCGTTCGTCCCAAGCGGCCAGCGCAAAGTCGCCCCGAATCAGGTCGAAGGCGCGTTCGTTTTCGGATAAGAAGATGCGACATGCGAGTTCGCCGTCGCCGATTCTCGCAGTGGAAGGCGACCCAAGGCGTCGGAGGAGATCGGCGCGATTATCGATCCGAGCATCCGCCGCAACGATCATGTTACCACTGACAGCCATGACAGGTTGATGGTCGAATATATCTTCGGGCAACAGCCGGAATAGGCCGCGCGCAAAGGTCGCCTCGCCAAGCGATCCGTAGACCACTCCATGCGGGGAAAGCCGATCCTGCGCGCGCACCATTGCACCCAAGTCTCGCTCAAATGCACCATGCCCCCGAAGGCAGCAAAGACCCGCGATGAATGTCACGCGACACAATAAAAAGGGAGGCGCCGGCTAGGCCGGCGCCTCCCGAATTATTCTGAGGTCAATCAGGACCTGTTCGCACCGGGGCCCCCACCATCGCCTATCGTGCCGCTACCCGCTTCCGCCGAACCGGCCGCGAGACGACGTACTCTGGGAGCGTTCCACTCTTTACGCGGCGCCTTAGTGTCTTGCTGCCCATTATCCATCGTCAATCTCCTTTGGTTTATAAATTTCGCTTTGCCGCCGAAGCGCAGACGCGGCGGAGAGATATGTTCGCCAAACCGAAATTTCAAGCGTTTTCACGCGACCAAACAAAAAATCGGGTCCCCATTGCGATTGACGCGCGGCTCACGAGCCGTCATGGCCGCGCATCCAAATGGTCAGGGGATGGTTACTAGCGCCGCCGCTCCTCATGACCAACAAAAGGTCCTCGGTGCATGCCTTCAACCCGACTTCTGCGCAAGCTCGCCTCGTTCGGCACCCAGCAGTGGTTGCTTTTGCTCGAGTCCGCATTTGCTCTTGTGATAGCATCTCTAATGGTCCGGCTGCTGCCATTTCGGTCGATTGCAGCTGCCGCAAGCAGCAATCGTCAGGTCGACACAAGTGAGACTGGCGATTATCGGCGCGTGCGCGCGATCAGCTGGGCAATCGAAGCTATGGCGTCCCGCGTCCCATGGCGCACAGTCTGCATCCAAAAAGGGGTCGCAGCGCAATTGATGTTGCGGAGACGAAAGCTTCCTGCGACGCTTCACTACGGGCTAAGCAATCGATCGCGGACGCGCCTTGAGGCGCATATATGGGTCACCTCTGGCCCTAACGTGGTTGTCGGCGGGAAAGCCGCCGAGGAGTTCGCCTGTGTTGCGGTCTTTCCGCCAGCTTCTAAAGGCGCTAAAAAACAAGAGAGGCTTCGTTTGTAAGTCCTGGGGCTGCCGCAGCGACGCCAACGTATAGCTACCGGTTTTTTGGTCCCACATTCGAATCGGAACGGAAGCTTCCCCAGCTTCCCGCCGTAAGCTCGTCCGTGCCGGACGGGCGAATCGTGATATGGCGCAGCATCGAATCGTAGCCGCGCGTCTCGGTCCTAGAGAAGCCTCCTCGTATCGCCGTTACGTGACCCTCAACTTTCATCCAGGTGCGATTGGAGTCTCGGCGTCGTTGTTGCGCGTGTGCGCGGGCGAAGCAAGGGGCTGCTTAGCGTAGCTTCGGCTATGCGAGGGAAGCAGCCCCTTGCTTTTGCAGTCCGCGGCGA
>JBGTBX010000429.1:0-19308 GCA_041749115.1 Gemmatimonadaceae bacterium
TGTTGAAGCGCGCCGCCCTCGAAGGGGCCATGGAAACGCTGAAGGACGAAGCGAAGGAACTCGCGCAGAAGCAACGCGACCTTGTGGACTCGCTGCGTAAAGCTGACGAAGCCGAGGAGCGTTCTGCAGCTGAACAGATGGCGAAGGATCTGGCCGAGAAAGCGAAGGATCTGCAGAAGAATGTCAAAGATCTGCAGAAACGCCTGCAACAGGAAAAGGCGGACGCCGGCGCCGAGCGCGCGGCCGAGGCAGGGGAAAAGGTTGATGAATCCCTGAAGAAGCTTCAGGAGGCTCTCCAGAAGGACCAGCAGGGTGGAGAAAAGCAGGAGGGGCAACAGTCCGGCGAACAGAAGCAGGGGCAGCAGGGAGAAAAAGGGCAGCAGGGTCAAGCTGGCCAGAAGCAGGAGGGACAGCAGGGAGAAAAGGGACAGCAGGGTCAGCAGGGAGAAAAAGGGCAACAGGGTCAGGAAGGAAAGGGACAACAGGGTGATAAGAGCGCCGCTGGTAACCAGGGTGCGCAGGAAGGCCAGCAAAGCAACGCCGATGCCGCTGAAAAGGCCGCAGAAGCGATGGAGCAGGCCGCCAGCGAACTTGAGAAGGCACGTCAACAGCAGGTCGGCGAATGGAAGAAGGAACTGAGCGGTGAGCTGGATCAGTCCATTCAGGAGATGCTGCAGCTTGCGCGCCAGCAGGATCAATTGGAGCAGAAGGCGAAGGCGGGTGCTCCGGCCGGTGAAATGCGGTCGCAGCAAAGTGCTCTGCAGCAAGGGGTGAATCAGGCGATGACCCGACTGCAGGACGCGGGCAAGAAGTCGAACCTGCTGTCGCAGCGCTCGCTGAACGCAGTGAACGACGCGCGACGCCGGGTCGAAGATGCCACGCAGCAGACGATGCGGGCGCAGACCGGCCAGCAGATGGCCAGTGCCATGCGGGATGCTTCTGAAGGGCTGAATCAGGCGGCGGCGTCGCTCGTGCGCGACCGCGAGCGCACGCAGAACTCCCAGTCTTCTACCGGCTTCGCAGAAATGCTGGAGCAGCTGCAGAAGATGGCCCAGCAGCAGCAGCAGATTAATTCAGCCATGCAGGATCTGGTGCCCAAGCAGGGGCAGAAGCTCGACCGTGATGACCTGTCCGAAGCGCGTCAGCTGGCACGTGAGCAACGCGAAGTTGCCTCGCGTCTCGAAGAAGCGGCCGACAAGGAAAACAGCGGTCGGACCGAAGAGATGGCGCGTGAGGCGCGGCAGATTGCGCAGCAGCTGGAATCGGCGAACCTTGATCCGGCCGTGCTGGAGCGTCAGCAACGCCTGTTCCGCAAAATGCTCGACGCCGGCCGACTGCTTGAAGAGGATGAGCGCGAGGATTCAGGGAAACGCGAAGCCAAGCCGTGGACCGGGAGTGAGGTGTTCACCCCCGACAGTCGCAACGCAGCGGGCAAGTCCGCGACAAAATTCGGTACGCCAACCTGGGGCGATTTGCGCGGGTTAACGGCCGAAGAGCGGCGCCTTGTGCTCGACTACTTCAAGCGCATCAACGGCAAGCCGTGAGTGGGGGGGGGGAGTGGAGCGTAGTGCAGCGGCGCGGCACTGCGCTCGTCAGGCGTCGCGGTGCCCTGGTAAACTGGCGCGCGTTTGCTGCGGCAGTCCCGTTGGTGGTTGCGGTGAATTTCTCCCCGCTGAGTGCGCAGGAAGGGAACTCCGCGGAGCGCGCGCTCGGCCGGGCGCTGGAGCTTGAAGGCGAGAACAAGTGCCGCGAAGCGATTCCGCTGTACCGTCAGGCCATCGTCGTTGAAGATCCGACGAGCGCGGTGCTGGGGCTGGAGCGCTGCTATCACATGGTCGGTCGGCCTGATTCGCTGATTCCGCTGCTCGACACGTTGCTCATCAGGCGCGGCAAAGACCCGACAATTCGCAGCATTCAGTTCCGGACGCTGAGTATCGCGCACCGCGACCTGGATCTGCAGAAGGCGTTTAATGAATGGGTCGCGCTTGATCCCACGCGTCCGCAGCCTTACCGGGAATATGCCCGGGTGCTGCTGGAGTCCGGGCGGGCGCGCGGAGCTGATTCAGTATTGCAGCAGGCCTTGCAGGCGTTAGGCACAACCCGCGACGTCGCTGCGGAATTTGCCCAGATGCAGGCGGCGCTCGGACTGTGGGTTCAGGCCGCACAAAGCTGGCGGGAAGCGGCTCAGGTGCTGAGCTACCTGGATCAGGCTGCAGCGTTCTCGCTGCTGGGCACGCCGGAAGATGCACGGGATTCGGTGCGGGCCGTGTTGCGCGACGCACCCGTTGAACTGGCGGCACGTCGCATTCTGTCGATACTGGAATTGCGGTGGCGCGCGCCGCGTGAAGCCTGGAGTGCACTTGCCGATCTCCCCGTGAACGACAGCACCGTGGTGGCCTGGTCCAATTTTGCGCGGGATGCGGAATCGAGTGAATCCTGGTTGATCGCGCGCGACGCCCACGTCGCAGTCGCCGCAGCAAAGCCCAATGAATGGACACACCGCACACGGGCCGCGACCGCAGCGTTGAATGGCGGAGATCCGCAATCTGTGCTTGACGTGCTGCGTCCCCTCGCGACCACAAAGGATTCGGCCGTGTTCTCGGCGGCGGCGCTCCTACGCATCAAAGCATACGGTTTACTCGGACGGCCGGCAGAGATCAGCAGTTTGTTGAGAGATGCTCGGATCGCCGAGGATCACGAAGCGTTGCGGCAGGGACGTCTGGCGTTGTCGTGGAGCTGGATACGCGTGGGGAAGCTGAATGAAGCGAGAGAGGCGTTGACGTTGGCAGGCGAAGACAGTGAGGAGAGTGAACGTATTGCCGCCTGGCTGGCCCTGTACGAAGGTGATCTCGCCACAGCGCGACAAGGATTGCGGCGGACCGATGGCTCGTCAGGGGATGCCGTGACGGCGATGGCGCTGCTCTCGCGCACCCGGCAGGACAGCGTGCCCGCCGTCGGACTGGCGTTTCTCGCGCTGGCGCGTGCGGATACCGCGTCTGCAGCCAGGCAGTTCGAAGAAGTCAGTGCGCTGTTGCCCGACGCGGCGCCGCTGCTGCTGGGCCTTGCGGCGCGGCTGTTCGTTGAGCGCGATACGACACGTGCCGTTGTGCTGTGGCAACGTATTCTGGATGAACACGGCACGAGCCCCGAGGCGGCTGAGGCCGATCTGGAGTGGGCGCGTGTGCTGCGTCGCCGCGGTGCCAAGGATGCTGCCATTGCACGCCTGGAGCACCTTATCTTGACCTATCCTGCCAGCGCCCTCGTTCCGCAGGCCCGGCGGGAGATTGACGTGATACGTGGAGCAGTCCCATCGAACGGAGAAGTGACGTGATTGGTGCAGTCAAACGAACGACGCTGAAACTCCTTGCCCTGATGCTGGCGGTAATTCCGTCGGCTGCAACGGCGCAGCACCTGCTGGTGCCCATGGACGAAACACAGACCAATGCGCTGAAAGCATATGGCTTAACGTTCAACGCGCTCAGGGACGGCAACAAAGCTGAGTGGCTGATCAACTACAGGGGCGGATCGTTCCTGTTGCCGGATGTGCCGGATCTCAGGAAGCGCGCGACGCTCGACGGGATCAAGCTCGAGTCGCTCACGAATGCCCAGCTCGGTCAGCTGCGCAGTGAGATCGCCAGTTCCAACATGGACGCCGTGTCGCTGGAGCGCGCACCGCGCATGGCGATCTACAAGCCGGATAAATCACCGCCGTGGGATGATGCCGTCACCCTCGCGCTGCAGTACGCAGGCATCGAATTCGCGTCGCTGTACGATGAGCAGGTCATGGCCGGTGACCTCACCAAGTACGACTGGCTGCATCTGCACCATGAGGATTTCACGGGGCAGATGAACAAACTGTATCTCGGATTCCGCGATGCACCATGGTTCATTGAACAAAGAGAGCGGGCCCTCGCCAGTGCGCGCAAACTTGGATTGCCAAACATTCCGGCGCTCAAAAAGGGAGTCGCCGAGCGGATGCGTCAGTTCGTGGAGAATGGCGGATTCCTGTTTGCCATGTGCGGTGCCACCGAAACGCTTGCGCTCGCGATCGCGGCGCAGGACGTCGATATCGCCGGAAGTTTTGCCGATAACACCCCCGTCGACGAGAACGCCGATCAGAAGATGGATTGGAACCGGTCATTTGCCTTTCGCAACGTGCACCTGGAGCCGTCGCCGTTCGTGAATAGCATGAGCGACATCGATGGCCATCAGGTGAATGTCGCGGGCCGTCGCCAGCCGCTGGGGCAGTTTTCCCTCTTTCAGTTTTCGGCCAAGTTCGATCCGGTCGCGTCGATGCTCACCCAGAATCACCGCACGATCATAGCCGATTACTACGGCGTGACGACATCGTTTTCAAAGGCCGTCCTTAAGCAGGGTGTGACTGTGCTTGCACAGGAAGAAGGGGCGCCGTGGACGAAATATTTGCACGGAGACTACGGCAAGGGATCCTGGACGTTCCTCGGCGGGCACGACCCGGAAGATCCGCAGCATAACATTGGAGCCGCACCGACCGATCTTGCATTGCACCCGAACTCGGCGGGCTATCGGCTTATCTTGAACAATGTGCTGTTCCCGGCCGCCAAGAAGAAACCGCTTAAGACCTGAGCCATACAAACAAGGTGGGAGCGCTGCCGCAGACTGAGGCATTTACCGCGGCAGCCGCTGCGGCTGTGCGTACTGCCATTCGGCTCGCCGGTGGACGCGAGGTCTGTTTCGTATGCACCGTAGGGCCGGCGGGCGTCATTGAAACGGCGCGTGTGGTGGCGCGAGGAGATGTGCAAAGCGTGCTCGCGCTGCCGGGGTTTGCTCAGCGGGGGGAGCTATTGTTGCACAATCACCCCTCCGGAGTGCTTGAGCCGTCCGGTCCCGACCTGTCCATCGCCGCGAACATGCACGACAACGGCGTCGGATTTGCCATCACCAACAACGATGCGAGCGACTGTTATGTGGTGGTGGAAGTGCCCCACGAGCGCGAGCGGGCGCCGCTGGATCTGTCTGCCATCGACAGCACGTTGGGACCTGCGGGCGCCGTGGCCGGGATCCACGCCCGATTCGAGGATCGACCGTCGCAGCGGGCGTACGCCCGCACGATTGCCAAGCTGTACAACAAGGGCGGGATAGGACTGCTGGAGGCGGGAACCGGCGTTGGAAAGTCGTTAGGCTATCTGGTGCCGGCCCTGCGGTGGGCCGCTGCAAACGGAGAGCGCACCGTCATATCCACCAACACCATTAATCTGCAGGAGCAGCTCGTCGGCAAGGATCTTCCGTTTCTCGCGGAGGCGCTCGCGGATCAGGAGGTGCGCTTTGCCCTGCTCAAGGGGTGGCACAACTATGTGTGCCTGGCTCGCTTGGAGCAGGCGGTGGGTGCCGGCGCCACGTTGTTCGACGACGGCCACGCGGCTGAACTGGAATCGCTCGTGCAATGGGCAGAACGCACCACTGATGGATCAACGGCCGACCTTCCGACGCAGCCACGATCGGAAGTTTGGGATGAAGTTGCCGCCGAGTCGGACTTATGTCCTCGGCTCAAGTGTGCACACTTTGACAACTGTTTTCTCTTCAAGGCGAGGCGACACGCGGCGCAGGCGGACGTGATCGTCGTGAATCACCATCTCCTGCTCGCCGACCTCGCGGTGAGGCGCGCGTCGCAGAACTGGGACGATGCCGCCGTTTTGCCGCCGTTTAATCGCATCGTGATTGATGAGGGGCATCATCTCGAAGATGCTGCCGCGAGCCATTTGGGGGCGACCGTGAGCCTGCGTGGAATGCAGCGCCTTTTCGGTCGCCTGGAGAGGCGGGGGAAAGGGCTGCTCCCGACACTCGCGGTTCGGCTGGGCAGTCGAAAGGATCTGCTGAGTGTGGCGAGTCTGGACCTCGTGCATGGCCGGCTGATGCCGTCCGTTGCTGCGGCACGAGAGAAGGCCACCACAACTTTTTCGTTGCTTGATGGAATGATGCTGGAGTCGGGGGCGATCGTGAAGCGGTTGCTCCCGGAGTTCGATGATCACCCCGTTTGGGCCGCCGGTCTCAGGGCCGCGCTCGAAGATCTCATCAGGGAACTCGAGCTCATGCGAGACAGCCTGACGCTCATCCGTGACCGCATGGAGAGTGATGAACAGGTGCTCGAGATCAACATGCCAATCCTCTCCGAGCTGCGTGGCGTGACCCGTCGTCTCGATCTCGCCGGCGATGCGCTCAGGCAGAGTCTCACGCCGGGCGAGGGAAGTGCCGCGGATCTGGTTCGATGGCTGGAGGTGCGCGGCAAGGATCGAAATATTGTGGCGACGGCCGTGCCCCTCGACCTGGCTCCGATCCTTCGTGAGGATCTGTTCAAACGTGTTGAGACGGCGATCGTAACGAGCGCGACGCTGTCGACCGAAGGGCGCTTCGATTTCCTGAAGGGCAGGTTGGGGCTGGACGATCCGGAGGTGGAGCCTTCGCACGCGGCGTTTGCCTCGCCGTTCGACTATAGCGTCCAGGCACTCCTCGCTATTCCGGTTGATGTACCAGCGCCTAACGTCAACGGAGAACTGCACTTCCAGGCTGTTGTTGAAGCATTGCGTGAACTCTGTTCGGCCAGCGGCGGTGGAGTGTTCTCACTGTTCACTAGCCATCGCGATGTGCGGGCAGCTGCAGCGGCATTGCGGGAAAGTGGCGCGCTGAGCGACGGTCCGTTGCTCGTTCACGGAGAGGATTCGAGAGATCAGCTCCTCAAGCGGTTTCGTGCGGCCGGCAACGCGGTGCTGTTGGGGACCGCGAGTTTCTGGGAGGGGGTCGATGTCCCGGGAGATGCGCTGCGCGGGCTACTGATCAACAAGCTTCCGTTTCGTGTGCCGACCGATCCGTTGACCGCGGCGCACTGCGAGCTTATCGATGCGCGCGGCGGCGACGCATTTCAGGAGTACATGCTGCCGCATGCTGCGCTCCGGCTCAAGCAGGGTTTCGGTCGCCTGATCCGGACCTCCGAGGATCGAGGCGTTATTCTGCTGATGGATCCGCGTGCCGCGACCAAGCGATACGGGGAGGAGCTCATTGAGGGGCTGCCGCCCGCCAAGCGCGTCATCGCACCATGGGCCGAGGTGAGGGCCGCGATTCGACGCTTTTATCGTTAGGTGGTCGCAGGCGTGTAGGGGGCTGCTGGTCCACCACCGCAGGCGTTTCAGGCTGGACAGGCGGACGTCGGCGGTCACATCTTGCCTGACTGTTCGCCGCTTAACATACCCCCTCCTTCTACACGGTTCGGCTCATGCCTCTTGTTCCACGGCCTTCAAAAATTGTCTGCATTGGTCGTAACTACGCCGATCACGCCAAGGAACTTGGCAATGCCATGCCGGATCGTGAGCCGCTGTTTTTCCTCAAACCACCGTCGAGCCTGATCGATTCGGGAGAGGCCATCGTGCTTCCCTCGCAGTCCTCGCGCGTGGAGTACGAAGGGGAGATCGGGATCATCCTCGGCAAAAATCTGCGCAATGCGTCGGAACGTGAGGCGGTCGAAGCGATTCGGGCAATTGTGCCCATCAACGATGTAACGGCTCGTGATCTGCAGCGCTCCGATTCGCAGTGGACGCGCGCCAAAGGTTTTGACACGTTCTGTGCGGTTGGAACGCCGGTTGAGGGGACCTTTGATTTGAAGAATCTTGAGGTCATCACGCGGCTCAACGGGGAGGAGAGACAGCGTGGCAACTCGTCGCAGATGGCGTTCTCGATCGCATTTTGCCTAGCGTATGTCTCACAGATCATGACCCTTGAAGCTGGAGATTTGATCGCTACGGGAACTCCTGCGGGTGTTGGACCTATCAGGCCGGGGGACGTTGTTGAGGTGGAAGTTGTGGGTGTTGGGAGTGTCAGGAACCCTGTGGCGTGAGACGGCTTGGTCAGCGTGACGTCGGTTCTGACACTAACTTTCGAAGTGCCAACAGGTTCGGTCACGCCGCCTGATTCGGCCCCGGCCTACTCGGGGCAACGATGTACAGCGGTGTCGTGACTGAGGTCGTACTGTTGGAGTAGTCGACCCTGATGAGTTTTGCCATGCTGACAACGCGCCACCAGAGTCCGTTTGCGGGACGACGAGGCGCCTCCCAGGGAGCCCCGGGAGGGCGCCTTCGGTCAGTGGCAGTTTCTGTGGCGCTGCATGTCGTGCTGGTCGCTGCGCTGTGGCAGGTACTGCAGTTCCAGCGTGTGATCGGCGCGATATTCGCTTCGCGCGACGCCGTGGTTCCCACAGAGCGCATTCGTTTTGTGGCCGTGACACCAGTTGGGCCCGCCGGTGTATCGCGCGGGTCTTCCCCGGTGGCACCACCGTCGCAGGGAGAGGCACCGTCCATCAATCCCGTGCCGCGGCTGACAGATCCGGTACCGCCGCCGGTGGCTCCGACCCTTGTGCCCGAGGGTATTGCTCCACCGTCGGCGATCAACACGACCGGTCCTGTGACCGGTCCGATCGCTTCGGGGCGAGGAGAGGTGCGCGGGGTGCAGCCCGGCTTTACGGAACCCCGCATCTGGATTGAGAACGGCGCCGTGATGGCGCCCCCGCTCACCGGCGACGCCAAGCTGGACAGCGCGGTGGCCGCTTTGATCTTTGCGTTCCGTGATTCGGTCGCGGCCAACACCATGGAGCCCAACAAGTTCGAGAAGGGCGACTGGACCTACACAGCTCCCGGTGGGGCGAAGTTCGGCATTGATAAGCAGTTCATTCGCCTGGGCAAGGTGTCGATTCCCACGGCGTTGCTGGGGCTGCTGCCTATGAACTACCAGTCGAATCCCAATGTCATGGAACGCGACCGCCGTTTATCTGCGATGCGTGTCGAGATCATTGAGAATGCGCAGCGCGCGATGAACGAAGAGGAGTTTCGTGCCGCCGTGAAGGCGATTCGCGCGCGGAAGGATAAGGAGCGCAAGGAGGCGGACAAGAAGAACACGCCGAAGGTGGTTTCGGAGGGGAAGGGACGAGAGCGACCGTAGCCGTCCGCCGCCTAACGCTCCTCGTCCTGTTCGATGCGCTCGGCAATGGGGCGCCAGACCGCGGTCACCGCGCCAAGCACCGCAAAATCATCCGTCGGCCCAAGAAACAGTTCCTTGTCGCCCGCGACGCCGGTGCCTAACGACAGCACCGCACCGAGGTGTGTGGCGGCCCGTACCAGCACATCCGACCCGATCCGTGCGGCGACCAGATCGCCGTCCTTGGCGCGCGTCGGTGGGGAGACGAGCACCCAATCGCCATCACGCACCCCGCGATCTGCCAATTCCTGGCCCGCGACCTTCAGGAAGAATGAATCGTTGGAGAGAAGAAAGCGCCGGTCCACCGCCACAAATCGCTCGCGATTCTCCGGCGTCAGGTAGGGTACGCGGGGATTCACGCGTGCGTACAGGGGAATCGGCTGCACGCCGGCGAGGGATTCGAAGCCCAGCAGCTTAACCCCGCGGGAGCGGCCGTGCTCACGTTCGATAAACCCCTTGTCTTCGAGCGATGCAAGCAGCTCGACAACGGTCCGGGTTGACCGGATACGGCAGCGCCGTGCGATCTCGCGCACGCTCGGCTGATACGTATGATCCGCCAGAAAGTCGATCAGCAAGTGATAAACTTTTCGTTCAGCGAGCGTCAGTGGATCGTTCACTGCGTGAGCCGCGCGATGGCGGCGGTAAGCCGAAGAATGCTGCGCTCCCGGCCAAGTATCATGAGAACGTCGAAAATCCCCGGACTCTCGCCCGCACCGGTGAGTGCAACCCGCAGTGGCTGGAAGAGTTTCCCCGCCGAAATCCCCGCGTCAGCGGCGAGTTCACGCAGGGCTACTTCGAGCTCCTCTGCGCTCCACGGTGCCTCGGCAAGCGCGGCGCGCGTTCGGGTGAGTGCGATGCGTGCGGCGTCCGGATCTTTCCAGGCTTTCGCCACGGCCTGTTCGTCCAGGGTGATATCATCCCGGAAATACGGCAGCGCCATCTGAACAAAATCGAGCGTCGTGCGCGAGCGGATGCGCAACAATTCAATCAATTGATGCCACCACGACAGCCGCGCGGTCAGTTCAGCCTCGGAGCTCACGCCGGCGGCAATAATCTGCGGCCGAACCAGCGTATCGAAGTCGTCGATCGGCATCCGCGACATGTGCTGACCGTTCATCCACTCGAGCTTCTTTGTATCGAACACGGAGGCCTTCTTGAGCAGTGCTTCTCCTGAGAAGAGCTCAATCAGTTCCGCGGTCTCGAGCACTTCGCGGTCCTCGCCCGGCGACCAGCCGAGCAGCGCAAGGAAATTGCGCATGGCCTGCGGCAGAATGCCCATATCGGAGTAATCGGCCACCGCAACGGCATTGCGCCGTTTGGAGAGTTTTTTGCCATCCTCGCCAAGGATGACGGGCAGATGAGCAAACTGCGGAAGCGGTGCGCCGAGCGCGTGGTACAGCAGGATCTGTTTGGGTGTATTGGAGATGTGGTCATCCCCGCGCATCACGAGCGTGATGGCCATCGCGATATCGTCTGAGACGACTGCGTGATTGTAGATCGGCGATCCGTCGGATCGCAGGATAATAAAGTCGTCGATATCCTTGTTTGGGAAGGTGATCGGCCCGTGGACCAGATCGTCCCACGTGGTTTCGCCGGGCGGCACACGAAAGCGAAGGGTATATGGGTCTCCACGATCGAGACGGACCTGCAGATCCGCATCGCTCAGTTGAGCCGTGGTCCTGTCGAAGACGAACGTCTCTCCGCGCGCTTCAGCCTCGCTGCGGAGTTGTGCGAGTTGTTCAGCTGTGGTGAAGTCGCGATAGGCGAGCCCTGCACTAAGCAGGCGTTGCGCGTCGGCAGCGTGTCGGGCGGAGTTGGCTCCCTGGAACACAACGTCTTCATCCCAGTCCAGCCCCAGCCAGCGCAGTCCGTCGAAGATGGCCCGGGTGCTGTCGTCGGTGCTGCGCGCTTTGTCTGTGTCCTCGACGCGGAGCAGAAAGGCGCCGCCCGTTTTTCGTGCGTACAGCCAGTTGAATAACGCAGTGCGAGCGCCCCCCACGTGGAGATATCCGGTTGGGGATGGAGCGAATCGCAGGCGGGGACGGCTGGAACGAGCGAGACCTTGGTCGACAGGCTGCGGCATCACGTGGCGTGGCGGTGGCGAAAGCGACGAACGGGAGACGGATCGGCTCCGTCTCCCGTCGGGTTTTTGGAGCGGAGACGGGGGGATTCGAACCCCCGATAGGGCTTTAAACCCTATAACGGTTTAGCAAACCGGCGCCTTCAGCCACTCGGCCCCGTCTCCTCGCACGCGCACGCGCAGGCGAGGGCGGATGTTAGCCTTTCGCGACGGCTCAGTCAACGGAATAGGGATCTGAGGTGTTGTGGTGTTGTACCTTGCAGATCTCCTCATTACCTGGCTCATGCGGCTTCTCTGCATCGCACTGGCCTCGGCCCTCGTCCCACTGGGCTCGAGCGCCCAGGTGCTTGATATTCGAACGGCGGCGCCCCGCGAGTCTGATCGCGTGGTGAGCACCTTGAAGCTGCGTCAGACCGAGTTCGAAGGGTTTCGCCGCCAGAATCTGCCGTCGCTAAGCCTCAGCTTTGGAGGAGGTAGCGGGGGGTGTGATGAACAGGTCGGGCGATTCTGCTATTGGTATGATGACACGCAGGAGCCGCCTCCGGGTGAAGGGGCGCGCATCAGAGAGGCGCGCGCACGGTTCATCGTCGCGCTTGATTCCGCCGTCGCGGTTTTTCCCGATAATGAGTGGATAAATGGTGCGCTGGTGCGGTATCTCGCGGAGGCCAAGCGAGAGGCCGAAGGTGTGACCGTGGCGAAGAAGTGTGTGGGTGATGGGTGGTTCTGTCCGGCGCTGCGGGGGTTTGCCTTGCATTTGGCCGGTCGCTTTGCCGAGTCTGATCAGGCGTGGACCAAGGCATTGGCCGCGATGGATCCGCAGCAGGCGTGTGAGTGGCGCGACCTGAAACTCATTCTCGATGACGCCTTGCTTCGCGACTACCGCGGTGTGCGGTGCGAGGCGCGGGTTGCCCAGGAAGCGCGGGTGTGGTGGTTGGCGCGACCGATGATGTCGTCGGAAGGCAACGACGCCCGAACGGAGTACCTGTCCCGTGTCTTTTATGCGCACATGCTCAACGAGGCGCCGTCAGTTTATCAGGAAGGGTTCGACTCCGACGAGCGCGAGCTGCTGCTGCGATACGGTTGGCCGCGGGATTGGACGACCGCCTCAGGCTATCTGCCCGGGCGCGGATCGCAGGTGGTGATCACCGGGCACGAGCCCACGCCGGCGCCTCCCATGCTGCCGCTGGCGGCGACGGTAAAGAACCCGGCATTCAGCGATTCGCTGCAGTGGCGGGGTAAAGGTCTCCCCGGGGTGCGCGCGAGGTATTCACCAGCCGGTGCGCGGCGGCTTCTGGCTTTGCAGCATCAATCTGCGGTCTTCCGACGTGGGGATACGGCGCTGGTTGCGATGTCATACAATGTCGCCGCCGACACCGCACTGGCTACCGCCGCGCGTGTGGGAGATCGCGGACCGTCTGGGGGATTGCGCGCGGCACTGGTATTAACCCGCGGGGTCGAAGGAGATGCGACGATCGCACGCGTGGAGACACCGGGCGTGACCGGAGTCGTGACGGCGATGATGCCATGGGGGCCCATGCTGATGAGTGCCGAGGTGGGCGATCCGTCGCGCAGCACGCTCGCACGAGCGCGCTACGGGTTGCGGCTTACTGATACACCCACGTCCCGTGTGAGCATATCAGATCTCCTGTTGTTTAATCCATACGATGGAGTTCCCCGTTCGCTCGAAGACGCGTTGCCACACATGCGGAGTTCGCAGATCCTCGGCGACGAAACGAGCATCGGTATCTATTGGGAGACGTACAACACCAATCCGACCGGTGAAGGGATTCAGGTGTCCATCACCGTAGCGCCCGAAGAGAGCAACGGTGGATGGTTGCGGCGGGGCCTCACGAAGCTGCGGTTGGCCAGGGAATCGGAACCGGTCTCGGTGGGTTTGACTGACGTATCCGCCCGCGGGCGCGGCTTTACACCACGCGCTGTGGTTGTGGACCTCGCGACGCTCAAGAAAGGGCGCTACCTCATGCAGCTCGAGATTACGGCCGAAGGAGCTATCCCCGTTCGCACCGAGCGCGTCATCACCGTGCGATAGTCAGGCGCGTGCGGCATGCGCCGCGCCGGTACCGAACCAGGGCGAAATGCAACCTGACCGCGCGAATAATCAGACACGTGCGGCAGGCGCCACGACGGCGCCGAACCACGGCGAACTGCAACCTGTCCTGCAGAACCGGTTCCCGACGCGCCGTGTGTTCGAATGGAAACTCCGACGTGACCGGCGCGAGGTGGAGCACCGAAACCTCGGTGCGCGAGCGTCGTAGTGGAACTCAGTCGCGCCTGATCAACGCTCGGGCCCATCACGAGTGTCGCACGCGGGCCGGCGCTGTCGCAACGTTAGGCGCCGCAGCTCTCACGAGCTATCGCGTCGGTCACAGTTCACTGCAGCCCCACCGAGTCTTGTATGCGTCTGAGTGTCGCTGGTGTCGCTTTGGTTTTACTGACGGGTGTCGTTGGTGCGCAGGAATCCACGCGCTCACTGGACATACCCGTTCGCGGTAAGGGACTGAGCATTGGGGATTCGAGACGCCATCAGGGAGTGCGACTCAACTTTCGGGATTCCCGGTTGGACCAGGTCGACGGGATAAATGCCACGATCTGGACGCCGTATCGCGACGGCGCGGGAGACGTCAACGGATTCGCCATCGGTCTCCCCGCGACCGGTGTACGGAACCTCCGAGGATTTGCGGTTGCCCCGTTGGGCGTTAGCGCCGAAGAAGAGCTCAGGGGGATGGGCGCGGCAGGTATCGGCATGGGAGCTGGTGGCGACGTGAGCGGCATCTGGGCAGCCGGGATCGGTATGGGAGCTGGCGGGGATCTCAGCGGCATTGTGGTGGCCGGTGTGGGCGCAGGCGCGGGCGGGAATGCCACAGGCATTCTGGTTGGTGGGGTCGGTGCCGGGATCGGCGGCTCCTTTCAGGGGATTCTGGTGGCAGGGGTTGGCGCCGGCACAGGGGGCTACTTCAGCGGAATTGGCGTCGGAGGAATTGGTGTTGCCGCCGGCTCGGGCTTTCAGGGAGCGCTTGTTGGCGGACTTGGAGTGGGAGCGGGGGGCGACTCCGAGGGATTGCTGGTGGCAGGAATTGGCGGCGGTGTGGGTGGCGACTTCGTTGGCATCAGCGTGGCCGGCATCGGTTCCGGATTTGGTGGCGATGTGCGGGGAGTGATGCTGAGCGGAGTGGGCAGTGGCGGAGGCGGCAATTTTCGCGGTGTGAGCGTGTCCGGCATAGCGTCAGGATTCGGAGGTGACATTGACGGTGTGCTGCTTAGCGGCGTCGCGGCTGGCGCAGGGGGCGATATCCGCGGGATCTCGATTGCAGGCCTGGCCGTGGGTGCGGGAGGCTCCATCAGGTATCTGTCGGTCGCCGGGCTCGCCGTGGGGGCGCCGCGGGTCAGCGGAATCGCAGCGGCAGGAATTGCGGTGGGTGGCAGGGACCTGCGAGGCGTGATGGCGGCGGGGGTCTTCACACGAGTGGTCGACGATGGCCAGGCTCGCGGCGTGCTGGTCGCGCCGTTCAACTACGTGCAGGGCACCACGCGCGGGCTCTCGATCGGAATCGTCAACTACACGCGAACTTTGCACGGCGTGCAACTCGGCCTGATCAACATCGCACGCAACAATCCGAGCGGGCGAAAGGTGCTGCCAATTATCAACTACGGCAGCCGGTAGCGCCTCAGGGTTTTTTCGCCTCAAGCGCTACGACGGCGCCTTCGAATGCGGCTCGCGCGGTCGAGTCGACCGATACCAGGTAGGTCAGCGAGTCGAATTTGGCTTGGGTGAATCCCAGTGCCTTGAGGCGGGAGATAATTCGCTCCGAGTAGTCCTCGCGCAGCTTCGTCTGATCCTCGACTTTCTTGTTCTTTTGCATGGCGAGCTCGGCATGCATGGAGTCGCGGATCTGATTCAAGGCGACCCAGGCTTTCGCGTAGGCCGTCAGCTGCGGGTCCTGCGGTGGGGTCTGAGCGCTTGCGGGGGTAGCACTGACCGCCAAGGCGAGACTCAACGCCAAGGTCAGTAGTCCGTAATGATGAAGTCGGGGCACGCGCATAAATTTGGCCAACGTGGGTATCGGGTTTGCTGTAACGTAGGGCCCGCCCGGTCGTGGTCAACATGTTGCGCAGATGCGACTTGCGTAGGCGTGCGGAAACCCGACATTTGAAGTGGGGCAGGTTCCCCGAACTTTACCTCCCGTCGAGGACCGCATGAAGGTTTTTTCGGTGATAACCGCAGTAACCGCGCTGGTTTTCCTCATGCCAGACTCGGGCGTAGCGCGGAGCACGGCTGAAGCGCCACTGGTTGTGGCGCGCGAGGACCTCAATCCTGTCCTCAAGACGTATTGTGCGGGGTGCCATAATGCGCGCCTCAAGCGCGGGAACCTGTCGCTGGCCGAATTCGACATGACGGCGGCGCCCGAGCAGTCGGAGATCGCCGAAGCGGTAGTCAGTAAGCTGCGCTCGGGAATGATGCCTCCGCCGGGATCGAGGCGACCGTCGGCGGACACGCTCGCCGCGCTGGTGACGAGTCTGGAGTCGCAGCTTGATGAACATGCCCGGCTGCATCCGAATCCCGGCTTCCGCACGTTCCAGCGCATGAACCGCGCCGAGTACACATTGGCGATCCGCGATTTGCTTGGATTGCAGATTGATGCTGCGGACTATCTCCCGCCCGATACCAAGAGCGAGAACTTCGATAATATCGCTGACGTTCAGGCGTTGAGCCCGCTGCTGCTCAGCGCGTACCTGCGCGCGGCGTCGGCCGTGAGCCGCCTGGCAGTTGGCGATGGACAAATCAGTCCGGCGACGAGCATGTACGTCGTACCGAAGCTGACGTCGCAGACCGATCACGTTGAAGGGGCGCCGTATGGTACGCGCGGCGGGTTGTCGGTCATGCATACGTTTCCCGCCGACGGGATGTATTCGTTCACCGCGGAGTTCTTCCACGAGACCACGGGAGCGTTTGCCGGGGGTCTGGCTCGGGGTGAACAGCTGGAGATCTCCATTGACGGCGAGCGGAAGGTTCTGCTTGCGATCGACCGCTTCATGACGGCGTCGGACCCCAACGGTGTGGCGATGTCGACTCCGTCCGTGAAGATCTCGGCGGGTCCGCACCGCGTGTCTGCGGCCTTTGTCCCACCAGTATTTCAGGGTGTGGTTCAGGATCTGATCTCGCCGCTCAAATATTCGTTATTCAGCACCTCGAATGCGACTGCATACGGATTTACTCAGCTGCCGCATTTGCGCGACCTGATGATCAAGGGTCCGTTTGCGTCGGAAGGTGTGTCCGACTCGCACGTGAGGCAGCGCATATTCACCTGCAGACCCGCCACCAAGGGCGCGTCGGAGACGGCCTGTGCACGGCAGATCGTGTCACGATTTGCGGAACAGGCATACCGTCGGCCGGTCGCAGCGCGCGAGATCAATGGCATCATGAAGCTGTATGAGGAGGGCGCTGCGCGCGATGGCGGGTTCGAACCCGGGGTTCGGTCGGCGCTCGAAGCGATCCTTGCCAGCCCGGATTTTGTTTTCCGTTTCGAACTGGCTCCTGCGAACACGAAGCCCGGCGAAGTCTACAAGCTGCGGGATATCGACCTTGCGTCGCGCTTGTCGTTCTTCCTGTGGTCAGCACCTCCCGACAAACGGTTGATCGATCTGGCGGCCGGGAACCAGCTGTCGCAGCCCGCCGTGCTGAACCGGGAGGTCAAGCGGATGCTTGCCGATCCGCGGTCGAATGCGCTTGCCACGCGTTTTGCTGCACAATGGCTGCGACTGCCTGATCTGGATGTGGTCACGCCGGACATTCGGCAGTATCCCGATTTTGATGAGCAGGTGCGCGGCTATATGCGTCGCGAGACCGAGCTCTTCTTTGAACATATCGTGCGCGAAGACAAGAGTGTGCTCGACTTGTACACCGCTGATTACACGTTCATGAACGAACGGTTGGCCGAGCACTACGGGATGCCTAACGTGGCTGGAGACGACTTCCGTCTGGTCAAGCAGACAGATCCGGGACGTCGCGGCATTCTGGGTCAGGCGAGTGTGCTCACATTGACGTCGCAGGCCACGCGCACGTCGCCGGTTGAGCGTGGCAAGTGGGTGATGGAAGTTATGTTGAGCAGTCCGCCACCGCCGCCACCACCGGGCGTGCCGGATCTTGATGCGACGCCGGGCTCGGCCAATGGACGACTGCTGACGGTGCGTGAGCGCATGGAAGAACATCGTAAGAACCCTGCGTGTATGTCCTGCCATAAAATGATGGACCCGATCGGCCTTGCGCTGGAGCATTACGACGCGACCGGGCGCCGACGTGTGCGCGATAACGGCATGCCGATTGATTCACGTGGGGAACTGTGGGACGGTACCAAAGTGTCCACACTGCCTGAACTGAGTGCAGCACTGATCAATCAACAGGCGACGTTGCTGCGCACGTTTACCACAAATCTCATGGCGTACGCGATCGGGCGGCGCGTTGAGGCGCACGATATGCCTTCGATTCGCACCATCGTGAACGATGCAGCACCAAAGAATCATCGCATGTCGGATTATATCATGGGTGTGATCAACAGCCCGGCGTTCCGTATGCAGCGTGCAGAAGGTGGCAGTGTGAAATCCGTTACCAGCTGAGCAAAGACAGGTTCTGGCAACGCTCCAGTAAGAAAAAAACTTCCTCCGGTCCCGACCCTCGTATGGCTCACATTGCTAAGCAACCTCTGGCACGTCGCACCTTTCTGAAAGGACTTGGCGCCACCGTGGCGCTGCCGTACCTCGACGCGATGGTGCCAACCTCCCGCGCCGCACGCGCGATGGCACCGAACGACCCGACACGGCTGCTCTGCCTCGAGATGGTCCACGGCGCAGCAGGATGCGCACCGTTCGGCCAGACCGAACACCTCTGGACACCTCGTCAGTTCGGCTCCGATTTCGATTTGACCGGGACGTCGTTGACTCCCCTCGAAGAGTGGAGAAAATATCTGACGATTGTCAGCAATACCGATACGCGGATGGCCGAAGCGTATCAGTCCGAAGAGATCGGCGGAGATCACTTCCGATCGAGCGCCGTGTTCCTGACGCAAGCACATCCGAAGCAAACCGAGAGTTCGGACATCTTCGTTGGCACATCGCTCGATCAGATGTATGCTCACCGCTTCGGGCAGGAAACGCCGATTCCATCCATGCAGCTGTGCATTGAGCCGCTCGATCGCGCCGGGGGATGCGCGTACGGGTACTCGTGCCTCTATACCGATTCAATAAGCTGGGCGTCGCCCACGGATCCGCTGCCGATGATCCGCGATCCCCGCGTTGCATTTGAGCAACTCTTCGGCGCCGGCGGTACGGCGGCGGAGCGCGCGTCGCGCACCCGCACCACTGCGAGCATCCTCGACTGGATCACCGGTCGCGTGGCTGAACTGAAGCGCGAACTGGGCGCGGGTGATCGGCTACGTATGGATCAATACCTCGAGAACATCCGGGAACTTGAGCGCCGCATTCAGATGGTGGAGACGCGCAATGCAAGCGGAGAGGAGCGCGAGTTGGCTGGCGCGCCATCCGGAGTTCCTGATTCGTTCGGCGAACACGTGAAGTTGATGTTCGACCTGCAGGTGCTGGCGCTGCAGTCAGACATGACGCGCGTCTTCTCGTTCAAGATGGGGCGCGATGCCTCGTCTCGCGTATATCCGGAAAGTGGCGTCATGACGGGCTTCCATCCGTCTTCACATCACGGCAATGCTCCGGCTCGTGTTCGCGAGTTCGCCGAGATCAACAAGTACCATGTGAGCCTGTTGCCCTACCTGCTCGACAAGCTCAAGAACACGATGGACGGCGATACCTCGCTGCTCGACAAGACGGCCATTCTGTATGGCTCGCCCATGGGAGACGCCAACGTTCACAATCATCGTCGTGTGCCAATTCTCATGCTCGGCGGTGCCAATGGTGCGCTACGCGGCAATTCGCATATCCACGCCCCCGAAGGCACGCCGACAGCGAACGCCATGTTGTCGTTGCTCCATGGGATGGGGATGGACGATCTCGAAGCGTTTGGCGACAGCACTGGCACACTTGCGCTCAAGTAACCTCAACCACGCCACACGATGAGTTCATTGGGACTTCACCTGGTTCGACGTACCGCGCTCGCCGCGTGCCTCTGGGCGACGGTTGCGGCGGCTCCGTCGGCGCTTGCCCCTGTTGCCGATGCGGCGATGCAGGGCGATCTCGCGGCGGTGCAG
>JBGTBX010000430.1:0-2667 GCA_041749115.1 Gemmatimonadaceae bacterium
CGGTACGCGATGCACATCTTCAGGCGCTCCATGCCATCCAGCACATCGAGCTTGGTGATGCAGAGTCCGGAGATACCGCTGATCGCCACCGCACGCTTCAGCGCGACGATGTCGATCCAGCCACACCGCCGCGGACGTCCAGTGGTCGCACCGTATTCCTGGCCCTTGTCGCGCAGCGCCTGACCCGTCTCGTCATCGAGTTCGGTGGGGAACGGTCCCCCGCCCACTCGCGTTGCATAGGCCTTGGCGATGCCGAGAACGTAGTCGATGGCATCGGCGCCGACGCCCGTTCCCGCGAGTGCTCCACCGACGGTGGTATTGCTCGAAGTGACGTACGGGTACGTGCCGTGATCGATGTCGAGCAGCGAGCCTTGCGCGCCTTCGAACAGCACGCGTTTGCCCTGCCGACGCAGGTCGTGGAGGATCCCCGCCACATCGGACTTCATCGGCTTGACGTATTCGCCGAAAGCAAGCGCCTCCTCCAGAGTCTGCTGGAAGTCGACCGGCTCGACCTTCAGATACTGGGTAAGCACGAAGTTGTGGTAGTCGAGCGCACTGCGCAGGAGTTCGGCGAGTTGCTCGGGATAGTTGAGATCGGCGACCCGGATGCCGCGCCGCGCGACCTTGTCTTCGTAGGCCGGTCCGATGCCACGTCCGGTGGTTCCGATCGCCTTGCCGCCCGCGGCTTTCTCACGCGCCTGATCCAGCGCGATGTGATACGGCATGATGAGCGGCGTCGCGGGACTGATCTTCAGGCGCGAGCGCACCTCGATGCCATTCGCTTCGAGTTCCTCGATCTCCTTGCGCAACGCCGCCGGGCTCAGCACCACGCCATTGCCGATCAGGCAGAGCGCACCCTCGCGCAGGATGCCGGAAGGAATGAGATGCAGCACGGTCTTGCGACCCCCGATGACGAGCGTATGACCCGCGTTGTGTCCACCCTGAAAGCGGACGACCGCACCGATTTCCCTGGTGAGCAGGTCGACGATCTTGCCTTTGCCTTCGTCGCCCCACTGCGCTCCGAGAACCACCACACTCTGACCCATCAGTCTCGCTCCGATTGATTGCCCCGCTGGGGGCGACGACGGTCACTAGGCTCGATCATCCTGATCTCCCCAAGTGTGGGCCTCGGGCTCCTGCCCTCGGCGTTCGCAAGCCCGCGCGAGTCCCCCTGACTCGCGCAAGCGGGCGTGCCCACCCCCACTGCGCTCCGAGAACCACCACACTCTGACCCATCAGTCTCGCTCCGGTTGATTGCACAGAGGACGGGCGACTCTGCGCACGTTAAAGCGCGACCTGCAGCAGCAGCATGCCCACGATCACCGCGATGCCACCAAACGCCCGCAGCCGCTGCGGAGGAATCTGCGCGAGTTCGGAAGCCATGCGCTGCCACGCCTGGGGCGCCGCGAACAGCATGAGTCCCTCGATCAGGATCACGAGGCAAAGGGCAATCGCGAACTCGCGTGGCATCGACCCGCAGTGTCTCAGCGTGCTTCGCGGGCTCCGCCGAAGTGGCGGAAGAATTCGTTGTCCCGATCCAGAACGAGCACGCTGTTGTCTTCGCCAAACGACTTCCGGTACGCCTCGAGACTTCGATAGAACTCGAAGAACGAAGGGTCGGCAGCGTAGGCCCGCGCATACGTACCGGTGGCGGTGGCCTCGGCCTCGCCCAGCATGCGGTCGGCATCACGGCTGGCTTCGGCAAGGATCACCTGGCGCTGCCGGTCCGCGTCGGCCCGTATCCTGTCCGCCGCCTCGGTGCCGAGCGAGCGCAGCTCATTCGCCACCTTGAAGCGCTCGGTGCGCATTCGCTCGAAAACCTTGCCGCTTACTTCTTCGGGCAGCTCGATGCGCTTGATGCGCACATCGACCAGCTCCACCCCGAGATCGGTCGCGGCCTCGTTGGCAGTCGCCAGGAGCTTGGACATCACGTTGGTGCGTTCCACCGAGACCACGTCCTGCAGCAGTCGGCCGTTGATTTCCTTGCCGAGACCCTTGCGCACGATCGGACTCAGACGCTGGGCGGCGACCTCAGGATCGCCCGACGAGGCGGTGTAGAACTTCTCGACATCCGCGATACGCCACTTCACGAAGAAGTCGATGATGACGTCCTTGGCTTCGGAAGTCAGGTAGCGCTCGGGCTCGGTATTGAGCGTCTGCACGCGACGATCGAACTTGCGTACGTTCTGCACGAACGGCAACTTGAAATGCAGTCCCGGCTTGTAGTCCGAACGCTGCATCGCGCCGAACTGGAACAGCAGCGCGCGCTGGCTCTCGTCGACAATGAAGATGGAGTTGGCGAGCAGCAGCAATGCTGCTGCTGCGATGAAACCGAGGGATGATTTCATCGGCTGCGCGCCTCCCGGTCGCTGTTTTCGCCCGCATCTTCCGGGGCACTCTGTCCACGCGTGGCCCGCGTCGTTGCCGAGCTGCCCCCTGTTGCGGGCTGAACTGAAACCGTGTCGAGTTGCGTTTCGATTTCCGCGCCACCGGAAGCCTTGCGCTCGAGCATGCGATCGAGCGGCAGATAGAGCAGGCGGTCGCCACCCTCGGCGTCAACCATGACCTTTGGTGTACGGCGATAAATGTCTTCCATGGTCTCGAGCAGCAGACGCTTCCGGGTGACATCCGGCGCGTTCTCGTACGCTTCCGCGATCTGGCTGAAGT
>JBGTBX010000431.1:0-9471 GCA_041749115.1 Gemmatimonadaceae bacterium
CGACTTATTTCATTGATCTTCGCCATCTTCTCTGCCGACTCACCCATTGTTTCACCCGTACTCGGCTCGGCGATGGCTGGCGTAATCGGCACCAGATCCCGTGGCCTGATTCGCGCCAGGGAACCAACTCTCGCTCCGAGCGATCGGGCACGCGACGCCGACACAAGAGCATCGCTGAAGCCGCGCGAATGCAGGATCGGTACGTTCGAGAGCGACTCCGCGCCACCGGCGATCGCGACGTCGATATGGCCTCGTACGATCTGATCCGCGGCGTCGGTTATCGCCTGATTGGCAGAGGCACACGCCCGGCTCACCGTGTACGCGTCGACTCCCTTGGGAATCAACGGCATCAGGGACACCTCACGCCCGATGTTCGGCGCTGTCACTGAATGAACCACCGTCCCGAAGACCACCAAGTCCAGCTCCTGTGTCTCCAGGGAGGTGCGCTGGATCAATTCTGCGACGCACGCCCGACCCAACTCAATCGCGCTCAGCGACTTGAGATCGGTACCGGCTCTGGCGAACGGTGTCCGCACTCCCGCGACTATGGCCACACGGCGGCCAATTCCGACATCGTGCATCACTCAACTTACGATGACGCGCCGCACGGAAGGAGGTTGGCAGCTACCCGAGTTTGCGTGCGACGACGCTGGCCACGCATCGTTCGCCAGCTGCGTCGGCGACAAAGCCCTCGCGGGACTGCAGGACGTCCAGCGGTTTCACCAGTGAAAGCAATTCGCCCTCATCGAGGGTGTATTGCGGCGATCTTGGTGCCCTGACCCGTCCCTCCGCCACGAGACGAAGATTGTCACGGGAGTAGGTCTCGTAGAGCAGGTGCCCACCGGGCTCGAGCAGCGCGATAAGAGCCGGGAAAAGGTCTCGCTCGAGAAAGTTCACTATGCAGATGAGTGACAAACTGCCGGGCTTGAAAGGCAGCGCCCACATATCCGCCGCGACGCGAGAGAGAACCACTGGCGCCGCACGCAGACCTGTTTCTGCGAAATCCACGAGCAGCGTCCGATGTCCTGCATCAGCCAGTGCCCGGGCATGTCGACCGTCGCCACCGGCCAGATCAGCGGCCACGCCGCGCGGAGGGATCGCCCGGGCAGCACTCACGATGAACGCCGAGGGGGGACGCTGAGAATCTCGCTCGTGCGTCCAGCGATCGACCCAGCGATCGCGCCCCTCGCCTAACGACACGCGATGCTACCGCTTGCCGTCTTTGATGCGTGTTTTGACGACCGACACGAAGCGCTTCGCGTCACGGGAGCTGAATTGTTCAAGGAAGTCGCCCTTATCGTCGAACTTCATGTTCTCAAGATTCATGACACCGTTTGGCTTGCCATCGCGGTACTCGAACACGATGCGGTTGCCGTCGAGGTCTGCAGAGCTTAACGATTCGATGGGAACAACGATCTCCTTACCCACCAGCTTCTGCACGCTCGACATCACGGTGCTGGCAATCATTTCGCCCAGCTTACTGGAGCCGTCCTTCTTTTCGCGCTCGTCGTTCATGGACGTCGCAATGTGAAGGCGAATGGAATCACTCAACCCGGCGACGATGTCATTGTGGCGCACACTCAGAAACGTTGCCCCGTTGGTTGATACAATGCGGATCGCTTCGGCGCGGCGGTCTTTGGCCCGCACTTCAGCGTCGGCAGCTACGGCCATCGCAACGCGGGAGTCTCTTATTGCTTGCTGTGCCAGCCGTTCAGCCGGCTCAACGATGGCGCGAATCTCCTCGGGGCTGAGGATTTCAGGTGCGTCCGGAGCCTCGGGAGGGGCCGGAGGCTCCGCTCGCGCTCGCCTGGCGTCTGCCCGACTCGACCGCGACGAGGTGCGCTCAACCCTTACCTCGCGATCGTTGTTACCAAACAGCGTGCCGTTTACAAGCTTACCAACCACACCAACCGCGGCGACAATAGCGCCAAACATGACCAATCTCGCGAGGAAACCCATAGCCGACTCCTTTAGAAGATAAGGTCACCGCTCCCGTGACCTGCTGGACCATACGGAGCGAGCCTGCCGAAAGTGTCGCCGCAGGTTCAGCGACCGTTAAAACCGGTGGTGTAGACCATCACCACCCCGTACCGGGAACGATCGAAACGACGACCTTCGACCGCCGCCATCCCCAGCTCCGCACTACGTAGTCCCAGGATTGCCTCAACGTCGAGCAGGTTGATCTGGTCAGCGGAAACGAAAACAGGAAGCCCATTCAGGAATATCTGAGCGCAATCTCGCGCCGCGGAAAATCTGATACACGATTGCCCGGTGTTTCCGACGACGGTTGCACCCAGAATGCGACCGTTGCGCGCGAGGTCGCCCAGAGTCTGAAAGCGCTGCCGGTGCTCCACCATGTCGTCGGGGCCGATCATTCGCCCGATTCCACTACTGGCGCTGCCTCCGAAAACACTGCGCAGGCTCTGGTTGATGGCATCCTCCACGCTTCGTCCGGCTTCGGCGCTGTCGAGAAATACGGTGTCTGCGCGTATTTCCCCGTCGCCGAGATCAAATCGGTCCGTGACGATCGGCAGGTAACCCTGGCGCCGAAGTACTATGGAGTACGATCCCGCCTTTGGGGCGCTGACCACGAAGTACCCGAACACGTCCGTCTTAGCCGTGTCCAGAACGTCCATACCGCGCGTCACGAGCGAAACGCGTGCGTGCTGCACGGCCCGCCGCTCCTCCCCGAACAGAACTGTTCCTTCCAGCGTCTGTGATGCTGCGAGGCTGGGGAAGAACGCCAGACTAGCGACTGTGAGAGCTAAGCAACGCATTTTAAGGAGTCCGCAAATGATGCTGGAACGTACCCTTCCCGGCGACCACAGTGCCAGTCGCTTCGTCACTACTCAGGCGTCATGGATCGTTTTGATGGAATCGATGCGAAGTTTGCGCGTCGACTCAGGCAGCTTGAGCAGCACGATGTCACCCACCGCCTTGCCGACGAGGGCCCGGCCGATGGCCGAAGACATCGTCACTTGAGACTCGTCGAATTCTTCGGCATCGCCAAAAACCAGCGAATACGTTTGCTTCGTATTCGTCGCGACTTCGGTGACGTTGACGGTTGATCCCAAGCCAACCTGGTCCTTGGGAATCAGTGCCATGTCGATGGAGGAGAGCTTGCTTAGCCGCTGTCGAAGCTGTCCCAGACGGGCCTGAACGAACTGCTGTCGTTCCAGAGCAGCTTTATATTCGCTGTTCTCCTTGAGATCGCCCATCTCGACGGCTCTGCGGATCTCATTGGGGAGAACCACATTAAGCTCGTGCTGCAGCTTCTCTACTTCTGCGCCTAATTTTTCCTTGAGTTCTTCGAGCATGCTGCACCGCCTCGGGACGACAAAAAAATGGAGCGCCCGAACTCTGCGAGGCCGGGCGCTGCTGGTGCTTTGAAGCTATGTCAGCCGCGCCCCAACGGCAAATACCGGCCCCCGCCGAACGTGACCAGACGGACTGCGCACCATGGGTTCGGCGGTTAGACTGTATGCGAACTCACCCCATGACCACGATGCGCTTTCGACTTGCCCTAGGACTCGCCGCTGTTTTGGTCGCTGGTGGGTGCAAACTGGACCTCGGCCCTCCACAGGAGCCGTTGACGGGTGAGGGGCTGGTGTATCGGCTCACGACGCTCAACGGAAACGCCATGCCGGCGACCCTGGACCTGGGCCCGCCGCCAGTGACGATTCGCTCAGCCGCTCTGACGCTGTCGACTGATTCGACGTGGTTGTTCTCCTACGTCAGAAGCACTTCGGGTTTTGGGGGGAGCCAGACGTCAACGGAATCCCTGCGCGGTGCCTACAGGCGTGTCGACACCGCCCTCACTTTGCTTCATGCCGATACGGTCACGACCGTCTTCACCGGCTCATGGACGCAGTCGGCCGTCGTGCTGTTTGACGAGACGTCCGCTCGCCGGGATCAGTTCACCTTTGCGCGCTGATCAACGCGACTTTTCAAATTCGCGGAGCAGTCGTTCCATCAGTTCTCCTCGTTTTGCGTACAGCCGTTTCAGCGGTCGCTTTTTACGGCGCGCCAAAGCGTACGAGGTCAACAGCGGAAGGGCGACGGTTGAATCCAGGTAGGCTACCACTGCATCGGGGAGCCGATCGGGATCGATCTTCCCCCAGCTGACGGCTTCAGCCGGCGTTGCTCCGGACAGTCCACCAGTATCGGGCCGAGCGTCAGTGATCTGGAAGAAGTAGTCGTGCCCGCGCTCATCGATGCCGAGCACCTCCTGAATCTGAGGCTCGGTCTGGAGCGCGAAGTTTTTGGGGCTGCCGCCTCCCAGGATCATGATCGCGCTTTTTCCACCGCTGCGTTTTGCGTCGAGCACGATCGCCGCGGTCTCGTTCACGTCCGCGTTCGGATCGATGACACACTTGTTTCCCTCGAGGGCGAGGGCAGCGATGTTCATTCCGATGGATGAATCACCGGGTGACGACGTGTATATCGGGACGCCACACGAGTAAGCGGTGGAGAGCAACGACTTGTGGGTGAGGCCAAGCGCCTTCTCGCGCGCGCGCACGTACTTGCCACACAGCCAGTGAAATTCGGCGCTCGACATGGCGCGTTGAAACTCCGCGCCCTGCACAATCGCGCGGAAAAATGCGTCCGTTGAGAGCAGCACATCATAGTCGAAGAAGATGTCGTAGATGCGCACAACACCTTCTTCGCGAAGCACAACATCCGAGGTGGTCGGGTTACCCCGGTGCATCGCAAGGCCCAGGCCGAAGTGTGTATCATGGTACAGATTAGCACCGGTGGAAATAATCCAGTCGACAAACCCGGCCTCGATGAGGGGGATGAACGACGACATGCCAAGGCCTGCCGGTGTCAACGCGCCGGTCATTGTTAAGCCGACGGTCACGTCGGGCTCGAGCATCTTCCCGGCGAACAGCTGACACCCTTCGCGCAAGCGGCCGGCATTGTAGCTGAGAAAGGTTCCTTCGATCAGGTCGGCAACATTCTCACGTCCGGTGATTCGCTTGGGATCAATTCGTCCGCCCCGAAGAAAGGGATTTTTCGACACGGCGGCCGGAGCCTTCCCGCTCCGCTCACGTGCCTCGGCAGCTTTCTTCTGCGTCGACTTGTCACCGGCAGGCGATGCCCGCTTAACGGTCTTGCCAACACGCGATGCTTTCAGTCCCAGTGAACGTTCGGCTGTCTTCTTTTTCTTCATCGTGTGAATTCCCGTGAGCGTGCGGATACCGCAAGCTGATCGTTGTATGCGCCGACAATGGTTTTCACCGCCTCTTCAGGATCGTCGGTCACGAAGATGAGATCCATGTCGCCGGCCGAGATCTTGCGCTCGAGCAGCACGCGCGACTTGAGCCACCGCAGGAGTCCGGCCCAGTACGCGGTGCCAAACAGCACGACCGGGAATTGATAAATTTTTCCCGTTTGAATAAGCGTCAACGCCTCGAAGAGTTCATCGAATGTGCCGAATCCACCGGGGAAAATAACGAAGGCATTCGAATACTTGATGAACATCGTCTTTCGCGCGAAGAAGTAGCGGAAGTTGACGAGTGTATCGACGTATGGATTAGCACCTTGCTCAAACGGGAGTTCGATGTTGCAGCCGATCGAACGACCGTTGCCCATGCGGGCACCCTTGTTTGCCGCCTCCATGATTCCGGGACCAGCACCGGTGATGATTGCAAACCCCTCCAGCGCGAGTAGTCGTGCTGTTTCCTGAGCGGCTTGATACTGCGGATCGTCGGGAGCGGTACGTGCCGATCCGAAGATGGTCACTCCTTTCTCAACATCCGCGAGGATATCGAACCCCTCGATGAACTCGCCCATAATGCGCATCACGCGCCATGGATCTGACTGGGTAAAGTCCGAAGAAGCCGAGTGCTGCAGAAGCTTGGCATCTTCAGTAAGTGGGAGCGGATCCCGCAGGGACGTGTCGATGGCCTTGTGCGCGCCGCTCGTGCGGGCTTCGTTGGCCGAAGGAGGAACACGACCCGCCGCACGATGCCCCGACTCGGTGCGTTCCTTCAGTCCGCTCAGTGCAGCGGCGCTTGCATTCCGAAGTCTCTCCGGATCCATGGGCCGCTGTTTTGTTCCTTGCGTCTTCGGCGGCGCCTTCTTTTGTTTCGCCATCACCTTCTTTGGTAGAGGGGAACGCGCACTGGCGCGCGTCAGGAGCATACTCACGCGGGGCCGTGCGCGGAACTCGGAACCAGAGCTGGATTGTTCTTTCCTGGCATCAATTATCACTTAGCCGTCACGTGCCGGTCATCATTCTAGTCGCCGACGGCGCACGTCCGGATACGCTCGCGCAGGCGATGGACGCCGGTGCCCTCCCCTCGCTCGCCCGCATGGCAGCCGAAGGGGGACGCTACGTGGTGACCAGCGTATTTCCCGCGGTCACAGGTCCCGCCTACACACCATTCGTTTTGGGACGCTTTCCAGGCAGCGTCGGATTGCCGGGCTTACGGTGGTTCGACCGCGCGAGAACAATCACGAGGATGTTCGGCCACGCGATCAGTTATGTGGGGTCCGGCGTTCGATTCATCGACGGAGACATCGACCCATCGACGCCATCGCTCTTTCAACTCGCGCCTCCGGGCCTGAGTGCGCTCAGCGTCGTTCGCAGGGGGTTGCTCTCCAGAGACCAGCTCGGCACCAGTCCTCTCTATGCACTGCGCGGTGCGATTGCGCACTTCCGCGGTGACGTGCGTGGCTGGCTCGACATCGACCGCAGGATCGGGCACGAGTTCACCTCGCGGCTCCATGCCATGCAACCTCCCAGTGCGTTCGCACTCGCTGCCTTTATGGGTGTCGACAAAATGTCGCACGCACAAGGACATGATTCAGCTGCAACCATTGAAGCGCTGCAAATCGTTGACAGCGTTGCCGCAGCGATCAGGAGCCGCGCGGAATCGCTGGGGACGTGGCAGGACACGCACATCTGGGTTACCAGCGATCACGGTCATTCGCCCGTGCATCATCACGACGAACTCGTTGCCTTTTTTAGTGATCGCGGACGATCGACCGTCGCGCATCCGCTCACCATTGGCCTGCGCGGTGACGTGGCAATTATGGTCAGCGGAAACGCGATGGCACATCTCTACCTGGATCTGCAGGACAGAACCCGCAAGTTCTGGCCTCGCCTCGCGCCAAAGTGGACTGAGGATATCGCTGCGCTACTGCAACGACCTTCTGTCGACTTGATGATGCTCCCGCACAGCACCGCTTTGTGCGAGGTGCGATCGGCGGCTCGCGGCTCGGCGTTTGTCGAGCTGCGCAACGACAAGTATCACTACCATCCTTCAGACGGTGACCCTCTGGGTCTCGGCGACCTCAATGGATTAAGCAGCGAGGAGGCACACGAGGCTACCTTCGCCAGCGCCTACCCCGACGCTCTCGTGCAAATCGCTCAAATCACTGCCTGTGCGCGGTCGGGGGACGTGCTGCTGTCTGCCACGCCGGGGTGGGACTTTCGGCGGCGCTTCGAGCCGGTTCCACACGTTTCCACTCACGGTGCCCTCACGCGCGATCACATGCTGGTGCCGCTCATCACGAATCATCCCGTCCCACGCACCCCGCGCCGGACAGTCGATCTCATGCCGAGCGCCTGCGTTGCGCTGGGTGTGGATGTGCCCGCCGGAGTCGAAGGAGCGTCATTCCTTTGAGACACTGCTTGCGCGTGTGGAATTGACGGGCGAGCATTGATTGGTGGATTCGCGCCTCGTGCCCGCGTCCAGCCCGAACCTGTCGCGTTCCCTTTCTCAGGAGTGATCAATGCGACCTCTGCTCACATTGATTCTCGTCTCTGCAGCGATGATCGGTTGTTCAGGCGGTAGCGCCAGCGGTTCTGGAGCCCAGACCTCCACGGCCCCGCGCCGGGGCTCATCGAACGTCATCTCACGATCAGAGTTAGCGAGCCTCAACGAGGGATCGAGCGCGCTCGAAGCGATTCAGAGGCTGCGTCCGACTATGCTTCGGACGCGCGGCGGCGGCTCCATTCTGCTGGCGGCGGATCCCATTCACGTCTTTCTGAACTCCAATCGCCTCGGAGATCCCGAAAGCCTTGGCAGTGTTCAGGCGTCGGAGCTGCAGGAGATTCGATTTCTCAGCGCGTCAGAAGCAACACAGAAGTGGGGCACCGGGTACACCAACGGTGCCATTCAACTGACATCACGAACCAGGTAGCCGGCTTGTCGTCCGGGGGATCGCGGAGAGGACATGTACTCGTCATGCCTGTTTTGCAGTAGTTCCCTCGGCAGTAACGACACCGTCGAAGAGTTTCCGGTTGGTCGTCGGCTGGCGTTTGATTCAGCGAGAGGACGCCTTTGGGTGGTGTGTCGCTCGTGTCAGCGCTGGAACCTGACCGCGATCGAGGAACGCTGGGAAGCGATTGAGCAGTGTGAGCGTCTCTTTCGCTCCACGCCCATGCGGGTGTCCACCGACAACATCGGCATGACCCGGCTCCGAAGCGGCCTTGAGCTGGTGCGCATCGGCGAAGCCCTGCGTCCGGAGTTTGCTTCATGGCGCTATTTACCAATTTTTGAGCGTCGCCGTCGCAGCATTCTCGCCGCCTCGGGACCCGCGCCAACTGAACGCGTAGGGATGTCAAATTCCCTCTGGAGCGCGTCGTCCATCATGTTTCCGCCGATGGCCGCGATCGCCATCGCAGGAGCAATCCGCAACGTCTACGTTCAGCACATTAAAACGTACGCGTATGTACCGGCTGCCGTCGGCGGTCAGATGTTTGCGGTGAAAGGGTTTCATCTTGCTGAAGCGCGCTTGCTGCACTCGGACAACGAACTCGGATGGTCGCTGGAACTGGAGCATGGAGGCGGCCGCAGCGAATTGACCGGAGCGGCGGCACAACGGGTACTTGGCCGCGTGCTCGTGGCAATCAACTCGACGGGTGGGAGCTCTGAGGATCTCGACCGCGCCGTCAGCCTGCTCGGCCGACAGAACGAGACCGATGGCTTCTTTCATCGCCAGGGGCGGGCCGCAAACTGGAGACGAGGTCGGCGCTACTGGTGGGATGATTCGCTGGCCGGAGCGTTGAAGAATCGGGCGCCTTCCACCCGGCTGGCTCTTGAGATGGCTCTCCACGAAAGTGTTGAGCGAAGTGCCCTGGAGGGCGAGCTGGACACACTTCGCGCAGCCTGGGCCGAGGCAGAAGAGATCGCGGCCATCGCCGACTCCCTCTGATCCTGGTGATGGACGGGGTTTCCCCCATGGATGGGGTCCGCTTTTCCCCTCACGACAATCCGCGACGGGCTGCACATTGAGCGGCCTGTCCGCCGTAGCACAGCGGCGAGTGTTCGCATACCAATCTGCCAGCAATGCGCGTTGTCTTCGGCCTGAGTGCCGCATGTTCCATAGCGCTGAGTGTTGTAACATCAGCCCAAACTGCCACTCCTCCTCTGTCGGAGCGGGAAGCGGTCGCTCTGGCACGCCAGCGCAGCCCGCTCGCTGAGGTGCCAGCGGCGCGCCGGGCAGCGACCGCCGGCC
>JBGTBX010000432.1:0-3502 GCA_041749115.1 Gemmatimonadaceae bacterium
GCCCTCGATATCGTCGACGAAGCTCGGCGCTCTGGCGAGCGAGTGCCGGTCGGAGGGGTCCGGCCCGGCCATGACGTCAAGCATCATCGCCGCATCCCGCACAGTGCGAGTCATCGGCCCGGTGTGGGCGAGTTGGGTTGGCGAGCTGCCTGGATAGGGCACCCGCCCGAACGACGGTTTGTGGCCAAAGATGCCCGAGAACGCGGCAGGAATCCTGATCGAACCTGCACCGTCGCCCCCCTGAGCCAGCGGGCCAAGCCCAGCCGCGACCGCCGCCGAAGCGCCGCCGCTGGATCCGCCCGGCGTTCTATCAAGGTTCCAGGGGTTGTAGGTCGTGCCGGCCACCCGGTTGGTCGTCTCGCCCTTCCAGCCGCCTTCGGGAGTATTCGTCTTGCCGAGCATGACGACACCGGCGTCGTAGAGTCGCTGAACGAAGACGGGATCGTAATCAGGCACCCAGTCCGCGCTAAGCAACGAGCCGCGCGTCGTGCGGATACCTTTCGTCGGCACGAGATCCTTGATCGAGACCGGTACGCCTGCCAGGGCTGGTGGATCACCGTCCCGGTACGCCTGCTCGGCCCTGCGAGCGTCTTCCCTGGCGCGCTCCGGAGTGACTGTCACGAAGGCGTTAAGTATCGGGTTCAGATCCTCGATGCGCGCCAGCACCGCCTCGGCCACCTCAACCGGGGACAACTCGCCCCGCCTATAGAGATCGACCAATCGCTCCGCCGGCAGATAGCAAATGTCCGTCGCATCCATCGCGTAACCCCACACGTTCCCGCTACTGATTCATCGCCCGACGGGCCGTAGACTAGCACGCCTCGTCCCTCTCCGGGCCTGCTATGCCCGCCCTTTCGGGATGACACGGGGGCTCAGCGAGCGCCGCCGAATGCGCGGAGGCTTTGGCTGTTCGGAGCGTCGAGGCAACATCCAGAGGACCACGGTGTCCACGACGTGACGTGCTCGACTACAGAGCGGACCCGGCCGTCTCACGCGCAGGCAGGTCGAAGCGGCAAAAGACCAGGTACCCAGCGAGGACGAGCAGCCCGGCGGCAGGACCGACTAAACGCATGCCCAACGGGTCGGAAGCCGTGTTCCCGAGCAAGAGGATCAGACCGAGCAGCAGCGGAACGCTTGACCCGACGGTCTTGTCGACCATCGTCTGGCCACCGTAGAACGTGGCTTCGCTGCGGATGCCGGAGCGATCGTAGTCGCCGTCGGCGATCAGCGGGCCCGGGAACAGATAGACGGCCACGACCGGCGTACCGTCCAACGCGAGCACAACCAGCGCATGTGGAATCACCACCGCCTCCACGACGATGCCGGGCAGCACCAGCAGCGGGAAGGTTGCCGCGTTGCAGCGATTCTCGATCGCCCGTCTGCACGAGCCACTCGTCAGCGTTCTCGCGTCACTTCGAGCATCCTGTAGCGTCCTGGCTACCCCTGGGACTGGAGCAGGCTGGCTGACGCGAGCCATCAAGTTCCTCGCTAGATGTTCGGCCCGGATCGCTCCCGTCCTGTCGGCAGACCTCGGCGGCCGAGCGAATGCTCCATGCGCCGTTGAAGACCGACAGACGCGCCAGCAGACGCGGGCCGGGCCGGTCAAACGAGATGCCGCACTCGTCCATCAGCGAATCCAGTTATGCCGCGAACTCCGGCATGCTGCCGCTCATTGGTCCCGTTCTCCTTGTCTCATGCCAGCGGCAAGACGAGCCACAACCCTCCGGGCTTGTCATGCGTATACCACCGGTATGTTGACAATCATTCAACGGCAGACAGACAAAGCAATCCGACATTTCCGAACGTGAAACAACGTGAAGCGTGCGTGCGACTTGCCAGGTTCCGGATCGGCAGGCTAGGCTGGTGCCACATTTGGCGGGCAGTCAGGGAGTGCCCCGCGAGGGTGTTCGGTCCAAGCGCGCCGCCATGTTCGGCGGACCCTGTGGCGACGCTGATGACGCACGAATTGCGTCCAGTCGTTCTTAGTCTAATCAATAGTAACCAACATAGTACAGACTTGACAGTACGGTTGGGGGATGTTAGAACAGTATCGGCCATTATAGATCGCCCGGCAGCGGCGGCTTGCTCGGGGCAATGCTACCTGGGAGCGCAACTCACCGGCGCGTGAGGCAGTCTAAGCGCCTGGGATGCACGGTGCAGGTCCGGCGGGAGCCAGGTGGCCGCGCAACAGGGGAACGGAACAGGGAAAGGGAAAAGGAGCGTCGCGTATAAGCGAGACAGCGTGAAAGTGAAATGGCCCCCGAGCAGGTACTAGCTGCAACAGGGGCCCCGGCAACAGGCAGGCTTTAGCCCACCTCTCTGCCTACAAGGAGAGTGTACATGGGGTAGCGATCGCTGTATAGCGGCTACCCTGGCGTGAGCCATGCCCCGAAACGTCAGTACAACTAATGGGGGAAAGCGACCATGTTCAAAATTTTCGGCCTCGTGGCCATCCTCGGTTCACTAATTGCGATCGCGATCGGTTCCGCGGCAACGCTAAACGTTGAGGGATCAGTCGTGCAGGCAGGTGAAGATGGGTCCTTGTGGTGCGATGGCAACGGCGTTACTGTCGACTCCTATATCCTGAATGACATTCCTGGTTCACAAGAGGGTGTACTCGGTATCCGCATCAAAGATGTCGATCCAGCGTGTGCTGGAGCGAGAATGTTCCTTCGGCTCGATGACGGTGCCGGCAACGTTCTCGCTTACTCCAAGCCGGAATCTGGCGCTTGCTATGGCGTAAGCAACTGGGTCATCGCCCAGACATCCGAGCCAACCCTAGGTTATGTGTTCACGACAGTCGATGGCGGGCGGACTACGGAAGTCACTGTCGATCCAGCAGATATCGAAAAGATTAAATTCTGGATCGAGGGTAAGGAATCGGACGGAACGGAATGCTAGTAGCGGAAACTAGCATCACCGGATACTAGTTCGGATGTGATCGTCCGCGTGCAGATCACGCGGACGATCACACAACCCATTGGTAGAGGATCGCAGTCATGAGACCAACGCGGACAAAGACGAGTTAGAGCAAGAGTGTGTCGGGATTCCCACGACTACGAACTCTCGCGCTTCTGACAATCGGGCTAACGTGGTTCGTTTTGTTGCGACCTGCTTTTCTCGGAGGGCCCGCCAGCTACATTCTAGTAACTGGTTTGAGCATGGAGCCGACACTCCACACAGGCGACCTCGTAGTGACGAAGAGACAGTCGAATTACGCAGTTGGGGACATTACCGCCTTCGAGACTGACGAAGGTACGGTGATCCACCGAATTATCGGTGGAACGTCAGAAGCGGGTTATGTCGTGCAAGGTGATAACAAGGATTATCCCGATACATGGAGGCCGAAGCCCGAGAACATACTGGGCAAGCGTTGGCTACATCTCCCGAAGGTGGGCACGTGGGCAGGAACACTAAAGCAACCTATAGTTTTCGGGCTGCTTATTGGAATGCTCGCAGCGGCGGCTATCCCCCTCCAGAGTAAGACCCACCGCCGGCGACA
>JBGTBX010000433.1:0-11324 GCA_041749115.1 Gemmatimonadaceae bacterium
GCCGACGGCGAGGGTCGGCGGTGGACGCGAACGCGGCGAGGGCGGCGACACGAGGCTTGCTGCGGCCGCGCCCGACTCCTAATGTCAGTTTTCTCCCTCCACCGTTTGCCCCTGCCAGCGGAGTCCGCCAATGTCACGTACGCTCGCTCTCCCCGGCCGCCTCTTGCGGGCTCTCGCGCTTTCAATCGCCTTTGCTTCGGTCGTCACCGCACAGGGTGCCCCCGAATACGGCCCGGCACGCGGCACACTTGTCATCGTCGGCGGAGGCAATACCGACGGGACCGGCATCATGGAGAAATTCATTGAACTGGGCGGCGGCGCCAAGGCGGGCCGTTTTGTGGTGGTGCCCACGGCCGGCGGAAACTATGACGCGCAGGGCAAGCTCCGTCCGTACACAGAAGACGAGGTGCTCAAGTCATGGCGCGCTCGTGGTGTGGAGAACGTCACCATGTTGCACACGCACGACCCCAAGGTTGCCGATACGCCGGAGTTTGTCAAAGCACTCAGCAATGCTACCGCCGTGTGGTTTAACGGTGGTCGTCAGTGGAACATCGTTGACTCGTACGGCGGCACCAGAACCTATCGCGAATTTCATAACGTACTGGCGCGCGGCGGCGTGATCGGTGGCAGCTCGGCCGGCGCCTCGATTCAGGGCGCTTATCTGGTGCGAGGTGATACCAAGGGGTCAGAGATCGTGATGACGGAAGAACCCAATCATCAACAGGGGTTCAGCTTCCTCAGGAAATCTGCGATCGATCAGCACATCAATGCCCGCATGCGCTGGGACGATATCATCCCGGTCATTAAACAGAAGCCCGAACTGCTTGGCATCGGTCTTTCGGAAGGTACGGCGATCGTTGTCACCGGTGACACGTTCGAGGTGATGGGCAAGTGGAAGGTCGCCGTGCACGACAACAAGCGAACGTACCAACCCTGGGAGAAACCCTACTTTGTTCTGTCCGCTGGGGATGTGTACGACATGAAGTCGCGCACCGTGGTGAAGTACGGAGATGGGACCACGCGCAGAGCCGCCAACCAACCATAGCTCATTGGCGGTGCAGCGCCGCACAGCAGATGGGAAAACAATCAGCACGCGCTAACTGACGGTAAGGTCTGGCGCGGTAGCGATATACGCGCCACCGTTGGTCGGTGCGGTGACAATCGTCATGCTATTGCGTGCGAAGTGGTATCCTTGTCTCCGTCCTCTCCCCTGCCCCCTCCCCCCTCACGTCGGATCTCGATTGGACTTTCGGACCCAGCTGCAGGTGGCGTTGAAGGCCGACTACACCATAGAGCGCGAACTTGGCGGTGGCGGGATGTCGCGGGTCTTCGTGGCAACGGAGCACAAGCTCGGCCGACGCGTGGTGATCAAGGTTCTTTCGACCGAACTCGCCGCGACGTTGAGCACAAGCCGGTTTGAGCGCGAGATTCAGCTGGCCGCGTCTCTGCAGCAGGCGAACATCGTGCCCGTGCTGACCGCGGGGCTCGTGGAGGGCACTCCGTATTACACGATGCCGTACATCGAGGGTGAATCGCTGCGCGCCCGACTCGCGCGCGGCCCGCTCTCGGAACACGAAACACTGAGCATCCTGCGCGACGTCGCCCGTGCGCTGCTCTACGCTCACCAGCGCGGGATCGTACATCGCGACATCAAGCCCGACAACGTTCTTTTATCGGGCGAAGCCGCAGTCGTCACCGATTTCGGGATTGCCAAAGCGATCAGTGCTGCTCGTGCCCTTGGCGATTCGAACGCCACATCCGTGACGCAGGTGGGTACGGCGATCGGAACGCCGGCGTACATGGCGCCGGAACAGGCCGCTGGCGATCCGGACACCGATCATCGGGCGGACATTTATGCGTTCGGTTGTCTTGCCTTTGAATTGTTAACCGGCGCACCACCGTTTCACGGACTTGCGCCGCACAAATTGATGGTAGCGCACATGGCCGAACCCGCGCCGATGGCGAGTTCTCGTGTGAGCCAGGTGAATCCCACACTCGATCTTTTGGTGGCCAGGTGCCTGGATAAGTCGCCTGATGAACGTCCGCAGACGGCACGGGAGGTCCTGCGCGCGCTCGAGTCGGCGGCGAGTAGCGCGTCGCGTGAATCGCTACCGGCCGGCCTGAGCGGACGACATTGGTCGCTCCCTGCAGCCCTCGGCATCTGGGGCGCCGCGTTCGGGGCGACCTGGGTGCTGGCCAAAGCGGCCGTGGTGGGGATTGGCCTCCCTGACGGGACGGTTCCGGTCGCGTTAGGCGCCGCGGCGCTGGGACTCCCCGCCGTGCTGCTCACCTGGTATGTGCAGCATTCGGCGCGGCGCGCGCTGTTCAATACGCCTACGCTCACGCCGGGCGGTTCTGTCGTTCATTCAACTGTAGGCACGATGGCGCTGCGCGCTGTTCCATATGTGTCGTGGAAACGCACGTGGGGAGCCGGCGCCATTTCCGGCGGTGTGGTTGCAGTTGGTGTTGCCGTGGTGATGATACTTCGGGCATTCGGCATGGGACCCGCGGCGTCGCTGCTTAATGCTGGTACCATAGGCAAAGACTCCCGGGTTCTCGTCGCACAGTTCGCGTCCACGGCGACCGACACGTCTCTCGGGTCGATCGTGGCACAAGCTATGCGAACATCATTGGGTCAGTCGCAGGCCATTCAGCTGGTGCCGGCTTCCGATGTGGCGGCCGGGTTGCGCCGCATGCAATTGCCAATGTCAACGGTGCTCGAGGAGAAGACCGTACGCGAGTTGGCATTACGCGAAGGGGTGCCGCTGGTGGTATCGGGGCAGGTAGCAACGGTGGGCAACGGATTTATGATCACCGCCAACCTTGTGCGGGCTGATTCGGGGACCGTACTCGTCACGCTGCAGGAAGGTGCGAATGGCGCTGGCGATCTGCTCGATGCCATTGATAAAGTCGCTCGCGGTATGCGCTCCCGCATTGGTGAGTCGTTGCGGTCACTCGCACGCACGCCGCCGCTGGCGCAAGTCACTACGTCGTCGTTGGCGGCGCTGCGCGCGTATTCCCGCGGAGTCGAAGCGGGAGACATGGTGGGCGACTGGGAGAAGGGACGCATGAATATCGCCGCGGCGGTGAAGGAAGACTCCACCTTCGCGCAGGCCTGGCGAAAACTCGCCGTGTATCAGAGTAATGCCGGCGCGCTGCCCTCCGTGGTGTTCGCATCAACGGCTGCAGCATACCGGTTTCGCGAGCGTCTTCCCGATATTGAACGTGCTGACGTCGAGGCGTATTACATCATGGCGCTTGGACAACGGCAAGGCGCAAACTACTACGCTGCCCACCCGGAGCTCTCGCAGAACAATCGCGTTATCGCACTATATGACCTTGGCGAGTATGCGGCGGCCGAATCGCTGGCGTTGTCCGAGATCGCAAAGACGGAGGCGTTGGGACAACGCCCAATCGCACAGATTCAAATCAACCTGCTCATTTCCCAAATGTTTCAGGGAAAACTCAACGAGGCAAAACGCACCGCCGACGTCGTGCACCGCGACTACCCGGGTTCCAGCGGTGCGGAGCAAGTCGATTTCTGGATTGCATCTTTGCTTGGGCAGGATTCGCTTGACGCAACGATAGCGCTGGTTGGGACTGCGAACAGAGGACGAACCCGCGCGATTGCGGCACGCGTTCGGGCCAATGTGGCGGCCGGCCGCGGTCAATTGCGGCGCGCGGCGTTGTTGTCACAGGTTGCAGCCGCAGTTGAAGATACGACAAAGTTCAATTTTGACCCGGTTGGATGGGCGGCAATCAACGTTGCCCTCCAGAGCGCCTTGCTCGGTACTGAGGTCGCCGGTGTGCGCGTTCTCGATTCGCTTGCTGAATCCATTTCGAAAACTGACTCGTGGCATGACCGACCAGACTTGCGGTTGGCGGCTGCATACGCGCAACTCGGGCGCCCCGACAAAGCCAACGCGCTTATCAACACGTTCGAACAAACGGCAACGCGAGAAGAGCGACTCGTCCGATGGGGTGACTGGCAAGCCGCACGCGGCGAAGTGGCGCTGGCAGAAAACCGGACGTCGGAGGCAGTCGTGGCGTTTCGTCAGGCCAGCTACTCCGACTCGGGGGAGGTAGATCTGGCATGGCACGGAGGCACAGAGCTGCGTCTTGCTCGCGCGTTCGACAAGGCTGGCGAAGCCGACAGTGCAATTGCGCACTTTGAGCGGGTCTCCTCGCCGGGAATGCGTTTCGGGGTCGCGCAGTACACGGCGGTCGCGCTTCCAAGTGCACCCCGCCGCCTCGGCGAACTGTACGAAGCGAAGGGCGATCTCGCGAACGCTATCAAAAACTACGAAGCGTTCGTAAAGCTGTGGAAGAATGCCGATGCCGAACTGCAGCCGCAGGTCGCGGAGATCCGGACCCGCATCACGCGCCTGCAAACTGCCGAAGCGAAGCGGCGGTAGTTGTCGGCGAAGCGGCTTTGATGCGGCCCTGCCTGCCCGGGTGACCACCTCCTCCTCGGCATCAGCTTAACGGTGCCCGGGGAGCGTTGAAAAAGGACGTCGCTTCTACGGGTGAGCGTCGTTGAACGACGGCGTCAGGCGTGGGTGAAGCCCCCCTCCCCCCGCGCCTGGCGACTTCACCAGCGACAACTGATCGATCACCACCTGAAGTTTGGACGGCTGCGGATCAAGCGCTGCCGCGGCCTTGAGGTACGGCAGAAGGTCAGTTCCCAAAGGCAAGTCCAATAGCTGTCCACGATGCAGGGTGCGTGCGAGACCGCCCTCGATCACGAGTGCGGCGGGAGGCCCCCCGTAAACCGCCGAGAGACCCACGTCGATCATGACAACTTTGCCGGCGAAGCGCGGAAAGATGGTTCCCGGCGAAACGCTGTGGCCTACAGCTATATGCTTCACACCGAACGCTGCCAGCACGCTGTCCACGTGCGCAGCTAATTCCTGCTCGTCACCCGTGGCGAGCCCGCGATACCATAGCGGTCCCTCCGGATCTTCGGCGATGTTTCCCTGCGCAGGAAGACGCGTCGGATCGAGTGCAGCACGTACGCCATCATTGATCGCACGCAGGGGTGTCGCGACATACTGCGGGCCGATGCCACCATGCAGGAAGAGCCAATCATTAATCCGGACCGCTGCGTTGTTCCCGCGGATCCAGGCCGCGTACTTGCCATTTGCTTCAAAGGCGAGGCGGTGCTCCACCCAGCCAAGTGGATGTTCGTTGAACCACGTGGTCTTGTAATCGGCGTCGTTGCGGAGCGTGGAGTCGGAGAGGACATCGAAGGCACGCTGCTGCAGCGCTCTGGATTTAGTTGATCGGAATGCTGCGTACTCTCCGGGATGGACGTATCGGAGATCACCGAAGACGTTCATGGTTTCGTGGTTCCCCGTGAGCGCATGCACGTGCCCTCCTGCTTTTTGCGCCTGAGGGGCGAGTGCGATCAGGAGGTCCATCACTTTTCGCGAATCGGGTCCGCGATCCAGAACGTCACCGGTCTGAACGAGGTGGCTCTTGCCACCGATCCAGCGGTCTTTCTTGTCGATCAGGCGGGCCTGTCGCAGAACTGTAGTAAACTGCGAGTAGTCGCCGTGGACGTCGCCCACGGCCACGATGCGTTCGACCCCGGTGAAGGTGTCCTGAGCCGGCAGCTGAGCGGCAAGAAGCAGGACGCACAGCAGGATTGGCAGATCGCGGGAAATCGCGACGAACCCCGACCGCAGAAATCGAGGGAGGCGACCGAAGTGTCTCACTTGGCGTGCGCCCTGGGATGGCGCGCAGGTGTATTCGTTCATGGTGTCGAGGGTGGAAACACCGAATCGACCGCTCGCCGGAATGACGCAGGATCAATAGCGGGAAACCGATAGAGCTCCGGCTCAATGCGCTCAAACTGCTCACGGACATCTGCGGCGCTGATGAGGCCGCGAGTCAGCATGGCATGCACATCCGCCAGATCGCGCGTATGACCTCGCTCGATCTTGGCAAGAGCCTGTGCAACAAAATCAAAATGCCGAAACGTGACCTTCCCGATACGGGCCACCTCCGGACTTCGCTGCTCCCATCCCGGAGGGACGGGGATGAAGAGATCGGGAGAGGCGAGTTCCACGTTCAGCTGCAGGTGTTCCTTGAGCATCGGAATCGCGCGCATCAGAGCGTCGGACTCCGGCCGCATGACCAGGTCCACGTCGATCGTCGTCTCACGCCAGCCGACCAGCACCGCGCTCGTACCGCCGACAAGAAAGACATCAACGTCAGTTGTGGCGTGCCTCGCAAGCTCGGTCATGAACGCCCGAACGCGCGCGCCATCCGCTAGTTCGCGCACTGCGCAGCGTGAAGGAAGCTCGCGACACGTTTCAGCAACGCATTGTACTGGCTGTGCGCTCCTCCCCCCGCCTCGCCTTCCCGCGACAACAGGGCATATAGCTTCAGTTCGGCATCCGGAATGGCCTCACCGATGGCGAGCCCGACGTGCCGTAGTCCCGGCGCCGCGATGGAAACGAGCAGTGATTCTCTGGTCACGGCGCCAGCCATGAGATCGGCGAGGCCGACCTCGATCAGCTCAGCTCCGGGCAGGTTGGAGACGGCCATAGCCGAATTGTATCGCAGATCCGGCATGGCGACCAGCATTGATTTATTGCGTCGTAACCGGTGCGCGGATCGCTCGCCCGGGGCGCGCACTCGTCAGGTGCGTGCTGTCCACAACGATCTGGCCGAACACCAAAACGTAGGGTATGCCCTCGGACGGAAGCGTCGCATCTTCGTACGTCGATCGGTCAATCACGGTCGCGGGGTCGAAGATCGTGAGGTCAGCATCCGCGCCCACGCGCACGCGTCCCTTGAGCGCCATCGCCGGAACCCGGGCCTCGAGTCGCTGAGCGGGAAGGAGCGTCATTTTTCGTATCGCCTCCATCAGGGACAGGGCCTGTGCGTCTCGTACGTATTTCCCCAACACCTTGGCGTAGGTTCCCGATGTGCGCGGATGGCCGCGTCCGTTGCTGATGTACCCGTCGCTCGCGATCATGGTGAGCGGTGAGACGATCGACGCACGCGTCTGCTCGTCACTGCGCCCGTGCGTGATCACCGTGCCACCTTTCTCTCTGGCCTCGCCGAACGTCTTGCGCGTCAGGCGCTCTCCGGTGGAAACAAGTTGCACTGTGTTGAACTGCGAATCGGGCCAGGACCGCCAGTTGTCGAAGAGGGCTGTCTGGACTTCTGTCATTCCGGCCCCATACGGATAGGCCTCCGTTGTGACGTCCTGCCCGCGATCGGCGGCCGCTTTAATGCGGGCAAGAAACTCGGCGAGGTCGGTACCCCCACTCGAGTTAACGTGAACGATGTGCAGCTTGGCATTTGCGTTGGCCGCTGCGGCAATCGTGGAATCGAGCCCTGCCACGCCGTTCCGCATGTGAATGTGTGCCGACGCGTCGGCAGCGCTGGCAACCCGGAACATCCGCTCGATTTCGCTCATCTCGGCGCCCGGTGTGTATGCGCTCCCGAAACCCACCGCCACCGCACCCTCGGCGAGTCCCTTCCGGAGTATCGTTTCCATCTCTGCCAACTGACTCTCCGTCGCGGACCCCAACCCGCCTACACCTGCCGGCAGCAACCCCGTGCTGGGATCTCCAAGGACCTGCATTCGCGCCTTAATGTGGCCCACGCTGACGCCGTGGTTGACGGTCTGGCCGCTCTCGCGCGCTGTGTACCACGCACCGACGTCGCCGGTACCGACCTCCAGTTCAAACGCCGATGTCACACCGTCGCGGACCATCAGGTTGTACGACTCTTCTTCCTGACCGTGTTCATGCAGGTCAATGAACCCCGGGGCGACGACGAGCCCGGTGGCGTCGATCACCCGCGTACCGTTAAGCGGTGAATCCGTGACGGCTTCGATGCGCCCGGCGCGAATACCGACGTTCCGTATGTCATCGAGCCCCGATTCCGGATCCATGACTCGCCCGTTCACGACCACAACGTCGTACGTCTGTTCACTGCCGCAGCCGGCAACAAGAAAGGCGGCGAGGACTACTGTATAGGTAAGATGTTTCATGGCTTAGCGATCCTCCGTGGCAGGCCTGCCCGCATTAAGCCGAGCCATCAGCCGCACCAATTCTGCATTCGTGAACGGCTGCCACCCGTGCGGCTTCATCGGCCGGCCGAACTCGAACACCGCGCGGCCCCCCAACCGCTTCATAGTCTCCTCCATCTTGTACACCGCCAGATTGAGATAATAGTTGTCCATGTCGCCGGTATACACATGGATTTTGCCGTCCAGATCCGCGCCGATCGTGCCCCAATTCTTCTCGAGGTAGTAATTGAGATCGTAGCCGTTGTCGCGCCAGTACATGGCAACGCTCTTGTTGATCGTCCCGGTTTCCCGGTTAAACAGTGGCTCCGGATAACCGTCGGCCGCGACGGGACCATAAGCTGCGTCATACGCCTGAAGCTGCTGCCCGCCCCTCACCCGACCTCCCAGTACCTCCTCGAGTCGCGCCATCTGCCGTACGGTCGTGCCGGGCTGTCCGTCTTCGCCTCGGCTCATGTACCGCTGCCGCACCAGCCAGTCGTTAGGCTCGGTGTTGGTCACGAAGGCGTTGGAGTCGGCGTAGTTGTCTATCATCTGGTTGCGCGAGAAGTCGACGCCGTCGGGATACATCGCCCAGGTACCACCGAAAAATTTCGGGCGGTGGATCTGCAGCGCCAACGCCTCCCAGCCGCCCGTTGAACCCCCCGTGAGAAACCGGGACTTTGGTTCAGCAATAAGCCGGAAGGTGTTCTCGAGGTGCGGTATCAACTCAGTAAGCAGAGCGTCCTGATAGGGCCCCTGATTAGCAGAATTGACCGCGTACGAATCGTCGTAGTACGGCGTGGGATGCTGGAAGGTGATGGCCGCCATCCTCGGGAAGTCCGGCCCCATCCACGACTGAGCAAACTCGTATCCGGGCTCGCGGCTCGTGCGGACAAGGCGTCGCTCCCGCGCTTCCTCCGTCTCGGGCTTACCGTCGGGATCGAACCCGAACGGCGCACCCAAACCAAAATGGCCCTGGATGTAAATCGCGGGATACCGCGTGGCCGTATTCTCAGCCCAGCCCTGCGGCAGCAACACTGTGGCGCCGAGGTACACGGGGCGACCCCACCAGTCAGAGAGCAGCTTACTCTGAATCCGGACCCGCTTGACCCAGCGGGTGTCGGGAGGCACCGCCACCGGCGGGATCTTTTTGGTCAGGGAAAGCGTGACCCGTGACGAGGCCGGGTTCCACCGCACCCTGGTGGGTTCCGAGATGAGGTTTCCCGGCGTGCGGTTCCAGTGGCGTCCTTCCCACTGGTCCCACGGAACCCAGATGGTCTTGCCGTGCTTGGGCGTGACCTGCGTGTAGACCACGGTGAGCGCCTGGACCCAGTATTCACCTGCCGGCATTTCGGCCAGTGAGTTGACCGGGAACCCCGGCGTGGCGGCGGGAATGATGGTGCGGGCACCGGCGCCGATTGCGTTGACGTCCACGCCGAAGAAGGGCACGCCGCCGTTGTAGGAGCCCGCCTGGAGCCGGGGTTCAGTGGCGCCGTCACGCGTGAAGATCACGAAGGTGCGCCCGGTTACCGGGCCATCCGTGACGCCCGGGGCGATGGTGACTTCTACTTGTTGCGCCGCTACGCTGGTTGCCAGAACGATCGCGACCAATCCGGCGGCCAATCCGCGCCTGATCATCATTTCTCCATGTGTCATGAGTTCAGCACCGTTGGGTGCGTCGTTGGCAACAGTACGGGCGACGCCGGTTTCACGCCACCACTGCTGCACATAGGGCCGCATCGCCAGCAATCGTCAGCGGTTGACTTGTATGGTCCCGAGGTGACATCACAGGGTTGGACCTGCTTTGGGAATGAGTGACCGGACCGAACGCCTTGCGCCCGCCACTTGCTTGGCATAAGAATAGATTCTAGAATTCTATACTATTCTCTAGACAGGTATAGATGGCCATCAGCATCAAGGATCCAGAAACCGACCGCCTGGCACGGGCCCTCGCCGCAGCGACTGGCGAGTCCCTGACGGACGCCATCCGGGAAGCCCTCCGCGATCGCCTCGAACGCGAGACCCAGCGCGCCCGCCGCGGCATGGCGGCCGAGGTCCGCCGGATCCAGGAGCGCGTCAGCACTTTACCCGTTCTCGATCAGCGGCCGGCCGATGAAATCCTTGGCTACGACTCACACGGACTCCCGAGCTGATCGATGGTCCTCGATACCTCTGCAATCATCGCCATCCTGCTCCGGGAAGCGTCGGCAGACCGGTTACTCGCCGCCGTCGAGGCAGACCACACCCGACTGGTGTCAGCCGCCACCGTTGTCGAGAGCTCGCTCGTGATGCTTGGTCGCTTTGGTGATGCCGGAGAGCCGCCAATCGATCGACTCCTGCAGAGTCTCGGTGCGGAGGTGGTGCCTGTTGGGGATGAGCAGGTCGTCCTGGCGCGCGATGCCGCGCAGCGATTCGGTCGCAGCAGGCATCGGGCAGCACTGAACCTCGGGGACTGTTTCAGCTATGCGCTGTCGGTGGCGCGGGACGAGCCGTTGCTCTTCGTGGGAGAGGATTTTGCCATGACGGATGTCGAGGTGTGTCAATGGTAGGCGGCACCTGATGGCCGACAGGCACGACGCCGCGCAGCGTCGCAGGGCGATGAGGTTGCCAGCGCGGCGATAGACCGAATCAGCCCCCAGGGCGCGGCGCGGCGAGCCCGAGCACCTGCTCCATCGCCAGCCGCGGCCCCTGATCGGGGTCGTCCACCACGCGACACGCGTCGTTGAACAGCATGGTGTGTCGTGACTCGACGCCGTAGCGCGGCCACGCGGGCAATCGAGACGTGTTCGGATCGCCGGTCCGCGCGAACGTCGTCCACGCCTCGCTCATCGTGGTCGCGAGTACCTGCGCCGATGGCATCCTGGAAATCTGCGGGCCGGCCATCGCCATGTTGTCGAAGACGAACGGAATGTCCATCGTGTGCGGCGAGCGCATGCGGCCGGCCGACACGACGACCGGTGCGGCGTCGCGAGAGAACGCCCTTTCGTACACAAGGACACCCTCCGGCGTCTCCCAATCGAACCGATACACGAAGGCAGGCGCGCCACCCGCCACCGCCTTTCGCTTCGCCAGCTCACGGGTGTAGCTCCCGCGAGGATGATCGGTCGTGATCAGGATGTTGAGATCCCACGGCGTGGCGTCTGGGTGCGCGGCGGCGTAGGCCGCGATCACCGCGGAGGGATCCTGGCCGAGCCGCTGTGCAAGCCCAGCGCGCAGCTCCGCGTCCGTCATGGCGACGCGCGCGTCGGTCGGACGCTGGTAGGCGGTCTCCTCGGTGCGCGTGTGGCCGATCAGC
>JBGTBX010000434.1:0-3601 GCA_041749115.1 Gemmatimonadaceae bacterium
CAGCCGTTCCAAGACGGTGCGGAGTTCAAGTCGGCTATCGGAGGGTTCTCGGCGCAGACGTTGGGCATAGCCGACGCCGACGCGTTCACGCTCTCGGTCAGGCGCCGGCCCGCCACCCAGGTGGCGATGGCGCGCTTGTCCACATCGGTAATGTCGCTGGCTATATTGGCCATGCTGCCGGTGGTGAGCGAGTTGTAGATCTGCTCGGGCGGCAGGCGCTTCAGATCGGCCGGCGTTTGCGCCTCCGGCATGGCGGCGTTCCCGTGGCAGCTTGTGCAGCGATCGACGAAAATCCTGGCGCCGTTGCCTTCGCTGCCTCGGGACGCGTTCAGTTCCTGTGCCTGATCGGCCGTCAGCGGCCGGGCGATCTTTTCCTGAGCGGCAACGTTCACAGCTGCCCACAAGATCCATATCCACAGCAAGAGCAAGGTTCGCACCGAACCAGTCATCGTCTCTCCTCGAAGGTTAGTTCCGTCTGTCTTCATGAGGTTCACGCGACGCCCAAAATGGCCGGCGGGTCTCCTTGGCCAAGTGCAGGCGTGAGCGCAGACAAGAACGTGAAAGAGCGGTGCGTAAGCACCATGATCTTTTTCGTTTCGGAACCACAACCTAGTGCAAGTGGAGTCATCCGCAAGAGGCCCGCTCCAGAGCCCAACCTCGTCCGTCATACCGGACCAATCCATCGTGCGCCGTCTCAGATCCCCTCATCTGAGTCAACACAAGCATGATTACACAGCATAGGTGAAACGATATCAGAAGTCAAAGCCAATATCAAAACGATATTTCATAATCTTAGCCTCTGATCCCCTCCGATGCACGGGAGGCCAATACGGTAGAGAACCCTTCTTCCCCACTCCTGGCCGAACGATCGCGTACTGTCTCGAGCCAACACTCTGAGGCAAGCAATTGAAATGGTTGCTAGTATCGCGTCAAATAGTCACGATCAGGCAAAGGCTCCAACCGCTGCGAACCGATTCACCGGTGCCACAATACCGTTCGCCACATTGAAGTGTTGCCGCTCAAGGGCGAACCTTTGCGTAGCGAGCGTTCGCCGTTTTCTACAGGCGCCCTCGAATACCCACAAGCGCTCGAGAACGCAGTCCCGCCAACTTTCAAGCCCAGCCGCTCCGAACTCCCGACGCAGGGGCGTGCCGGTCCCCAAGAAGCTCTCACCGGTCAGAAAAGAAGGAGGAACCCATGTGCGAGATGTAGAAACACCGTTTGCCATGGAATCCTAGATTCATTGATTTTGTAGCTGCCGGGCGCCTTGATCCAGTCTGTTAGTGTTTCACGACGGTTGCGGGGCTCGCGTCGGCCTCCAGGTCGCCGAGCACGAACCGAACCGCCGACAGCATGTGCTGCACAAGTGCAGGCGTGGTCATCAGCGCTGGCTGATGGCCGAGCACCGTGTAATAGACCCGGCCCTGGCCATGCCGACGGATCCAACTCAACGCATAGTCCGCGTCCGGGCGCGCACACGGCCGCCCACACTGTTGGCCCTGATTCATATCTGTCTGCGCCACGTCCATCCGCAGCAGCACGTGCATCCGCTCGCGGGAATAGGGCGGATTGGGAAAGCGATAGAACTCGTCGCGATATAGGAAACTCTTGCCATGGAACGAAGCCGTCAGCGGGCTTTCCGGATCGTCGATGGCCACCATCGCCTGCTCGTCATTGGCCCGATGGATACCGCGCACCGCGCCCAGCATCTCGCCGAATTCCGGCCAATCCATCGAGGCGTGGCTGGCCCCATGGTTGCCTGCCAAACCGCCACCCTGACGCACGAACCGCAGCAGTCCGTCCCGCACCTCCGGGTCGACGAAGATCATTCCCACCGTGTTGTTCAGGAAAACGGCGTCGTACTGCTGGATGCGAGGGTACTTGAGATTGTCCAAATCGTTGCTGAACACCGCTTCAAACGCGCCGGTTTTCTTGCCCAACATTTCCAGCCCGTAGTTAACCACATAGCGGCCGGCGACGTGGCCATTGTAGCCGATGTTGACGTCGAGCACCAGCAGTTTTCTCGGACGCTGCGGCCGCGGTGTCGGCTGGGCCGGGATGGCGGCCTCAACTTGGCGTCGCGCCTCGCCAATCGTTGGGAACCCATACCGCGTCAGGTCCCGTTCCACGCGCGACTCGATCCGTTCGCGCTCGGCAGCCGACATGACGGGGTCGGAACGGAACATCGGGGTGGTCTGCGACATTTCGTTCACGCGCTCGGCCATGATCGGCCGGAGCGCGCGCTCGAAAATCTCGAAGGCGCGCGAGAAGCTGGCCAACGAGTCGCTTTGCACGGCCGCATCCACTGTGATCAGCGACGGCTTTATTCCGAGGCGCTGCATTTGGTTGAGCACGTCGGGCAGCGAGGGCGAGCTGCGCTCCGGCAGATTCAACACCAGCAGCCGGTCCTTCAGCTTGCCTACGGCTGCCAGCGGATCGATGCGCTGGTCCATCCAGATCCCCGTGTCGACATAGACGCCGATACGCCGGCTTCGTCCCGCCAGCTCGCGGAGCACCTGGTCGGGACCGGCGCCAGGCCGGTTGACCGCCACGTCGATTCCAAACTCCTCGGCCAGCTTGTCCACCGCCGCCAGCTGCGCGGGTGCCGGCGAGGAGATGATCGTCCGCACGCCGAGAGTTCTCACGAACTCGAACAGCTTCCGTTGCGCCGCCTCGCTGGCGCCCATCGCCGGTGTCGCGTAGGCCCGCATCTGCAGTCTCAGAGCGCGCAGACGGTCGCGGACGGCGATGATCTCACCCGGCGCCAGACGCTCGTCCAGCCTCTTCGGGATCGCCCAGCTCAACTCCTGCGCGCTGGAGCCCACCACGTTGGCGACGTTCAGCGCGTCCACGTTAGCCGCCGCTTCGGAAAAGGTCAGACGCGGAAAGCTGCCGGACTGCACTCCCACCGGCCAGTCCAGCAGCCCCGCCGAGACGGTGCGCATCCGGGCCCAGTCCTCCAACCGAACTGAGGCGTTCACCACCGGGCGCTCCTGCCCCGCAGTGCCCCCACGCGTGCCCGGAGACGGTGTTTGCGCGAAACAGAGCACGGCGGTGGCCGCGAGTGCCAAACAGAGCATCAGTCCTTTGTTTTTGGTAGGCAAGACTTGTCCTTTCTGGCCCGAAGAGGATTCAATCGTCCGCAAGCGCGCCCCACGCCGCTCCTGGAGCAGTCGAGACATGGTGCGGATCGCCCAGTGATACCCGCCGTTCATCTAGCAAGGTCGCTCAGACTGCGGCCGGGGAGCGGTCCTGGAAGCGTCCTTCACGGAGACCGCGGCCGAACCGAGCAATTCAGGTGGCACCGTCGACAGCGGCATCTCCTTCTCGATCAGTGGAAACACGGAGAAGCCCGCCTATCGATCCGTATAGTTGAAGGACGCGCTCAACCCGAGCATCGCCACTGCCTGCCAGCGATTACCGCTCTGGCCTCACCGCAAAGCCTCCTCCATCTCCAGCACCGAACCGGCGCGAATCAACCAGCCATCCAGCCACTCGATGAAGGACCGATGTTGCGCTCGCCGCGCCTCTGACATGGGGAACCCGAACTCGGCAGGAGCCATCCCGCGCCGCTCGGCGATCCACTTCAACCCCCAAGGAT
>JBGTBX010000435.1:0-1908 GCA_041749115.1 Gemmatimonadaceae bacterium
TGACGACTGCATCGGCAGCTAGTCGAATGAGGTCCATCACCATAGGGCGATGATTGCCATCCAGCTTGACATGGTACAGATGGCACGTTGCCTTTGTGCCATTAAGTTCTGCGTGGTCCTGCGACCGGACAATGCAAGAGGCGAGGTCTTCTGCCTGCCCTCGGGCCTTTCTTTCGAGAGCTTCGCGTAGTATCTCGGGTGGAGACGCAGGGGCAGGTGACATTGTACTGGTCCGACGGAACGTTGAGTTTCTACGCGGCGGAGTTGATGAGTGAAGGGGACTAAAGGCAGTATTTCTGTGATTGCGTTTTTCGCTTTATGCCAGAAGCAAGGTCGAAGCGACCGAGGGTGATAAAACCTCACCCCCGGCACTTGCCTCTGGACCGCACGAGGCGCTCGGGATGCTCGCCAGCAGCGCCCTATCCTCCTCGTGGGTATCGTCAGTATAGCACGCCAGGCGTGCTTCGAGTCGACGCAGTCGACGCGCCTCGCGAGCCGCTTCGAGTTTCTGGTTACGCGATTCGTGAATCGCCTTCGCACGCCCGGCCAACTTGTCGAGCGGTGTCACGTAACCAATCGCCGAATGCAATCGCGACTCGTTGTACGAGGTCACGAACTCTCCCGCGATCCGCCGCGCCTCTTCGAGCGAGAGCGGCGTGCCAGGCCGGATGCAATCCTCCTTGATCGTCCGCGTGAAGCGTTCGACTTTGCCATTGCTCTGCGGATAGTAAGGAGACGTTCGCACATGCGTCATGCCACTGAGGCGGATGAACGTCTTGAAGTCCTTGGCGATAAACTGTGGGCCGTTGTCGGTGATGATCCGTGGCTGCTGGCCGGAGAACTTCTCCTTGGCACGCTCCAGTACGATCTCGACATCCCGCTCGGTCATCGATTCCCTGATCTCCCAATGAACGATGTACCGGCTAAAACCGTCGAGGACCGTAATCAGATAGTAAAACGTGCCGCAGATGTTGATGTAGGCGATATCGCAGTGCCAGTGGTCGTGGGCCTTCAGGGGCTGCTCGAAGCCTGTTCCCTTGCGCGACGGCTTGCGGTTCCAGCGATCGAAACAACCGGCCGCTTTGAGCACCCGATAAACGGTCGTGGGACTCACGGCCACCACATCGGCGTCGAGCATCATGTAAGTCAGCGCGCGATAACCATCGAACGGATGCTGGAAGTGAAAGTTAACAATCGCCTCGCGTTCCCAGTCTTCGAGCCAATGGTCGCGAGGAATCTTGCCGTTGTGTTCGTTGGCTTTGCCGTACCGCTCACGCCACTTGTAGAACGTCCCTTCGGGGACGCCAAGCCATCTCAAGAACTGCTTGATGGGGATGTCGGTCTTGGCTTTCCAGTGGTGGACGTAATCGACCAGGCTGTCGCGTGTGTCGGGGGGAACCCAAACTCCGTTCAGAGTTCCCCACTGAGTTTTTTTGCCTTGACGTTCTCCTCCATCAGCTCGGCAATGACTTCGTTCTTGGCGGCCAGTTTGGCTTCGAGTTGGGCTCGCTTCTGGGCCTCGGCGGTCGTTTGCCGCTCGGTGTTAGCCTTATTGGGCCTGCGGTCGAACGCAGGGGCGGCGTTCTCGAAGAGCTGTTTCTGCCAGTTGTAATACTGGGTGGGCTGAATCTGGTACTCTTCGCAGAGGTCGGAGATCGGCATCTTGTCGATCAAGTGCCGCCGCACAATCGCCACTTTCTGCTCAGCCGTAAAATTGCGTCTGTTGGACATCGTCTGTTTCCTGTCGGGGTGTGCTCAACTCTAGCACACGCAGGAAGCTCAACGTCGAATTGGGGCGGAACAAAGACCGCGCAGCCGACAGCCCACCCAAGACATGCGAACGTTGCGGCTGTACTGGTCCGACGGAACGTTGAGTTTCTACGCGGCGGAGTTGATGAGTGAAGGGGT
>JBGTBX010000436.1:0-14578 GCA_041749115.1 Gemmatimonadaceae bacterium
TGACGTCTTACATATTGTAGCGAAATGCCGCCGGACTCGACGAGCAGCGCCCGTAATGAACGCAAGTACCGAATAATATCTGGAATCGCATCGTTAAACGCTTCTGGATCAAGTGCATGGTGCCTTTCGAGCAGCGGGTCCACAATGACCCCTTTCTCGATCAACGCAACGGTCGGCTTACCCAAAGCTCGCGCTAGTGCTATCTCGGACGTCACCCAGGCGGACGGCACGTGCACCTTTCCGCCCTCGAGCGTGCGAGCCTTGGTGGCCACAACAATTACGCAGTCCGCGCTCTGCATGTGCCCGCGGACTCCTTCCACGAGCGGATCTATTTCTTGATACTTGTAGACAAAGGGCTCAATGTCCATCGCCCTAATTAGATCGAGCAGGCGCTGAAAATAGGGCCTGCTGACCTCACCGTGGCTGTGAGCTATGAACGCCGTGAAGTCTGCCATTCCCGCCTCCCAACTCGAGGAGTATACAATCCAGGCGTAGGTTGACGGAAGGCGGTTGCCCTCAGCGGGTCAGGGATTTCATGGGCGGGCCGATCATTAGATTGCGCTGTCCGCCCACAGCGAAACTGACTTTGCGCAGACCCCTTAGCGGAACTCGATCACGAAGCCAGCGGATGAACCTCTCAAGTCAGACTAGTTGCGTATGCGTTGGCGCAATGATTCGCGCAAAGTCAGACGCACTCGGACACCTCCGGGCAACGTCCGGAGTAAGCGCGTAAGCCAAGGCGGCACGAAATTGGAGTGGCTCTCGAGGACAAATCTGACTCGCATGCTCCCAGAGTCGGCCAGATCGAATCAATGCAATCTGCTCTCGGTGTGGGAGGTCCACGGCGGGGTGACGACCCAGCCAAACTTCGCAAATAACAACAGCAAGAGCCCATATGTCCGACGCGGCGCTGAACGTGCCGCCTGATGCGGATTCCGGAGCGAGGTACAGGAGTGTACCCGCGGCTGTGACATCATCCACGTCCGCACGTTCGGCAATGCCGAAGTCGAAAATCTTTGGTTGGTTGTGGGAGGTGAAGCCTACGTTGCTCGGCTTAAGGTCTCGGTGCAGGAGCCCCGCAGCGTGGATGTGGCTTAGCCCGTCTGCGAGCCGCATGCACAGGGCAGCAACCTCACTGGCAGAGAAGGCGCCGTGTTGCAACCGGTTTTGAAGCGTGCCACCTGCAAAGTACTCCATGACTAGCACGGGCATTGCGCGGAACATCTCGAGTCCGAAGACGCTTGCGATGCCCGAATGCTGTAGGTTCGCCATCACTCGCGCTTCATGCTGCAGTCGAGTTCTCTCTTCCGATGTGACTTCGGGCAGTGCCTTCAGCGCTACGACGCGGTTCAGCGCCTCGTCTCGAGCCTGGTAGACGACGCCCATTCCCCCGCGACCTACCCGGCGCAGGATTGTAAACCGGCCAAGCTGTCGAGGCAGAGACGATCCAACCAGTACGCCACCGCAACGGCACGTCCGCCCGAGCGCGTCAGCCAATTCGCCGCATCTGTCGCATTCCTGGGCCGCTCGTGAAGTAGGCGCGACATCGCTGCCCGCCCCTAGCCGTTGTCCGAGTGCCTGTCCGGCCGCGGCGCAAAGGGCAGGCAGCGTCTCTACGTCGTCTTGCGAGTAGCGATCCGTTGCTGACGGTTCGGCAACGCACACGGCCCCGACGAGTTCATCGCCCTCCGCATGTAGCGGAATCAGCAGCCAGCATTCAGAAAGAACTGACAGCTCCGCTTCCGGGAGCAGCATCGCGATGTTCGCTGCCGATCGGTCGCGCAAGTCGACGGCCCTATTGCTGCTGGAAAGGAGAGTCGCTATCGCGGAATCCATCGATATCGGTGGCATATCGCCGACGATAGGCAGCAGGATGTCAGACGATTGCTCTCGCACAACGATGGCAACTGACCTCGCCGTCGACGTGTGTCTAATAGCGTCCGCTAGCAGTTCCGCGACCCTTTTAGCGCTGGGCTGGCGTCGCGCCCCCGAGGCGAGCGTAGTTATCAGGTTACGGACATCAGGGATCCGCCGCGAGAACACCCGATCGATCGACTGAGTTATTTGCGTGCGGAACGTCGCGAGAATCAGTGACCCCGCTGAGACGCCGAGCCACGCCGCGCCGCCGGCAGCGAGAAAGGCGTCGATGGTTGCCGCTCTGTCGCGCAGCGCCAAGTAAACGCACACTGCAAGCGGCAGTACGATAGCCAGCGTCAGAATCCACTGGGAAGTCGCATAACGGACGGACGCGCGAAGTACCGGCTGCAGGTGCAACACGCGGTCGCTCAACAGTGCCGCACCCGTGCTGAAAGGAAGGCTCCAGAGACCCGCGAAGACGGCAAACGTCGCCGCCGGAAGGACGCGGGGCTGCGTCAGGAACGCGGCGCCAGCCTGCGACGACGCGCCGATCGTAGAGAGCACTGCCACGGGAGCGAAACCAGCTGACAGAGCCAGAAATAGTCGTCGAACCTCGCGTTTGGCTCTTACGTACCCGTAGCCCAGCCGAGCGAGACCGAATGGGACCGCCGTTGCGAAAAGCGCGAAGAACAGAGGTGTGTAGTGCGACTGCAGCTCCCTTCGGTTTACCGCGGCGAGCAGCCGGTCGAGCGGTGGAAACTGTCCGTGAAGGTGCGGCGCTATGACATTGGCGGCGAACACACATAGGATAATCACAGCTGCAGCGGCGCCTGCCGATGACGTGACGCGCTGCAGCCGAGCGGCGGGCTCGAGCGGCGGGAAGCAGACGACAAACGCCCAGATGCCCGCAGGCAGCGCCAGGTCCGTGGGCCAGCGAAGGAATCCGACTGCAGCGCGCTGCCAGTGGTCGTCGGATGGCGTGAGTTGTCCAATCAAAGATCCGACAAACGCCGCGGATACGCCAAGGTACACCGCGGCGAGTGCAGCAACGGCTCCGTTCGAACCCGCGCCGATGCGCAGAGCGATCCCGCCCGTGGCGCAAATGACCATCGTTGCTCGCTGCCAATGTGAGAACGGCGATGTCAACTCCTCGCCTGGGCGCCAACCTGAGACGCTATAGATTAGGGCTCCCGCTACCTGGAGAACCGCAAGGAGGGCCAGGGCCTCCGCGAGGCTTTGTACTAAGGTTGGTTGCGCGACGAAACGGTCCGAATCGTGGCTTATCGCCCCGTCACGGACCACGTCGCGCAGTATGCGGACAGCGCGACGCTCGCTCACGAGGTTCGTGCTTCGCTCAAGCGCCAACCAGTCAACGGTTTCGCGGTCCGCGACTCGCGTCGCTAGCGCCGACCAATCGATTCTCAGGGGTTTTTCCTTGGCATCGGTTCAGCGATTGCCTGCGCGAGCCGTTCCACCGCCCGCGTCACGGCCATTCGCGCCGCATCCGCCGAACGTTTGCCAAGCAATAACGAAATCTGGTCGTAGCTGTATCCGAGACGCAATCGGGCGACGATCGCCATCCGGTCGCCCTCCTGTAGGGTTTCGAGGGCTCTGGCGAACAGAGTGTCGCTTTCGGATTGAAGGACTGCTTCCAGCGGAGACTGAAGCCCGCTCGCAAGTCCCGGGTGCAAGTCCACCGGGTGCAGCGGCGGGACCGACTGCTGGCGCCGCAACTCGTCCCGGATTCCGTTCTGAACTGCATTCCGCAGGTACGCGCGCAAGGCCTTCTCATGGCGGGGTTCGAATCGGGAGAGCCTCGGCACGGTCCGAGCGAGCGCGTCCTGCACCAAGTCGCCTGTGTCGAGCACGGCGCGCGCCCAACGCGGCAATCGCCCGCGCGCCCACCGACGCAGTTCCCCTATTTCGCGCGACAGAACGACGTCGAGGGCACTCGGATGTCCGGCCCGGTACCGCCGCAACAGCGCCCGCGTGGACTCGCGCAGCGACGCGGTAACGTGATGCGTTTTCGGAGCCTCAGTGGGCGACATGGTCCGGGGCCGGCAAGTACGACGCGGTATTCTGTCCTACTTGCGCTGACCCCGCAACTTTTGATGCTTGGACCTGGGCCGCAAGCGCTCAGCGTCGGAGTGAAGGGAGAATCTTAGCAAGCACGTTGAGCGGGGTGCCGTCAAGATGCCGCGGAAGGGCTGCCATCAGCATCTCCTCTGACGACTCAGAAGGGGGCGGGCACCAAATCCACTGTGGCAGCATCTGCGACGACATGTCGCAGTCGATGCGCGCGGCCGCCGCACTGGCGATGCCGCTGTCCACGACAGGCATCGCCGCTGGCTGCAGCAGGATGTCCTGTCCTGGCGTGGTAGGCTGCTTCGGTCCTATAACGCCGGCCCGTACGAGCTCTTCCGCGATCGAGCGAATAGCTGCGATGAATGCGGCAAGATACCCGACCTGCCGCGCGCGCTCAAGGACGCGTACCCTGTCTCCCTTCCACGTGCGGCCTTCCTTGATCGCCTTTTCAAACGGTGCGCGGTAGCGCGAGCGCCACTCTTCCTTCGCGGCGTCGAGCACGACGACAGGGATGTCGTATTGCTCGATTTTGATTACGCAGCTCTCCGCGATCGTCTCAACCGTCTCGTCGAGTGCTGCTTCCAATTCGTCATTCGCCATCGTTTCCTCCGGAATACAAGTAAGCCACCGCTCAGCGAAACCACCGCTCAGCGCGCGATAGCAACAACGTATTTGCGACCTAATCCGAACACGTGTTCGGTTCGGCGAGCAATTTCGTTAATACAAAGGTGATGACCGTCGCGCCGGCCGAGCCCGCGGTCGCGCGGTGCAAGTAGTCGGCGCCCTGCAACCAGCATCTGGAGGACCGATGGGGGAACCTCAAACGGCTTTGGACCTACGGCGGAGGTGCAAAGCCTGGCCGGTCGAGCACCTGCGGTCGGTAGTGCTCCGGGTACTAAAAGACACTGGGTGCCCGGGCGCCGAAGCTCGGTTCCTGGCAGTTGCGGTGGCCGACTGGCTAACCGGAGTGGATCCGTCCGATCCCCCTCCGCTGGGCTCGAATGCAGTCAGGCGAGTCTGGAAGGAAGGGCGACGCGGCTGGCGGAAAGACCGCGTTGCAAAGTTCGGGGCGCCGCGGCGACCCAATTAGAAGCCGTCCTCGGATGCGGCTAACAGTCTGAACGGGCGTTCCCCAGTGGGGACGCAATGGGAGTCTTATCATGGCACAGGAAGGTACACCCGGAACCATTCCCCCGGTTGACGCGAAGAGGACTGTGGCACGCGCCTACGACATGCAGTTCCACGGGACCGCGGAATTCCGCGGCGGCAACTGCCCGGCGTCGGTACACTACAATCGAGGCAGGTTTGGTCGTCTCTTTCCGGGCCTGCCGGCGCATCGGGCAGACCCACAAGCGTTGATGGAGCTCGGGGCCCTTGGCGGGCCGATGGACGCCGGGGACAGCAGCGGCAATCCGCAAAATCCCGACCATCCGAAGCTGCTTCCCGCAGGCTTCACGTTTCTCGGGCAGTTCATCGACCACGACATCACATTCGACCCCACCAGCAGCCTGGAGCGGCAGTCTGACCCTGAGGCGGTCGAGAATTTCCGCACCCCCTCGCTGGAGCTCGACAACGTGTACGGGGCCGGGCCAGGCGCCAACCCGCACCTTTATGGGAAAGCGAACCGGGCGCTCCTGCTCGTCCCCGGCGTTCCCGACCACCCCTTTGGCGGCGACTTGCCGCGCAATGAGGAGGAGACGGCACTTCTCGGCGACCCTCGCAACGACGAGAACCTGCTGGTCAGTCAGCTTCACGTCGCGTTCTTGCGCTTCCATAACGCGGTTGCCGATCGGATACGCCCAAACCTTTCTCCGCGCGAGACCCTCTTTGAGGCGGCTCAGAGACTCGTGCGGTGGCATTATCAGTGGATCATTCTGCACGAGTACCTCCCCGCCATCGTGGGGCAGCCAATGGTTGACGCCGTGCTCGAGAATCGGCGTTTCTATAGCTGGCGGAATGCGCCCTTCATCCCGGTCGAGTTCGCAGTGGCCGCATTCCGCTTCGGCCACACACAGGTGCGGCCGGGGTACCGCGTGAGCGAGAACTTTGCCCGCCCGATCTTCGCCACGGGGGCGCCCGTAGCGCCCGGTGAATTGCCTCCCGATCTACGCGGCGGCCGCAGGATCCGGAGGGAACAGGTGATCGAATGGAATCGGTTGTTCAAAATCGGCGCCGCGGACCCGCAACCCGGCAAGCGTTTCGACACGCGGTTGTCATCCGCGCTCCATCAGCTCCCGTTCGCGAGCGGCACTCCTGCAGATCCGGCTTCATTGGCCCAGCGTAACCTGATGCGTGGACTGACCTTCGGTCTGCCATCCGGCCAGAGCGTGGCGCGCGCGATGAGCGTGGAGCACCAAAAGGACGTTAAACAGTTCGGCGTCATGCCCATCACGCTTCTCACGCCAGACGAATTGCCGGAACTGAAGGCGCTGGGCCTCGATGAGGACACACCTCTCTGGTACTACATCCTTCGAGAGTCCGAACTCCGAAGCAGTGGCGAGACGCTTGGGCCTGTAGGCGGCAGAATCGTCGCCGAAGTGTTCGCGGGATTGCTTACCGGGGACCGACTCTCCTATCTGCGGGCGAATAGGTCATGGGTGCCGCCGTTCGGCGGAAAGCGTTTCGGAATTCGCGACCTCCTGCTGATGGCCGGTGTCGCCACCGAAGACCCGCCACCGGGACCCGCGGCAGGAACGGTGTGGTCGGCAACATAAGTTTAGGTGCGCCATCCTGACCGCAGGCTTCCGTATGCCGACCCTCGGCCTGGGCGGTGTATTTGAATCTGGCGCTCGCATCCGATAACCGGCCCGTCGATCTGTCCGGACGCCGGTCGAAGGGGGCAGGGCAGTAGAGGAACTTCACCAACCTGCTTCGAAGGGGGACCCAGCAAAAGAGTCGATGCAGCTTGCCACTCCTCGCATTTTCGGCGGTTGGTTATTTAGTGAGGTCTTTGCAAATCGCGCCGTGCGATCGAATAGTTAAAAGGGTTTAGCAGTGCTGGTGCTCGAGCACCGGTCCGTGGAGGGGTCATGAGAAAGGCGGGTCGTGCTGGTCTGCTGGTTGTCTTGGCAATGTCTCTGGTGGCGGAGTCTGCCGCAGCACAGACAAAAGTCGATCTGCAGTTGCTGCCAGGCAAAATGATCACCGGCGCGCAGGTCGGTCAACTTGTCGTCACCATTCAAGGTACGGGCGGAACTGGCTCGGCAAGTCTGTCGATTGAGCCGCCGCCTGGATTCAAGACCGAACCGCAATCTCTCCAGCTACTTGGTCCGTTGCCGCATACGCGGACGATCCTTGTCCAGCGAGTGGACTCCGCGGTGCCGAGCGGGCAGCGAACAATCCTCGCGCATTATCGAGACACCCCGACGTCGGCAACTGGCCGAATCGACTTCGTCCATGAAAACGTCACGGTCGGCACGTTGTCATACCTCATCTTGGGCATGGTTGGCGTTGTCTTCGGCTATGCCATTAAGATGATTCTGAAGGTATTCACCGCGTTGCCCGTGCCGCAGATCGCTCTGTTCGCGCTAAAAGATGGAACGGAAACGAGAGCGGAAGGGCCGATCACCAAGTTTGTGCGGGATCACTACTACACGGTAGATCTCGGATTGACCATCGCGATTGGATTCCTCGTCCTTCTGTCTAATTTGACCGAGAGTGGGCCCGCCGCCGGAACGCGTTGGTCCGCAGCGGTCTTACTGGGCGCCGGCATCGGGGTCCTTGCTAATAACGACCTCCTCGCGCGGCTGTCGCCGCGCCGATAGAGCCATTCCGTCCTTGTCGGTGTTTTCGCGCGCGTCTGTGAGGGCGGTCGCCGATATGGTCGGCGTATCGCAATGCCGACGCAATCAACTGCTGCCGAACTGGGCGTCATCCGACAGACCCAGCCACCGTCGCAGTTCGGAAGCGGCAAAGCCCTGGAGCGCTCTCCCCGGCCAGGCGGCTGCGGAGCCAACACCGTTTACGCCGGCCGGTACAGATGGCCCCTGCAGAACGTGCGCCGGGCGCACCCTGTTGGCCGGCAGCTCTCGCCACGTGTGTGAGGCGCCGAGATCCTCGGGGCGCCTTCTTTAGCCGCCCCGAACGATAGAGGGAATCCGCGCCCACGTCCAAGGGGTCGGACTGTTGGGAGAGATGAATGCCAGAATGTGAGTTCGAAAAATCTGGTGCGACTCGAGTCGTCACTGTTGACGGATCTGAACTATCGTTCGTCGGCGGTAAGGCCACGCGGACCCTCAGGCCCGGCGAGTATGCGGTGCACTGGTTCGCTCGTGGCGACACCGGTGATACGTTCAGCGTTAAGGTCAATAGGCCTTTGTCGGCGGCGCGCGAAGTCAACGGTACGATCGACGATTCGGGCAAAGATGCGGGCACATTCTGGATGAGGGTGTCAGTATGACGAGGCTTGTTCTGGGCCTCATAGTGGGCATCGCCGCGCTCATGCCGAGCCAGGTGCATGCACAGTCCTATGAGGCTGTGAAGCAGAAGCTCCGCGATGAGACGGTGCGAGTCGCGCGCGATCCCTCGTTCCGCACACGCCTCGCTGTGCCACTCGTAGATTTCAATGCGGAGGTCGCGAAGGACAAGAAGACCGCAACTGCAAAGGTGGGCTTTGACTTCGGCGACAACGTGGTGAGCGAGATTGGCGTCACCGGTGTTTTCGACGAATCCGGCGACAGATCAGCCCTGACCAGCCTTCGAGATCTCACACCGGGCTCTGAGTTGTGGGTGGCGCTCAATTGGCGCAGGTACCGGGTAAAGGCGGTGCACTCACAGCTGGAGCAGGTGTGCCGCGAGGCGGCCTGGGCTATAGGCAAGTCCTTCGGGGAGTTTATCTGTCGTGAGACGACGCTCTCCAGTACCTCGTTCGCTGCCCGCCTCCAGAAGCAGGAGATCGAGTCCAACGTCCCACTGATTTGCACGGACTTCTCCCGCGCGGTTGGGACAGCTATCGAAGTGGTCCGGGGACAGTCCTCGCTCGATTGTCGGCGGTCCGAGTCGGAAATCCTGCAATCTATTCGGTCGCTGGGTGAAACAGTTAAGGACCAACTCTCGACTAGTTACGCAGTACGGTACGCCGCCGCAACCAGCGAAGCGGAGAAACTCACGATATGTAACGAGTACCGACGAAGCGAGGGCCTACCGCCCACGAGGAGCTGTGACGCGACAGCGCTGGCGGATCAGCCGAACTGGAAACGAAGCTGGCAGGCGAGGTTCGACGCGGCGACGGTGGCCGAAGTGACAAACCGCGTCCGCCTTGAGCGGAATGCGCAGATGGCGGAAATCTGCGCTGAGGCCGATCGGGCGCGCGGCATCACGCCAACCGGTCGAGCCGAATGCGCAGATCAAAGTGAGATCTTCAATAGGAGCTTTAAGGAGCGCTACTCCGCAGCGTACAGATGGGCATATACCCCTATCGTGGGGGTGCGCCACGACAGGTCCCGCCACAAGTTCGAATTTGTTAACGCGATACTGACCCCACAGGCTTCGCAGACAGAGACGAGTCGGGTGTGGACGGGAACAGTCGGGATACTGACCCCGGGCGGGACGCTCATGGCGGTCAACTACGCGAACTCGAGCAGCTGGAAGGCCCAGTCCATGAAAATCGTTTGTGAGCCGCTGGCCAATACGAACGCCACAACCTGTGGGGACAGGATTATCGGGGGTCCCCAGCGCGAAGACCGGCAGCAGACCGAAGTTGAGATCAAACGAAGGCTGGCGGGCACCTTCGCGGTGGGTTTATACCTCACACGGGATCACGAACTCAATGCCTGGGGCTTCGAGGTGCCGATCTACTTTGTTAAAAACGACATGGGTGGACTTTCGGGGGGCATCGTCACAAGCTATCGCAGTGACATGCGGCGCTACGATGTCTCAGTGTTTATTGGTCAGGCCTTCGATCTTTACGGAGACAGGTAGTTGATCGGTGGCCAAAAGTTTGTGTGCGTTATGACCGCCCCCTCTAGAGCATGTCGTACTGAGGGTTTCCCCCGAAAGAGCCGGACTGCTCAAACATGCCATTTTGTCCTGGGCTTCAGCCGGTCCGGAAACCCCCGCCGGGTCACCTCCGCCTCAAATTCGTGGATAAGCTCTGCCCGGACCCGCGCCGGGTGGTAAAAGTTTGCCAAGGCAATCCCATGCGCGCTGCCGTATACAGGTATCCAAGGAGCGCTAGGTTGGCAAGCGACGTGCGGACTGGCTGGATCGGCGTATGAGGAGGAGCACAAATGAGCCGAACGCGTCGTGAGATGTTGACCTCCGTCCTGGCGCTCTGCGCCACCAGCACCGTCGACGCATGGAATCAGCCCCCATGCGGGTCCGGAAGCAAGCGTGATGCGCCCGATGCGACCTCGCTTGCCGCTGGCGACTTCCTTTGGCCGAAGCGGCCCAGGGCAATCGTACCCTACAGCTCGCAACCCGGTGCCGCCGGAAGCAAGGAGCGCCAGAACTGGGAGGCGGAGAAGGGTCGTTACCTGAAAACCCTTGAGGCCAAACCTGTGCTGACCGCGGAAGATAAGGAAAGATACAAGACAGTACAGGGACTGACTTACGACGAGTTCCTAATCCTGTACCTCAATGACGAGGACCCCCAAGCTATGACGCCCTTCGGCGCGATCGCTCCCTTCTATGTCGGGCATGTTGGGATCGTCGAAGCAGGCGGGAACGAACCCCACGTCATCGAGGCCGTGATGGGTAAGGGCGTTCAGCGCCTCTCTTATGCGGCTTGGCGCAAGGGCAGGCAAGGCGAGCTAATCTGGCACGGCCGATTAAAAGGCGTGGCCGACGACGCCGCCGCGAAGATTCCTCAGGTGGCCCAAACCCAAGTGGGCAAGCCGTATGATTTTTGGAATTTCGATTTATCTGACGATCAGGGATTTTACTGTTCGAAGCTAGCCTGGTATGCCGTGTGCAAGGCGACCGCCCGGGCTCTCGACGATAACAACCACCCGCGCCGACGCCTCTGGTACTCTCCGAAGCAGATGCTAAAATCCCAACACCTTTGCCTAATCAACAGCCCTGGCAACTACACATTCAGGTGAACAACCCATGGCCAGAGTCGCTGTGATCCTCCTCGCCGCCACACTCGTTGGGGTGCCGCTCGCCTCGCAAGACGCCCTTCACAGTTTTATCGACGAGAACAGAAGCGCGTTGGTCTATATCGAGTCGCGTTATGTGGCAGCGAACGGCGCTGAGGCAGTGGAGAACGGCACCGGATTCGTGATCTCCAACGGCCGGTACGTAATCACCTGCGCCCACGTGCTGGCGGACACCGGCAAGCCTGATGGCGGGCGCGCCGAACACAAAGGCTATGTCGGCGCCACTGAAGGCCCGAGTTATTCGCTTGAGGTCATTGATCGCAATCCCAAGCTGGATGTGGCGTTGCTTAAATTCCGCTCCGATGGGATAAAAGTCAAGCCTCTGCGCGCAGTTCGGAGCGAGCCTGCGCGCGGCGACGGTGTCGCCGCGGTCGGCTTTATCGATCATTTGCTGCTTCCCGCGAAAGGCGAGATTTCAAGCGTAGGGGGGCCAGGCGGAAACTGGATCACAAGCGCTTCGTTTAATCACGGTTACAGCGGGGGGCCGGTAATACGCCGCGACGGCCGGGTCGTTGGCATCGCCCGCGCCGGCCGGGCGGACGCCGAGCGCCACCGCTACATCATTCCCTTGAGCCATGCCGACGCACTCTTTCGCATGGCCGCCGTTTCGATCGACGAAGAGACGGCACCGGCCATCGCAGCCGGCATTCCGCCGCGCACCGACTACGGAGACCTTCCGCCGGAAGGCAGCTGCGAGGAACGCCAGCCGGTTTTCGAGCGGCCGGGCGAAGGGCTGCGCTGGCGGTGCAACAAGACGGAAGTTCAGGCGAGCGGCGAGCAAAGGAAATGGATTCACGACCACGTCGACGTTGAGATTCCTAAAAACGCCGAGATCCGCGACGTGCGTTATTTCCACAGGTCGCGGGTCGACTTCCGCAACCCGCAACCGGTCGGTCCGTGGCACCGCAACGCGCCGGAAGGCGACCTGATGTGGATGACCATGGGCAAAGCGACCGTCATCGAACAACCGGACAAGAGGATTGTCCGGACGCCCTGCAGCAATCAGTCGCACATTTTTCCCATGCACTGCGCCGTCGGCGTGCAATACCGCGAGGCCGTACGGCTGTGGTGAGCGTCGGGCTGGCCCCGGCAGAGGAAGGAGCACCTTGATGGGTCACGTCAAAGGCGTGTCGCGGATGATGGTCGTACTGGCTGTTGCGCTCACGGCGTTCACCATCCCGGTTGGGGCGCGGTTGGTGGCTCATTCGCGCGCTCAGGACCGGGACGTCTCGGGCGATCCAGTTTGGCTCAAGCAGCAACTTTCGCAACGCAATCTCGCGCTCGCCGGCGGCCGTCCCGCGGTCCGCGAGAAGAACCAGGAACGCGTCCTCGGCTGGCTTCGCGACGACCCCGCGTACCGGGCGCTCGCTAACCTATGTCTCAAGGCTTTGGGAACCCAGCGTCTGCGGCGCGAACTGCACCTCGATGCTGTCAACGGCAAGTACGTTCAGCAGGTGGATCCAACGGCTAAACAGCTCGAGGCTGAGGCGTATAACGACATCCCGAGGCTCCAGCGTGCGATGGTCGTTCACTGGAACGAACAATATCCCGACGAAACAATCGCTGAGTTCAGGCAGATGCTCGAGGAGTTCAAAGGAATTCCCGAGCAGGACTCTCAGCAGGAACAGCAATGGCCAGGTAACTACGACAAGAATCGAAAGTTCATAGTCCTACCTGTAACAGGGTCAACAAGCGGATTCTGAGCGGCATGTCCGAGCGGCCGGTTACGAAATCAATTCGGCTAACTTCCCGCCAATGTATTCAGTATCTTCTGCGCTCCCGCAGCATCCTGCCGTCCCAGCCAGAAGTTGCGCACAACACCACTGCGGTCCACCAAGACCAGTGTGGGAGTAGGACGGCCCGCGAGAACTTCTACGATTTGGTCGACCGTAACGGCATGCTGCGACAAGTACGCGCTCGACACGGTCCGCGACTCGGTACTGACCGCTACGAATCTCAGCGTCCCGGACTTGCGAGAGGGGAGAGCACTTATAGACCGGTACAGGCCCATGCTGTCTGTACAGTACGGACAAGTACTTTTCACGTACAGAATGGCGGTCCATTGGGACTGATCATATTTCACTGCAGGAAGAGGATCGAGCTTGCCCCCGACTTGAACTCCAGCGTCAGGGTTTGGCTGCGTACGGGATAAGTGGCCAATCAGCGCGTAGGTGACCACGGCGCAAGTTATGATCAGTGCAACATTCGCAATTCGATCGAGGGATGCTGTCATTTTCATAAGATGGTCCTTGTTGATTGATCTCAAGATCATGGTTATGCCGGCCGCAGACGACGAGGAGGACGGCTGAACTCGTCGCCTGCGGTGTTAATATTGTGTCAATCGCTGCTCAGCATACGCAATTCACAGTACATGTAGCGGGACTGCACTGAACGTTTGAGGGATGGTATGTCAAACCTCCGTCGTCTGTGACACAACTCCATTGGCAATAGGTCCGCCACGGCCCTTGTGGGTTCTGCGGATCGTTGATCGTGCTCGACATACACACGCTCCTCTGTTCCTCGACGTTGCCACACGATATGCATGCTGCGCACGCGGCGACCGGTTTGGCATCAACCACAAGCAATGCCCCGATGCCCAGTACTGCGCAGAACATGAGCCTTAGTGTGGCTCGAAGTGAACTTCTCATGTGATGGCCTTCCTCCTTTACGGGCGTGCGACGTTGGTCGAATCGCGCACAAGCGCCCTCGAATGAACTCGTGCACGCCCGAGTGTTAACGCACCAACGTTGCAGGATGCAACTGTGATGATGCTGTCTCCGGAGCACAGAACGCTCCAATTCGCATTCCTTGCGCACCTGCGAAGCAAGGGGAGTCCTTCTTGCAGAACATAGCGCGTGACGGCAACAGCCGAATACGCTATTAAGAGCGCGAATCAGGACAAATGTCGGCGCGCCGATCGTTTTCTGGAATGCATTCAATTCGTTCGTAGTGCTCAAATTGCTTTGGGCGTCTGCGCAAGCGCCAACAGAGTGGAGTGTTTTGATGCGATCTGGGACTGTTTGGCGACCGTGCCGCATACAGCGCCAGGACTGCATCAGTCGGCGACAGTTGAGACGATTCTCAGAGTTAGCTACGGATTGTTCGGTGACAGCAACTTGCTTTCTAGGCCGATGACTCATCTCGCCTCGGCACAGGGCGCGCTGGTGACGTTCGATCGGATGTGCCTGCGGTTCCGTGAAAGGGGCCTTACCTCATCGGGACTCGCTCGTTCCATCGGAGCCTGCCCGACGTCCGTCTCCAGACAGTGGTGTTCGATGAGCCGATCTCCCTATTGCACTCACTTGAGCGGCCTTCGCGTGCTGAAAGCGTACGTTCGAAATGCTATATTCGTCGCCACGAGTTCAATTGCATCCGGCTGGAGCCGTTCACATCTGTCCCCAGGTACGTAGAGACATTTCGCATTGGGAGTAATTGGCAGGTTGCACTCAAAAGGACTAGGGAGAGAAAATGAAACACGCCTTTTGTGGACTTGGCTTGGCGGTCCTGTTGGGAACTTTGTTCACCGCTGACGGCGGCGA
>JBGTBX010000437.1:0-1501 GCA_041749115.1 Gemmatimonadaceae bacterium
GATCGCCCGAATGGCACCCTCTCCGCCGGAGCGTTGAGGCAATGTTTGATATAGGATCGTCCGAACTGCTGGTCGTGGCCGTGGTGGCCCTGTTGGTCATTGGCCCCGAGGATCTCCCGCGTGTCCTGAACCAGGTTGGGAAGTGGATCGGCAAGGCGCGCTCGATGACACGCCACTTCAAGTCGGGCCTCGAAACGATGGCGCGTGAGGCGGAGCTGGACGATATGGAGCGGCAATGGGCCGACCACAACGCGACGATCATGGCGGATCATCCCGTGGCCGACGGCGATACGATGCGTCCGCTGGACAATACGATTCGAGTGTCTCCGCCGCTTGAGGATCCGGCAGTCCCGACCGCTTCGCCACCCACATGAAGGATTTGGACAACAGCCGCGCTCCGCTGCTGGAACACCTGACGGAGCTTCGTCGCCGCCTGTTGTGGTGCGTCCTCGCCATCCTCATTCTTTTCGTCGTCTGCTTTACCTATGCCGAGCCAATCCTGGGATTGTTGGTCCAGCCGCTGCGCAACGCTTTTCCGGCGGGCGAGGGGCGGCTGGTGTTCACCGAATTGTACGGCGCGTTTTTTGTTCAGGTGAAGGTGGGTCTGTTCGCCGCGTTGTTCTGCGCCTTTCCGATTCTGGCGACCCAATTGTGGCGGTTCGTTGCGCCGGGTCTCTATGCGAAGGAGAAACGCGCGTTTCTGCCGTTCCTGCTGGCCACGCCAGTGCTGTTTATCGGTGGTGCGAGCTTGGCGTATTTTGTCGTCATGCCGACGGCGTTCCACTTCCTGCTGAGCTTCGAAGGACCAGTCGGAGGCTTGCCGCAGGAGGCGCTGCCGGAGGTCAATGGCTATCTCAGCATGGTCATGACTTTTCTGATGGCGTTCGGCATCTCCTTCTTGCTGCCGGTTCTGCTGATGATCCTGGAGCGGGCTGGCCTGGTGACACGCGACCAGTTGGTCGCGGGACGGCGTTACGCCATCGTGGGAGCAACCATCGTAGCGGCCGTGGCGACCCCGCCGGACGTCCTCTCCCAATTGATGCTCGCAGGGCCGCTGGTGCTGCTATACGAAGGGACGCTCGTGCTGCTGTTCTTCAGCGAGCGACGTGCGACCAAGCGGGCGGCGCGCGAGAGGCAGGTTCCTTCGACCGAGAGTTAATCTGCTGGCCGGGTCGGAACGCGAATGTCGTAGGTGCCGGTGACTGGGTCATGATTGAGCGCTTCGCGCAGTTGCCGTGAAAGTCCGAGCAGAACGCGGCCGTAGCGTTCATCCAGCTGAGCGATGAATGCGTCCGAGCGGACGTATGCTGGCGACGTGAGTGTCAGCCGTGTCCAGCCTCGTTCCTCAGCCGTGGCATCGACGTGCAGGATTTGGCCACCGCCGACGGTCAGCGCCAGCTCCGCCAATTCCGTCAGCAAGAACGCCACGGAGGTGGCCACGTCCTGCGACACCGCCGCCTGATCGACGCGGAGCACCACGGCAAAGCCGCTGCCTGTGTCC
>JBGTBX010000438.1:0-1954 GCA_041749115.1 Gemmatimonadaceae bacterium
GGGGTCATGTTTCTGCTCCTCATGGTCTGCTGAGAGACGATTTCGCCGTTTCGAGTCACTGTACATCGGCGAAATGCGGCGGCTTGCTGGACCCGAACGCACGTGGGCCACCTCGGGGAGCATCAACTGGCAACCGCTTGAGCTGCAACAGCCGACCCAGGCGACCGAACTGCCTGAACTCGGCGATAGCGAGCCGTAGCGGCGCATTCATGTACCTGCTTCACAACCGAAGCATCGACTCCACACAGTCGACGACTTGTCCACGTGCCGCAGCTTCGGTCGTGCGGAGCCTCCTTGACAACTTTCTCCGGCCCCGCAAGGATTCGGCACGACAAGGTTGCGGGCGGCATCGGACATACCCGATGCACACACTTGATTGGCGGGCACTTGACATCGATAGATAGGGAACGCGTTGAGCAAGTTTGACGAGTTGCGGCGGCTCCGGGACGCGGCCGTCGAAGCGGCGCGTGAGAGCGACTCGGCATCGAAGGCGATCAATAAGACGAGGGCCGTCGCGAAATCGGCAATGGACGAAGCGAAGGTCACCAACCGCAAGGGCAAAGTGACGAAGACGAGAGTTGTCGCCGCGGCGGTGAGGCCGCACAAGACGGGACGGCGGCTGCTAAAGGGCGCGGCGCAGGGGATCACTTCAGTGGCGTCGGAGCGCTCGGATCGACAGGCCCCAGCTGACAGCCCTCCGGAGCCTCCCGTCGCACTAGAGGGCGCTGGGATGCAGATCGACGGTGTCTACTGCTCCACTCCGGTGAACGACTATCGGTACTACTTCCGCTTTTATGCCGACGGACGTGTTGTCGGCACCACGATTTCGGGCGTCGAGATCGTGACGCCGGCCCGGCTGGGCTGGGATCTCGATGGTGTCAGCCGGGGCCAGTACAGATCGATTAGTACTGGCGAGATGCTCGAGTTCGACCTCACGAGTGGCGCAGGCGTTGTCTCCTACTCGGGCTCTGCGTTCTTTGCCGGCGACGCCGCGAATCCGCGCCACATCGATCTTGCGTCCACGTCTCACATCAACGGGAACAAGAGCCAGTACCGACTCGCTCCTATCGAGCGCGCCCAACAACCCAGAAAGGGCGAAGCACACGCCTCGTCCGTGTCCGGGGGCAGCGACGACCAACCCGGCAGCGACTCACAACAGATAGAGAGGAAGAACATGGAGCCACAAGCCGCCGACTGGTACCCCGATCCGAGCGGAGAGTTCAACCACCGTTACTGGGACGGACAGAAATGGACAGCGCACGTCTCGCGGGATGGCAAGGCCCTCACTGACGCTGGGTGGCCCCGTGAAGAATCGGGCGCGCAAGTGGAGGCGTCACGCGATCAAGGCGCTCCGAAAGCTGATGAGTCGGCGGACGCGACGACTTTGAGGATGGTTCAAGCAACCCACGCTGCGATCACGCAGATGATGGATAAGTACCAGATGTGCTTCGACAAGGCCGAGCATGTAGAGAAGGGTTACGGCGTTGCGAACGCCGATTTCGTCAATGGTGTGCGTCAGGCTGAGGTCTCTAAGCAGACTTTTCGCAGGCATGCGGAGCAGTCGGAACGCGAGTTGGCGGCGCTTCTCGGCGAACTGCGCGCCGCGACGGTGGCAGCGGAGAATCAGTGGAACAACCTGCTCTTCTTGCTTCCGGGGTCCGAGAACCCCGTGATGAAGATCGTCAACTGGTGCATGGCACACAAAGTCGATTCCGCCGTCTTCAGTTCGATCGTGGCGAATGGCGCGTTCATCCAAACGAACTACGGCCTGACGAGAGAATCGTTCTGGGCGGAGAACGAGCGCGTCACCGCTGTGATGGGCAATGCCGGCCAATAGGAGTTTCCGGCGTTGGAAGACGGTGCTGCGTGGTCATCGATGAACTGATGCAACAAGCCGAGGCATGCGCGGCAGCCGGAGACGTGCAGGGCGAACTCACCTCGTACCGGCAGGCGG
>JBGTBX010000439.1:0-5284 GCA_041749115.1 Gemmatimonadaceae bacterium
GTAGAATGGCGCGGTGTGGGGTTCCGTGCTCCCGATGAGTCTCGCCGAATGCCGGCGGCACAATGTGCCCACGACCGAGCGCAAAGATCACACGTGAGCCCGCAAGGAAAAATCCGTTCCAGCTCGTGAACAGCCCGAGCAGCGCTGCGACCAGAACCAGATCCGGCAACCATTCAGTGGTGAACGCAAACTCGAAAGCCCGCGCTGCCGGCAGGTCCGCTCCGACAATCTGCGACCAGGGCCCAACCATCGACACGCTGAGTATCACCAGCATATAGAACGCGGTCGCTGCAATGATCGACCCAAGAATCATCATCGCCAGTGATCGGGGCGTCACCGCCACCGACGCCTCCTCAGCACCTTGCGGAATCGTGTCGAATCCGACAAACCAGAACGGGATGGTGACGAGCACAGTGATGAGACCTGCGAAGATACCGCCACTCGCACCGCGCACGAACACCGGCTCGAGATTCTCAGCACTCCCGGTCGTAAAGCCGGCCACAAGGAACACCGCGGTCACTGAAATAAAGATCACCGTCAGCCACACCTGCAGGCGCGCAGCTGAACGCGCGCCAACCCAATTCACCCATGTGATCGCGGCCGTGAACACCACGGCCAGCAACAGATGACTGCCGAATACGGTTGAGCCGGCGAACGTGTACAGAGGCCAGCGGTCAATGCTCGGAAACAGGTAGCTGAGCACGCGTCCGATCGAAATCGCTTCGAATCCGGAGATGCTGACGTAACCAAACGCCAGTGTCCATCCGACGATGAACGCTTTCGATGTACCGAACGCTTTGTACGCATACGCGACCTCGCCCCCGGCGACCGGCAGCATCGGCGTCAGCTCGGCGTAGCAAAACCCGATGCACAACATCACCAGACCGCCGATTGCAAAGGCGAGCATTGCCCCGCCCGGACCAGCGTTTGACAGCCAGCTGCCAATGGACGTGACCCAGCCAACACCGATCATCGAACCGAACGCCAATGCAAAAAATCCGAACCGCCGCAACTCCTTCTTGAGAGCGGGACGGGCGGATTGTGCGTTGGCGGCAGGGTGGCTGACGTTCTTCAATCGAGGCTCCGGAGGTGGCGGTGGCATAAGAGACCGTATGCTGCGGACCAATGAATGTACCCGATGCGAACGAATCGCGGGTGGAAGCCGCAGGAATGGCAAACCACAGGTGCTATCTCGGCTGCAGATTAAAGCCAGTTAGCTCCCCGGCGGGGACCCGCTGCGTACGCGCTCCACACCCTTGCGCACCGTCTCGCGCTGATCGCGTAACTTGCCCTGCCACACCTCAATAAAGCGATACAGATCGGCCGACACGATGAGACTCGCCTGTTGGCGGCGATACGGTTTATCACGATACGAAAGACCAATCTGCCCGAGATTACTGAGATGAAGGACCACCCCATGTTCTCGAGCCTCCTCCTGCGGCAACGTTACCATCCACGTGAGGCCCCAGTACCGCGTGCGCTCGGCGTTGTACACCACGAGACCCACAATCTCTGTCGTAAGCGCGGCTCGGCTGCCCAGCTTATCACGCAGCACGTAACTCGGCAGCAGATGCAGCGCGATGATCTGGGTCCTCGGCGGTTCGAGCTGGCCCCGGCACATTCCGCACAGTCCGTTGATGAACAACTCGAGTGGGGTGAGCGAATACCCGTGCCGGTCAAAGTTCTCCCAGCGCCTGCCACGCTCGCCCAGCACGCGGATCGTGTTCGTGCGGGCGTCATTTGATCCGTAGTTTGCCACTTTCGCCGCCAGGATTGCGGTCCAGCATACGGCGCGGACCGTGGCAGCGGACGAGGTATCCGGCCTCAAGGTGACGGCAGCGGGCCCGGCGCTGCCGTTAATTAACCAGGCCTCGCCTGGATCTCCCCGCGTCAGTTCGAAGAATCGCGCGGTGGTGCCTTGTGTGCTGCGAAAGGTCCGGTCCGTCTCAAGGAGGATCAGCTCGCGCATCAGCGTGTCGAGCAGCGGCTCCATTGCTCGTTTCGCTTCGGGCTCGATTCCGGGAGAGAGCTCGTTCCACATCGCGCGCACGCTATCGCCGAGTCCGCGGAAGTCGAGCGTTACCGCCGTTCCCTGCATGCGTTGCCATGTTTGCTCAGGTGTGCGGCGCAGCAGGCCAGTACCGAGATCCGTGTCGAGTCTCGCGGCGAGCACATCCCCGACGCATTCACGAGCCATCTCGGCGCCACTGAACGTCTGAGCCGCCGCCGGTGTGGATGCAACGATCGCAACGAAGCTAGTCGTCAGTAAGCCCTTCGACCAATGCAGTGCAATCCTTCGCAGCTTGCTTAACTGCTGCCAGAAAGCCGATCCCCCTGGTGATGAATTCATCGAGGCCATTTCCATTATCGAATGGGTTGTCGCGGAGCGCGCTCAGCGACTGCTTGAGCTGATCGATCGCGTCACCGCAAATGGGAGGATTAGTGTCCGGGAACACGTCAAGCGCTTCCTGCGCGGCAGCAGCATCGATAACCGTGGGTCCGATGACAGCGCGGAAGAACGGGATGTGGACACGTGGATTGGCGAGGTAGTGCATATAGCCGTGTGTATTGGCCTGATGGATGTGGTCCACCTCAATCAACGAGTACCGCTGGAACCAGCTACCATTTGGCTCGAAGCGCTGCAGAAAGCAGAACGGATCGAACTTGTTTCGTGCGTTGATGTAACGTCGCAGGTAATTGACCTTGCCGTTTTTCCACGCCGGGGCTGTCTGCGGACGCACACACGTGTCGCGGGAGTCGATATCGATGAGGTTTGGCGGTCCGAGCCGTGACACGTTCGCCAGCGTCGTGAGTGATTCAATCGAACGCTTCTCGGCGCAGAACGGTGTGAATTCCGACAGTCGTGCCTCGCCGATATGAGCGAGCACATCACACATGACAATCGTTCCCTGACTGTGGCAAAGTATCGAGACGTCGACCTGTCCCGTGCCCGTCGAGTGCGTGAGATGGCGATCCCATGCGCTGAGCAATTGTCGAATGACGGTTTCGCGCACCTTATCGCGGACAATGGTGCTGCCACGATACAGTACCGGATCGAGCAGTGTTTGCCAGATGAATCCTTCTGTCTCCGCAGGGAGTTGACCCGCAGCAAGGCGGTTCAGCGTTCCCGACAGCGGGATATTATTCTCCGACGTCCACTGTTTGAGTAGAGCGCCTGAGCGCCCCCACTCGGCGATCAGCTTATCGAACACCGGATCGTAACAGATCTCTTCGATCTGAACGAGCTCACGGAACCGCTGATCGTTAGGTTTGTCGAAGCCAGGGTACTGGGCCAGAGCGAGATCAAGAAAATCGACCAGCTCCTTGGACCAGCCGGGAAGGTTGTCACCCATCCCATGGACCACGAAGAGTACTTTCGGCATGGCGCGTTTGTCCGGGTTGGACCGCGTTGATCCTCTCTGTCCCAAGGTACCACGGGACGGCGTAGTGCGCCACGATGGGGCGGCGGCGCGATGTCTCGCACTCACCGCCCGTAGAATGTGCAGGGCGCCTCCGCTGCCGGTCTCGGTGGCTGCAAGCGATGAACCGCGGCGGTGAGAGACACTTATGTCGCGTGCGCAAGGTGAAAGAGCTCGCCTCGAATCGCAGATGCCGCGTAGCGTGAATCGCTGATCGTCGATAGGCGTGCGTGCTCAGCTATTGATAGCGCAGGCTGGTAAGCTTTCCCCGCCAGTACGGTTTAATCCCCACTGGCAACACCCAGGCGACCTCTCCCTCCATTGGCACTTGCATCCCGTCCCTGGGCGCGTAGTTCCAAAAGCGACCCTGCCACGGTGTCGGCACTGTTGTTTCACCAACCATCCGTCCGCGTGCTTCCGCGCTCACCACGTCGATGAGTCCGTCCGTGCCAAAGTGGATGAGCAGCGTGGACGTAATCTCGCCGTCACTCATCGTTGCACGTGCCGACTCGTCGTTGACGGCCTCCCACTCAACGCCCTGACTCGGCAATAATGCGGTAGGATACCAGGCAGCTTCGGCGAAGAACCGCATCAGTTCACCTTCTGCAAGATCCCCTGTGTCTCGCAGATTAACCATCGAGACGAGTCCGAATATCGCGGCATGCAATATGCCCTCACCGGCGACATAAGCGTCGTGTACCCGCACCGACACCCCCGGCATTATCGCGATGCGTCCATCCCAGTCGAAACCCGGGCGCCTTGTGACAACACGCTGGGTGGAAGTAAACGGTTTCCAGTTGTCGGCGTCTTCGCCCAGGTTGAATCTCCCGCTGTGTTCCATGTCCACGGCGGAAACAATCGGCGTTCCGTTATTTAATGCTGCTCGGAAGAAGCGCTGAACGGGTGCCGGGAGACCGTTGAGTTCAGCTTGATCGAAAAGCGTCGGCTCGACCGGGAGTCGCCCGGCTTCCAGCCGTTCGCGCAAGGCTCTCGTGCCCGATTTCCAACGAGCGTCTCCGTAGAGCATCGCAGTCACCACGGCGGCGACCAGTCCCAGCAGAACAAGCAGCATGATCTTCATGACGACTCCTGACGCCACAGAAGATAAAGTTGCCCGCGCTGCGATGACAGTCTGCACCGACACGCGCACTGCGGACGCGTCCTCGAGATCGGCAAGGACCAGGTGGCACCCGTGGGCATCCTCTTCTTCTGTTTGCCCTTTTCACTCGAGAACACGGTTGTGCACCCATGGTCACCACGAACAGACTTGTGCAAGCTCCTTCCCGATGGATGTTTGTCTGATGCGCATTCACCTCGTCGACGGCACCTACGAACTCTACCGCGCCCACTTCGGAGCACCCCCCGCGCAGGCCAACGGCCTCGAAGTCGGCGCCACACGCGGCATCCTGCGTTCCATCCTCGCTTTGCTGAGTGAACCCGGGGTCACACACGTCGCCGCAGCCTTCGACACAGTCATCGAATCGTTCCGAAATACACTGTTCGACGGCTACAAAACAGGCGAAGGTGTTCCGCCGGAACTGATGGCGCAGTTCCCTCTCGCCGAACGGGCACTGCACGCGTTAGGCGTCACGGTATGGGGAATGACCGAGTTCGAAGCCGACGACGCACTCGCCACGGGCGCGTCACGCTGGCGCGATACACCCGGTGTCGAACAAGTGATCATCTGCTCGCCGGACAAGGACTTCGCCCAATGTGTCATCGGCGATCGCGTGATCTGCCTGGATCGCATGCGCAGCAAACAGATGAATGAAGCCGGCGTCATCGAAAAGTTCGGTGTGTCGCCAGCGTCCATCCCTGACTGGCTCGCCCTGGTCGGCGACAGCGCCGATGGTATCCCGGGCGTA
>JBGTBX010000440.1:0-10106 GCA_041749115.1 Gemmatimonadaceae bacterium
CCCGAAAACGAACACCGTGGCGGCGACGGCACCGGCTGCAAAACCAACCCGTGAACGAAAACACTTCTGATCACGCATTACCTGGACTCCATGTTGCGGGATGAGACCCGCTCAGCAGCAAAAAGGGTACCTAACAGTAGACGGATCGCTGGTGTTCGACGGTTCGCCGGCGGTGTCGGTATACTTATCGGATATTATCGGCGGATGCGCGAGTCGACGAGTGGCCGGTGGGGCACCACGCGGAGATGCTTGGCGTGTGCTCCGCCGTCCGCCGCAGCTTGCGGCCGATTGCGTCAATGGCTGCCGTCGGCGCTTCCTCACCCGTGCCGCCATTCTGTCGTCAGGCCGGGTCGCCCGCCGCGAAGTAAGCACAGCGCGAGCACCTTTCAGGCTGACTCTGGCACACCATGGCACGCGTTCGCGGGTTGCCAGATCCAGACACATCGGTGGACCCGTTGGGGCGGTCAACGAGCCTGTGCGCGATGGATGGCAGGGTGTCGTCGGGTTCGCGCGCCCGGACCACATCGGGGAGCATGCCCGACGGGCAGGCCCTCAGCGTCTTCACTGTCAGCATGTATAGTCGGCGACGACGTCCGCACTCCGCGTTGAGCGAGTGAGGCCTACAGGCACCGTTCGAAGCCATAGATGAACGCGATTCGGATGGCTTACCAGCCGTGGAACTGGGACGTCCGAGGACCATCTCTGCGATCGTTCCGGCTAGGCTTCGCGTTACTCCCCGCGCTGATCCTGGCGACGGTGTCCTGGCGCCGCGTCGTCGCGACCGTTCTGACGCTTACGACGATAGTCGTGATTTGAGGGGTTTGTGGCACCGGCAGCAATGTACGCGTGGCATCGCGAGTTCATCAATCGTATTCCTCAGGAGGATCGCGGGCTGTGGGTGCGCAAATACGAGAACACCGCCGATGTGATTGCGGCGGCGTTGAGCGATGATGAGACGCTGGCACAGCCAGCTCGCCTGAGTTTGCGCGACACGTCAGAAGTGTTGGCAGCGGCGGTTGCTTTTGCTGTGCTGGGCATCGCGATTGGCCGCGCGCGGGCACATCAACGGGTGAAGACGGGTTTATTGGTTGTCGCCGTCTGGTGGTTAGGCGCCTGGGTTCTCTACAACGCGTTGCATTACTGGTCGCTGTACCTCGCGATCCTATTTGGGGTGGCTCGCGATGCGCAGCCATGGCTTGCGGCCGCCATTGTCGCGGCGCTTGCGGTGACCACGTACATATTGGCTTCGTATCGCGCACCCTTCAGGAGCGCAGCACACGATTGTTGAGCGTCAGGCACACACCCCTGAGCTGATGTCAGCGGCGAATGGATGGTCCCACTCCGGCGCCTGGTTTCTTCAAATCAGTAGTAGTAGCTACGTACGAAAAAAATAGAGTTGATTTAGGCGCCTCCGACGTAGGACGCTGAGCGTGGGGTAGGATCACGCTCATGGCAGATGTGGATGTAAAGAGATGGGCTCGGATGGGAGCTGAGGTGCGCCTTGCCGAGTTGCGGCAGGAGATCACGGCGATCCTCGCCGCGTTCCCGGAATTCCGCGAAGGCGACGGTCGCCAAGGGGGGCTCGGCGCGCCTACACGAGGCCGCACAGGCAACGGACGAGGAGCAGCGTCATCCGCGGCGAACGGGGGAGGGACCCCCGGAGCCGCTAAGAAGCGGAAGCGCCGCACGATGTCGGCCGAGGCGCGCAGGAAGATCAGCGCGGCGCAGAAGGCGCGATGGGCGAAGCAGAAGGGGCAGGCTGCGTCGGTCGCTTCGGATGCAGGAGCCGCCGGCAAGAAGAGGGAATCAAAGAGAGGAAAGTGAGTCGGCAGCTGGTTGGGGATAATCGGCTGCAGCCGGCTGCTCCTTCCTGAAGCGCGCTCAGGCAACGGTCGCTAAGACCGTGTGGTCGTCGGAAGGCCGGCGCGCGGCCGTTGCGTCCAAGCGCACAACCGGCGTCTTCTGCTTGTCGGGACCGGGACGGCCTGTGCGGCGCTTGCGCCGGTTCCAGCCCTGCCGAGCCGGGGAATGGCTGTTCCTCCCCTGCGCCATCGTGACGTCCAGCGCATCGCCGGGTTTTAGCTTCGTCGTGCCGATCCAGAAACTCGTTTGGGTTCCCAGCGGATGCGATGGGGCTCTTCCTTGTAAATTCGGTTAAACCGCTCGATTTCGCTGCTCCCGATGAAAGCCAAGAACGTTGGCGCGAGCAGCAAGAGAACAGAACCATTTTACGGGCTTGAGTGCTATTCATGACGCAACGCCACCACCGGATCAACGCGCATCGCACGGCGCGCCGGGATGTGGCAGCCGACTACTGCCACCGCAACAAGAACCAGCGGTCCGGCGGCCATAGTCAGAGGATCGTACGGCGAGACGCCGACTAACTGCGACTGCAAGAGTCGATTCGCACCTAGTGACGCGACGAGTCCCACCAGCAGGCCGACGACCACGGGACGCATGCCTTCGAGCAGAATCATTTGGGCAATCTCATGGCGGGCAGCACCAATGGCCATGCGAACACCAATCTCTTTCGTGCGTTGGCTCACCGAGTGCGCGACCACCGCGACGAGTCCCAGACTGGCGAGCACGAGGGCGACAGCGCCAAAGGTCGGTGCGATCGCGGCGTACTTGCCCAAGTCGGCGTGCTCCAGATCCATTGAATCGCGGTCGAAGGCCAACTTTGCTTCTAAGGAGGTAAAGTCTTCAGTGATCACATCCGGGTCGAGCCTCTGCACCTCGGCGAGCACTGCCTGCGCGGTCTGGTTCGTCGGAGGAGTGGCGTGCACAAAGACGAACACTCGTGCAGAGGGCTGCTGCTCGAACGGCAGGTAAATGACGGGTCTGAAGCGTTGCCGCGTCGGCTCGCCCTGCATAATGTTTGGGGCGACTCCGACGACAGTGCGCCAAGGACCCGGCTGATTACCATCTATGAAACGGAGACGTTTACCGACCGGCTGTTCACTAGGCCACAAGGTCGCCGCGAAGCTCTCGTTGACCAGTACCACGAGCGGCGCGCGCGAATCGTCAGCCGTGTTGAAGTCTCGGCCTGAGAGCATCGAGCGGCCTAGGGTACGGAAGTAATTGGGGCCGATCGTGACGACTTGTTCGAGTTGTGCGTCCTCGACTGCAGTGGGCTTACCGTCCACTTCCATGTGCCTGCTGCGCCCGCGGGTGGGTATCGTACTCGCGAACGAGACATCTTGAATGCCGGCAACGCTCCTCAGCCGAGCAGCCAGTCGTTCGGCGAACTCGGCTCTCGCCGCTGCGGTCGGATACTTATCGGACGGCATCGCTACCAAGCCGGCCGTGATCCGTTCTGGATCTCGCACCCCGGTGTCGGCACTCACGATGTTGGTGAAGCTCCGCACCAACACGCCCGCGCCGAGCAGTAGCACGATGGCAAGAGCCATCTGTGCACCAACGAGCGCGGCAGACAAACGCTTGCCGCGCCGGCCTTGTGTGGCACCGCGGGCATCGCCCTTCAGCGGGCCGCTGACGCCGAGCTGCAGAACGCGGACAACCGGGGCTAGCGCAATGACCAACACCGCCAGGAGCGAGACCGCGAGGAGATATGCAAGTGTGCCGGCCGTGATGCTGTAGTCAAGCGCCAGGTAGCGGGATCTCGTCGTGTCCTCCCAGATCTGGACGATCCACTTCGTCAGCCACCATGCAAGGGGCGCCGCGACGGCGGCAAGTGCCGCGCACTCGAGTAGCATCTGGCGCACCATCCTCACCTGCCCCGCGCCGAGCGCCATCCTCGTGGACCACTCGCGCCAGCGGCCAGTGGTCCGTACGAGTGTGAGGTTCGTAAGGTTCGTGCATGCGATGAGAAACACGAACCACGCGCCGATCCACAGCGAGCCATAAATCGTCGGTGCATCCGCCGCGACATGTGCCTGCGAATACGTTCGAACAAGCGCTAGACCGCGAATGGCCTCAGGATCAGCCGCCTGCAATCGGCGCGTGATCGTGTCGAGCTGAACCTGCGCCTCCCCAATGGTCGCCCGGTCGCGGAGGCGACCGAACACATTCCCCTCGAGCACGGCCGTGGGGGCCAGTGGCATCCAGACGTCTTGCTCATACAGCAACGCAAACCGCTCCGGCAGCACGCCCACGATCGTTGCGGGCGCATCATTCATGTGAACGGTCATACCGACGATGTCGGGGCGCTTGCCGAAACGCCGCTCCCAAAACGAGTGGCTGACAAGCGCGACCTGCGGAGCACCGGAAGCTGCATCTGACGGGACGAAATCTCGGCCGATGAAGGGCTGAACCCCGATGAGGCTCAGTGTGTTGACGCTCCATCGCGAGACCGTCATATCGAGCGGTCGGCCGTCACCGTCGCGAAAGGTGATGGCCTCTCCCGATCGCCACATGGCGATGCCCTCGAAGGCGTCCGCCTCAGCGCGCCAGGCTTCGACAAGTCTGTGCGCAGCGGGGCCGGGACAACACGGCAAGTCCGACGGCTTGCGCATGGCCAAGTACACCAACCGATCGCTGCGCGTCGCCAGCGGGAGGCCCCGGAACAACATCGCGTCCCGCACCGTGAAGACGGTGGCATTCAAGGTGATAGCGATAACCAACGTCGTCACCGCCGTAACGGAAAACATCCGATCGCGACCCAGGGCGCGAAACGCCAGTCGCAGGTCAAGCACAAACCCGTCGAGCCAGGCGAACCCCCGTGAGTTGCGATGGGCGTCCTTCGCGGCGCCCGCCAGTCCGAATTTCCGCCGCGCGAGTCGCTGCGCTTCGTCGAGCGGCATGCCATGGCGCACGTAGTCGTCGGCAGCCAACGCCAAGTGCGATTGGGCCTCGTCATCGAACTCACGATCCAGGTCGTCGCTGCGACAATGCGACAGCAGCCGTGCCCACACTCGTCGAATGGCGCTCACGATGGCGCGGAGTCTAGCAGCTTCGGCGCCGCAACAAAAGACTTATGTGGTACGGCCACAGATATGAGACACTCCTGTGGCCGAACCACACGGCTGACCTATGGGACGCGACAAGCTCGACTTACTTCAGGGAACATTGGATCTGATGGTGCTCCAGACACTCGACACGATGGGGCCGCAGCACGGATACGGCATTGCCAGGCGTATCGAACAGCGCAGCGGAGACGATGTGCTCCTCAATCAGGGCACGATCTACGCCTCTCTCGTGCGGTTGCAGCAACGCCGCTGGATTGCGGGCGAGTGGGGGACATCTGAGGCGAATCGACGCGCCAAGTTCTATTCGATCACCAGGGCTGGTCGCCGCCAGCTCCGTGAACAGCGGTCGTATTGGCGCCGTCTGACGGCCGTCGTCGGCCGCGTGCTCGCGCCGGAGTCAAGTCGGTGAGCCGACCACCGCGCGGGCCACTCCCACAACGCCGTCCTGTGGGTCTCTTTGCACGGCTGTGGGCATTCCTCAATCAGCAGCGGCTCGACAAGGATTTCGACGCCGAGCTCAAGGTCCATATCGAGCTCGCGACCGAGCGCCACCTCGATCGCGGTGTGCCGCTGTCAGAGGCGCGCCGCTTGGCGTTAGTCGAATTGGGCGGCATCGAACGCACTAAACAACTGCATCGCGAGACCCGCAGCCTGCTATCGCTCGAGGCGTTGCTCCAGGACGGCAAGTACGCCTGCCGTGCGCTGATCCGCAGCCGTCGCGTCAGCGCGACCATAATCGTGACGCTGACGATCTGCATCGGCCTCAATGCCGCGGTGTTCACGGTAGCGAACGCCGTGCTGTTCAGGGGATTCCGCACCGTTACACAGAACCAGCGGATTCTGTACATCGACACACAGCGGGATGGCACCGGATGCTGCGTCTCGTATCCGGATTTTGAGGATTGGCGCCGACGCATGCAGTCGGTGACTGATCTCGGCGCTGTCGCGGACCGTCGGGTGGCGTTCTCAGAAGGGGCAGGCCCACCGGAGAGCCATACGGCCACGCTGATCACCACAAACACCTTCAGATTGTTGCGCCAGTCGCCACTCTACGGCCGCGACTTCGATGACGAGGATGCCCTCGTGGGTGCGCCAGCCGTCGCAATTATCAGCTACGGCTTCTGGCAACGCCGATTTGAGGGCGAGGCCGCGGTACTCAGCCGGATGGTGCGCATCAATGGCACACCGACCAGCATCATCGGTGTCATGCCAGACGGGTTCCTGTTTCCCCAGAACCAGGAGCTCTGGCTCCCGGTCGTCCCGAGGCCGGAGTTGCTGCGTCGAGATGCACGCAACCTGTGGTTCGCCTTCGGACGGCTTGCGGAGGGTGCGACCACCGAAAGGGCTCGCGCGGAACTCGCCACGATTGGCGAGCAGCTCGCGAGCGAGTATCCGGACACCAATCGCGGATCGCAGCCGGTTGCGCGGACCTTCAGCGCATTCTTCGTCTCGCCGACGGCCACGAAGGCGTACACCGTCGTGTGGACTGCAGCCCTGTTGGTGCTGCTGATTGCCTGCGCGAATCTGGCGAACCTGATGATGGCACGGGCGCTCGATCGCGTTCACGAGATGTCCGTCCGCGCTGCACTCGGTGCCACACGCTGGCGCATGGTGCGCCAGCTTCTCATGGAGAGTTTCATACTCTCGACAGTCGGCGCCATGGCGGGCATTGGTGTCGCAACGGGATGCATCGGGATGTACGAGCGGTTTGCAAATGCGCCGACGCTCGCGTGGTCGGAGGGGCTCCTCAATTATTCGGTGGATGGCTCCGTCATCCTCTATGCCTGTGGTCTTGCCGTCATGACCGCGTTGCTCTTCGGCGTCGCACCCGCTCTGCGTGTGTCGTCATTCGACGTGCACGCCACGTTGAAGAACGGTGGTCGAGGCATGTCACCGCGCAACCGGCTCGCGAGCGCACTGATCGGAGCGGAAGTGGCCGTGGCGCTCATCCTGCTCGCGGCTAGCGGAGCTGTCGTCCAGAGTTTTGCCCACATCAACGACGCCGATCTGGGCGTTACATCAGAGGGACGCGTCGTCTTCAATGTGTCCCTTCCGGCGGAAAGATTTTCATCTGCGGACGCTCGGTTGGCCTTCTTCGAGACACTGGAAAAAGGCGTCGGCATGCACACGGCCCTCCAGTCTGTGGCGTTGGCCACTTCTCTGCCAACCGGCAGCGCGCCGCGACGGCGCGCTGTCGTGGAAGGCGTCCACGCCGGCGAAGTGGACGGGCCAGTCGTCGCGACATTGACCGTCAGTCCTCATTATTTTCGGACCGTCGGTGCGTCGCTGATCGCCGGGCGCGATTTCGACGCCAGAGATGACGGTCGCGGCGTTCCGGTTGCGATCGTTAACGAGCGATTTATCGATGAGTTCTTGCCGGGACGTGACGCCGTTGGCCGAAGCATTCTCTTCAGGGACGGCAACACCGACTCTCTGATCACCATCGTTGGCGTGGCTTCGAACGTACTGCAAAACGATCCTAACCGGGCTCGACAGCGATTCGAGCCGATGATCTACCTTCCGCTGCGCCAAGCACCGCCACAGAGCGCATGGGTGATCGTGCGCACCGATCTTCCGCTCTCTGTCGCCGCCGAACGACTGCGGCGTGACGTGCACGCCATTGATCCGGAGTTGCCGATATGGAACGGGCCGTTCGAGCTGACTGAGCGGCTCAACGGCTCCGGAGGTTACTGGCAAGTGGGCATCAACGCATCGCTCTTGGCGATCTCAGCGGCGGTGGCAACGCTGCTGGCGGCTATTGGTGTCTACGCAGTGATCAGCCACCGCGTCGGTGCGCGAATTCAGGAGATTGCGATCCGGATCGCCTTGGGAGGCACAGGCCGACAGATTCTGCTGCTGGTCCTCCGGCAGACCGGAATTTACGTAGTCGTCGGCCTGCTTTGTGGCGTCGTCGGCTCAATCGCTGCTCTCCGTCTGATCGGCAGCTATGTGCTGGGGGTGCATCCGATGGACGTGCCGACGCTCGCCGCAGCGGCGCTCGTCCTCGGCACCGTAGCGGTGGTCGCGTGTGTCGTCCCCGCGCGACGTGCGCTCCGTGTCGTCCCTCTGGATGTACTTCGGACTGCCTAGAGATAGCTAGCCCTCCGGCCATACGTGCGAATGGCTTGACAACGGCCACACAGGAGGAGCACTTGGCGGCTGCCATTGACGTTTGACGAGCTTTTGGGCCGGGGCAGCGGTGAAGCCGATGGTTCTGTTCGTGATCGGGGTTGCGGTCGGCCTGTAGCGGATGAAGCGGGCGCCACGCACTCGTCCCAGCAGCCCCCGGTCACCTTCCGAGCTGAAGCCTACGTTTGCGAGTCTCGGCGCAGTTCGTTGGCAACGGCTCTGGTCCCGCTGCCACACGGCAGCTGAACTTGGGCGTCGTGCCACGCCATTAGGCAGGTGAAACAACGGTGATGAATCGCACCCGACTGCGACTACTGGCAGAAATCAAGATAAAGGTCATCAACGAAGATGAGCCACGCCCTGGCGCACCCGCGATGGGCGTCGGACGTCTAGGCGGTCGAATCGGATACCCTTGGCGACTACACAGGAACTGGCTCCTTCCGGTAGGGGCACGAGCATCTGACGTATAAGTATTATAGGGCTCGAAAGAAGTTCAGGCTCGGTGACGATCATTGCTGATGGGGGCACAGATTGGCGCACTCAGCTTTCGGCAACTTGTGTGGCCTGTTGACTACCGCGCAGAGAGTCTCAGGTGGTCTTTTCTGCACGCTGTTAGTTGCGACGTTACTGCTGGCGGTGCCCGCGTTCGCGCAGAAGAACGAACGATCGAGTACTCCAAGCGCTCAAGACCTCTTCGTAACGATCAATGGCCTCAGGCTTCACTATGTCGATTGGGGCGGCCAAGGAGATGTGATGCTCTTCTTGGGGCCACTGATGGGCGGCGCGCATGTCTTCGACACGTTAGCACCGCACTTCACGGACCGTTTTCATGTTCTGGGACTCACTAGACGTGGGACAGAACCGTCTGCAACGCCACCGTCCGGTTACGACACCGGTACTTTAGCGGATGATATTCGCGGTTTCCTTGACGCGTTGAACATCCGCCGCGCCACGCTGGTCGCATATTCCATCGCTGGAGACGAGATGACTCGATTTGCCGCGCTTCATCCCCAACGGACAGCGCGGTTGGTATATCTCGATGCGACGTGGGATCGTGCCAGTAACCGTGAGATTGCCAAGAAAGCCTGTGCAGAGTTCGACACACCTGGATCATGTGAACCGCCACCAGAGTGGTCGATGTCAGTGTCGGCAATTATCCAGAAGGAGGCGGAAGCCTCTGACCCTGACTACACGAAGGTAACGGCGCCGGCGCTTAGTTTCAATGTGATGTATCGCAGCAGTCCTTTTCTCACACCGTTCATCGATGCATCAACGAGAAGCAAAATAGAAGCTCGCTGGAATGCTTACGACAGATTCATCGTGCCGCGTCAGGTCGAGCATTTCCGGAAAGACATGAAAGAGGGATACGTAGTCGAGCTTCATGGTACAAGCCACAGTGAATTCCTGTTTGATCCGACGCAACAGAGCATCATTGTGCGTGAGATGCGACGGTTTCTGTTGAACAAGTGACGCAGCGGGCGTCTCCTGCAAGCAGATGATTCCACTGCCCTTCGTGCTAGTGCCGCAGCCGTGAGCCGCTCAGCGTAAGGGCGGCGCTACGGATTGGCAACGAGGCTTCCCGCCTGGATTGCCAATCCGGTCGTTGGGCTCCACTTAGCAGCCCAGGCAACCATACGTCGGACGCTCTCCTCTGGACGTTTGAACGTTCTGCAACACACTTGCTTCACTGACAGAACGATCCTTCACGCCAGCGGCAGTCTTTCCTGATTCGGCCCTCTTTGTGGCCACTTGAAACAAGCACTTCCGCCCTTCGAGTTAATGCACCTGGGATCGGAGGAAGATCATGGGATCAATTCGCGACAGCGCCGGTTACGTGATGGGTCCCAATAAACGACGGAAGCACTTTCCACCTCGGGGTGATCGGACCGAAAGATCCTTCGCGACTTCTCGTACTCTTATCCGGACGCCAGGCGCTAAACGCTGCCAGCCGGGGCTCATGGCGAAGCCACGCCACGCCGCGCCCCATGCGCGCCCCAAGCCGTTGCTGCGCGTCAGACGTTCTTGAAGACTGTCGCTGGATCGGTGCGC
>JBGTBX010000441.1:0-20392 GCA_041749115.1 Gemmatimonadaceae bacterium
CCTCGAAGCCCTGAGGAAGCGGTTTCCCGACCTGCTCGGCCACTGTGAGGTTCAGGAGTCCGCCGTAACCGACTATGCCTTCCGCATTGTCGTGCCAAAGCCAGTGTGGTCGCAGGTGCTGGCAGGGGTAGCCGAAGAGACGGCGTACGACAACTTCAAGTCCGAAGTGGCCCGGCATCAGGGAAGGACGGGAGCAGCCTACGAGCATGCGCTGCATGACGTGTGGGCCGTGATGTACAAGTTGCAGAAGTGATCGCGCGATTGCGCCGCATAACTTGGCCGGGCCGCGGGGGTGGCCGTCCCGTCCGGCGCTCCGTAGAATGTCAGAGGCCCGTGCCGGGCGGACCGGCTTGGTTGACGGGTCCGGCAAGTGAGCCGCCACGTTAAACGGCTGTCAACGAACATCGCAATGCCAACAATCTCGGCTCTGTCTGATCGGAACGCCGTCCTCGCCGCTATTGCACAATTCGACGAGATGGGTCGCGATGCATTCCTTACGCACCATGGGTTCTGGCACGCGAAGTGGTGGTACGTTCTTCACAAGAGTCGTCAATACGATTCCAAGGCTATAGCGGGTGTAGCCCTTGGCATCCAGTACGGTACCGATGGTCGCCTCAACAACTTCAAGGGCGGCGAAGCGAACGTCGTCAAGAAGCTGCGCGAACTTGGGTTTACGGTGAGGAAGCTCCTAATGACTGACGAGACGTCTCGCCTACCGGTAGAAGTCCCTGAGTCGTACCCCGAAGGCATGCGTCGCTTAGTGACAGTGAACGTGGTGGAGCGGAGCGCAGCAGCGAGAATTGCCTGCCTTGAACTGCACGGCGCGCGATGTATCGCTTGCATGATGAGCTTCGAAGACGCCTACGGAGCTGACTTCTCTGAGCTGATCCATGTCCATCATCTCAATCCGCTATCTGGCGTGCAAGACGCCCGGCAGGTAGACCCTCGCACCGATCTCGTGCCAATCTGTCCGAACTGTCATGCGGTAGCGCACTACGGCGGACGACTACGCTCAATCGCCGAGATCCGCGATCTTCTTGCCGCAGCTCGCGCACCAGCCGTCCAATAGAAAGTTAGGCGGTCTTTCAGCTCACTGCTTGGACGCTAATGCACCTTCCCGACGATTCCCTTTTCTGGGCGAACGCCTTTCTGGTTGACGAGGAAGGAAGCTGTTTGCCAGGGGAGACTACCTCTTTCAACCAGAACGATTTTACGAACCTCTGTGGCTTATCGCAGAAGAGCTAGCTCAAGTGAATGACTTCTGCGTACTGATGATCGCCGCATCACGAGAACACCTCGGCCACAACAAAAGGCGACTCATGACGCTCCCCCGATTCTGAGACACGGTTGTCGCGAGTGACTACCGGGACGTTGTGACGCAGTTGCGGTCCCTCTGTGAGCGGCGGGACAAGTGGGTGCGGGAGCTGGGCGACTGGGAGTAGGTAGGCCCGCGAACCGCCTACTCCGCGCGTTCTTCCCCTCCCGTGCGCCACAGAGCGGATAGAGAGGCGTTCGCCTGCGCGCACGTATCGTTTAGTGGCGCTTAACAGCGCACATCGTGGCGGTGCTGTGGGTCTGGCCGCAGCACCCGGCGGCCAGTAGAGTATGGGCAAGAGCCGCCGCCGCGTGCGGGGCGCTAGGCGCTCCACTTACAGAGGGGACACATGATCAACGATGTGAGAACTGAGGCCGAAGCGATCTGGCAGGCGATGACGTCACTCGGTGGCGAACGCTCCATTCAGGAGGTCGCAGACTGGCTCGAGGCTCACTACCCCGGACGCTGGAAGGACGTCGGTACTCCGATGGCGGACCTGACCCTGCCAGGAAATAGCTCGTCGTCCTACTCACTCGCGCGTCGATTTCTTGAGCGCATGGGGCCGGGGCGCTACAGAATCCGACAATCCGGCACGTTCACGATCGGCACCTAGCTCGCGCTGGAGCTGCCGGCCGGGCCACTGTATGCTCGCTGCGCTCGCACAATTGTCATCGGTCGCAGCGCAGCTAAACTTTAGGCATCATCCAGAGTGGAGTTGTGTCGTCGCCTATTGCAGTACACCGTTTGTGCCCGAATCGGACATTTAGCCGGCTTTCCGCTCGCCAAGGCAGCTTATGAGTCCGTCCGAACCAATTTGATGTCACTTTCGATTTCCGAACGGACGCTCGGGACATGGACCCAGACTCACACAGCCCAAGACTCCGCACGTATCACCAGTATCTCTGGAGCAAGCAGTTACCAAGTGGCGAAATGTTCGAGCTATTGCCTACGCCGCACGCATACCTGCATAACAGGTCTGAGCGCGGTGAGTTTTTCTTGTCGAGCGATTCCGTCATCCCCACTTTCGTCGGCCACAAGCGGCTGAGCCACATTACCCAGCAGATCCCCGCCCACCACTATCAACGGAGCACGCGGGATCAGCGCAAAGATCAGAGATCGTTTCGATCCGACTGTGGAGTGCATTCGCCGCTACTATAACGGCGGAACTAGTCCCCTCACTGATACGCTCGAACGATACAGCGATTTCTTTGCGCTGTTTCGCGACTTTCCAGGATACGTTGAGTTTTTTTTGCTGCAAGATTTGTTAACTAACGACTTTTCCGCAACAAAGTATTTCATGCCGTTCACAGGGTTTGACGACTCTCCAGTTCCAACTAGCATCGACGCATATAGGTCGTACCGCCATCAGGCTGAGGGCTTTATTCGAGCTCGCAACCAGAGGATGGATACGTCAACGCTCGGCAAATGACCGTTCATCATGCTTTCGAGCGTCATGATGCCTAACGCCGGTCGCAGTTGACCAGCCGATCTGTTGATGGCGCGCTGCGCGCGCTTTATTTGATTCGGCTGCCACTGAACGTTTTCGTTATACCGCAAGAGGATTGAGTCATGACGGAAAGCCTACTTCCAGCCGTTATCGTTGCGCGACGTACCGGTACGGAGGCATTTCACTCTGCCGGTATTGCTGTCGGCTTCGATCTGACTGCATTCTGGCAGTGGGCCGCCTCTGATCTCGCTGGAAACGCGCTGCGTGGCATTCTTGCGGAGTTTCTCGTTGCGAAAGCGACGGGCGCGGGCGCCGACGTCCGCGCCGAGTGGGATGCGTGCGACCTCCGCACCGACGCCGGCGTGCGCATCGAGGTCAAGTCTGCGGCTTACCTTCAGAGTTGGTCGCAGCGGAGGTACTCGAGCATCGGTTTCGATATCGCGCCCAAGCGTGGATGGGATGCGGCTACGAATACGTCGGCGGCTTCCGCCTGTCGGACGGCGGACGTCTACGTGTTTGCTCTCCTTGCTCATCAAGACAAGGCGACTCTCGATCCACTCGACCTCACCCAGTGGCGCTTCTATGTAGCGTCGGCGCGTACTCTCGATGCACACTTTGGCGCGCAGAAGCGCATCGCGTTGAGCTCGCTTACCAAGGTTGCCTCCAAGCCTGTATCGTACAATGATCTAGCTGCGACTGTAGGGAGCGTCCTCGGTGCGCCTGCGATATAACGTGCGCTGCTGCCGACAAGGGCGCTGCGGTAGCTCGCTTCGCTCGCATTTATTTGATGCTCTTGCAGCAAAGCTAGGGCGCTAGACCTTAATCGACCATTCTTTCAACCTGCCGTGTCGACCTACATCCTCACTTGGAATGCGGACAACTGGAACTGGGTTGACCGAGACAGCGTCATGACGCGCGTCCGGGCCGGCGAGAGCGTCGAGCAGCGCTGGAGCTCAGGAAACACGAAGAATATTCCGGTAGGCTCGCGGGTATTCCTGCTCAAGCAGGGGAACGAACCGCGCGGTCTCATGCTCTCCGGCTGGACCGTCCGCCCAGTGCAGGAACTCCCGCACTGGGATGACGCGCGGGCACAGTCAGGTGACCTGACCAACTACGTGTGGTTTGCGATCGACACGTTCCTCGATCCGGACAGCGATGAACTTCTGGATCCGCGCGACTTTCCGTCAGGCCCCGCCGCGGATTCCTATTGGTCGCCACCAGCGTCGGGCACATCGATTTCCCAAGCCGCAGGGCAGGAGCTCGAGCAGCTTTGGTCAGAGCACACTTCGGGATCCGTGACGATACAAATGGCCGACCCTGAGCTCCGAGCACTAGAGGGAGTGGTCCAGTATAGGATTGTGCGCCACCGTTCTCGCGAACGAACCCTGAGGGATGCGAAGCTTGGATTCGCTATCGAGAGAGGTCCATTGAGGTGTGAGGTGCCTGGTTGCGGCTTCGATTTCGCTGCAAAATATGGTCCGCTCGGTGAAGGATACGCGCAGGTGCATCACCGGACTCCCTTGTCCAGTTCGGACACAGTGGTTGAAACAACTCTTAGCGACTTGGCCATTGTCTGCGCCAACTGCCACGCGATGATCCATCTCGGAGGGGAGTCGCGTGCGCTCGACTCTCTCATCCAAAGGGCCGCCGCGGGTGAGGTCTAACGATGCGTTGCAGTCGACGGCGGCGGCGAGCATGGCGGCTGGCGGGCTGCGACCGTCTGCCGCATTTTGTTGAAAACCGCCGCGGCTGAACGCTGGGGCGTTAGGCTTCATCACTTGATCCTTCAATGATTCACGATCGTGGCTGAAGACTGGTCGTTGCAAGAGGTGGCCGCCACGGTAGCGGACTATTTTGCCATGCTCGAGCATGAGCTTCGCGGTGAACCGTATAACAAGAAGGAGCACAACCGCCGCCTTCAGGAGCGTCTGAAAGGACGCTCGTCCGGTGCCGTTGAGTTCAAGCACGCAAACATCAGCTCCGTCCTTATCGAGCTGGGGTTTCCGTATATCGACGGCTACAAGCCGCGCAGCAACTATCAGGCGCTCTTGAAGGAAGAAGTGGCGGCGCGGCTGGAGGGTCATACGAGTCTTGCGAGTGCCGCAGAAGTCATTGTTGAGGCTCCAGCGCCCGTTCTTCCAGTCGTGCGATCGCTCGCAGATATTCTCGTTCCGCCGCCGACAAGTGAGCGAGAGCGGAACCGCACGTACGAGCGTCCTGCGCCGACATTGACTCCTCGACGCGGCATCAACTATCTGGAGCGCGACGCCCATAATGCCTCGCTGGGTAAAGCCGGTGAGGCTTTCGCACTGAATGTCGAGCACCGTCGGTTATGGGAGACCGGCCACCGTGAGTTGGCTGAACGCATCGAGCACGTTTCACAGACACGCGGTGACGGCCTGGGATATGACATTCTCTCCTTCGAACCGGACGGACGAGAGCGACTGATTGAAGTCAAGACCACGAGCTTTGGCGTGATGACACCGTTCTTCGCGAGCAGAACGGAGGTTGCCGTGTCCGCAGAACGTCCGCAGCAGTTTAAGCTTTATCGCGTGTTCAAGTTTCGAGAAGAACCGAAAGTATTTGTGCTTCCTGGTTCGCTTCGCGAAAGCTGCGTACTTGACGCAGTTCAATATCGAGCATCCCTTGCCTGAGGCGCAAACAGAGCTTGCAACAGTCGACCCACACTCAGATGGTTGGCCGCCGTGGCTGTGCCACAGAAATTCTATTGGGTGTGGCGCAGATGAGGCTGGGCGTTAGGCGGACATGAGGACATGATTGAGGCGCAGCTACGTGAAGCCTTCGCCAGTTTTGCGAACACCACGCTTCCGGCGTTCGCGCGAGAACGGGAGATCGTTTCTGGGTTCGTGCTCACGCACTTGCTGCCAACGCTCGCCAGTGGGCGGGACCTATCGATGCCCGGACAGATCGGTATCGAGGTTGCTGTACCCCAGCGGCGCGACCGACCGCACAAGCGGCGGGATCCCGATGTGTGCAAAGACGTCGTCCTGTGGCCCGCATCGGGGATGACTTGTTGGGATGGTACAGGGCGCGCCGTACACTTCCCCCGGGCGGTACTTGAGTGGAAGTCGGTCAATCGCAAGGACCCGCCCGCGGTTGCCCGTAGGAAGCGGCAGGTCGAGCATCCGGCCGATGTCGAGTGGTTGCGGTGGTTTGTACGCCAGGCGCCTGGCAGCGAAGGGTATGCCGTCCTCGTGGATTTGAGCGTTGGCTCCCAGAGCGTTCGGGTGCATCGTGTCACGGCGGCGGCCGAAGCGCCCGAGTGGTTCGCCTCCTCTCTCCTCGACTAACATACAGCTGGAGTTGTCGGTCGATCGACGGAACGCGCGCTCTACCGCTCGTCCGTCCCCGCGGCTTCAATAACCAACGGAGCCTTGATCTTCGGCACCTCGGCCAAGTCAGTCGACGAACCATAAAATGCGATGCCGGCAGAGAGGTCGCTGCCAAGTTGCGTGGCAAGAAGGTTCACCATGCCGCCGCCGCAGCAAAATCCAACCACGCTGATGTTGCCCGAACATTTCCGGCAGAGGGCTAGAGGAATCGCGCGCCCGCTGTAAAATCCTCACGCGTTTTGGCCCGGCCGAGCGGGGCCTGCACCCGTGGAAGCACTGCGTCTGATGCTACCCGGACCACTTGATCCTCGGTCATGGAGTCGAGCTGATATTTCACTCGATCGGGAGCGCCGGCGATCACGGCCGTAATCGACGACTATTGATCGTGCCAATGCCCGTGAGCTTCTGACCACACGCGTCCGCCGTCGCTGGCAGGCCGCCGTATAGCGACGACGGCGAGCATGATCAACGCCAGAGCGCCGAGGGCCATGAGCGCGCGCGACTTCCAAACGCGTCCACGCTCGCGCCGCTCCTGTTCCTGTTTGTTTGCGGCAGCTCGCTCACGCCGCTCCTGTCTCTTTCCCGACATTGTTCTCTGCGCTGTAGTGACGCAGTCAAATCTGCTGTCGGAGAGTCGCCGGCGCGAGCCGGGTCGCCGATCGCTGCCACAAACCGGGCCATGGGGCAGGGAAGCGACCGCCATTCCTGGCCGCTGAGGCCGACTCGCGTAGAGGTGAGACAGCTTTTTTGAACGAAAGGAATGATCTTCAGCACGCGAACGCCTCTGGCCCTCGTTCGAGGCCTCTGTTAAATCCGCCTTGGGCCTTGAGCCCGAGGACCTGGCCCCAATGCTGGTGCGCATTCAGCGGTCCGCTGGTACGTTCAGGTGCAACTGCGAGCGTTAGGCGGATTGCGGCCGTGAGTCGCGACCGGCACACGCCCGGCAACATTGCTCACCACACAGGAACCGATCATGCGGCTCGTGCGCGTTGCAGGACTGTTCGCATTGGTGGGCCTCGCGGCATGCTCGAACTCCCAGCCACGGGGTGACGTCCTCGTCTTCGATCACGTATCCGTGATCAATGTTCGCGACGGTGCCACGCTTGGGGACCAGCGTGTCGTGATCTCCGGAAACAGAATCACGAGCGTGGGCAGTGCCTCCCAGGTTAGTGTACCGCGAAACGCGCGAGTCATTGATGCTCAGGGGCAGTACCTCATCCCGGGCCTCTGGGATATGCACACGCACGTCATTGATCCCGACTCACCGGGAAGCCCGGACGTCTCGCTCCCGCTGTTCGTGGCCAATGGCGTCACGGGCATCCGCGACGTCGGGAGCTCGAGCCTCGATTCGATCGTTGAACTGCGAAGCACGATCCGGTCCGGCGAACGCGTCGGTCCCCGCATGCTGATCTCAGGCAAGTTGATCGATGGACGGCCGGTGGTGTTTCCTCCGAACGCGGTCCTGGCTCGTACAGCGGCCGTGGGGTCGTGCGGTACAACCGTCCCTTGCTGCGTCCGGAGCTGGCTGGAGGCGGGTGAGTCTCCGGCTTGAGCCCTGAAATCAGCCGGTCGCACGGGCCTGCCTGTATTGCGAGGCCCGTTTTGGGCCAGGGCTGTGAGTTTTCGGTTCTGAGCCGAAGGCTGCCTGGTTCAACGGGCAGTTTGCGCCTTGTATTTAGCTGCAGCCGCTGCAGGCGCAAGTGGCGCGAGCGGCGCGTTGTACTCAGCATGGCGCGAGGGTGGGGCGAGCGGCACTACGGCCTCCGCCTAATCGCGATACGCGTCCGATCAGAGCGGAACGGCGTCCGCCTCTACCGCCCCGGCAAGTGGCCGGTGCTTCGCGGAACGACGTGGATCACCGGTTCAAGTACAGCATACCTGTGGGCAACCGGGTTCAAGCCGACAGTACGTAGTTATGACGGTTGGGAAGTGTCGGTGCCGTTACGACTCGACGTCGAGCACGGTGAAGCGGACTACTCAAGTCGCGCGCGATATTCTTGGGCTCACGAAACTGAACTACAACGCCTGCAAACTTGGGGACGGGCAGCCTGGCACGGTCGGGTTCTGAGACGCTGTGGGCGAAATTCTAATTGTGAATCCCACGGTGAGAGTGCGTCGACCAGCGTTCAAGCCTTATATCTGGCGCAATGCCGCAGGGTACCCCCCTGTGGGGGATCGCCAATGTGAAGTGTTAGATAAAATCGTCCAGGGTCAGACCTCAATTGACCCACGGCTTCGACGTTTTACCCCCGGAGACGAACCAATGCGATTCGCGACATGGCTACTAGTTTGCGCGTCCGGCTTGATGCTGGTTGGTTGCAACATTCAGGGTGTTTTCATCAGCAATCGTGGTCTTCAGCTGGCCACACTGGAATTGTCGGAGTTGATGACGAGCGTCTCCAGAACATCGGTTTCGGCACAATTCGGGCCCCTCTCGGACGTGCAGGTGATGGGCCTATCCTCTGCCTTATCCAGCACGCGTCTGTCGTGCGCTCCAGACTCCACGGGAGTCTCTGATCGCAACTCGCTCGGTGTTCCCGTCGATCTAACTTACTCATGGACGGTCGGAAGATGCCTCACCGGCCCCGGGTCCACTCAGCAGACGCTAAGCGGGGTGACGCGTACTCAGGATCTCGGCGGCCGCTTCGGCGTCAGATTTACACACGAGAATTTGGTAGGGACCGTGACGTCGCCTGGCGCGTTCCAGCGCATTTCGGCGAGGGGCTTCGCGGAGATTCGCGCCACGGATGCGACAACGGCCGAAGTCGTTCAGCGGATCACGGAGATCACAGAGCTAGCGAGCGCCGCCGAGAGCGGCATCATCACCCGGATTCGCAACGTGACCCTCACTCTTGTTGACACTCTCGGCGTACCCAATACTAGTTCGCGTCCGGGGCGACGCGCCGACCGGCTTAGCGTAAATGGCAGCTATATCTCGGTGGTCAATGGCGCGATTCGCGACTCCACACATCTGATGGTTAGTACGATCGTTCCGCTCGAGTCTGACGTCACCTGCGTAAGCGGCTACCGCGCCGGAGAAATCCGCGCCGTGGTGTCGGGCATCGTAGACGATGTGATCACCATGACGTATCGCTGCCAGTAGCGGAGCAGCAGCCGCGGCGAGCGCCATTGTTGCGAAGAATGGTCCCGCCTGGCAGTGAGGTGTTTCCCTGTTCAGGCCGCGCCGCTGCCAGGCGGGATATTGAAGGGCATGACATCTTCCCGCGTTCCGAGCGTGGTGTACAGCGCGACCGCGCGGGATCGTCACCGTAATCTGCCTGAACGAAGATGACATAAATTCCGCGATCTGCTGCAGCGATTCTCAGCGACTCGATCATTTCGGTGGCAATGCCTCGACGCCTCCAGTCCTCGGCCACAGCGAGGTCATAGATATAGGGGTCACTGCGCTGCTGTTCGAACTTAGGGAGCACGTAGCCGGTTAATCCGCCGACGACTCGGTCTCCGCTGAATGCAGCGATGGCGATAAATGTCTCGCTAGCCACGAGTTTGTTAAGGTATTCATCACCTGGCTGATTAGCGAAATATGAATCAGGATCTTGCACACCAACGGTCTTGAGGTCCGCCGCGACGGATTTGTTAGGCGCGGTCCGGACGCCGGCAATGAAGTGTTGACATGGCCGGTGTCTGCTCAGGGGGAGCCCGGATCAGGCCTCACGCCGGAAGAGGCCGTGGCGCCTGCCACGCACCGCGGCCTCCGGCGCCGACGGGATCCCGCCGCGGAGCCGACAACGGCTGATTCCGAGCAAGCTTGCCCATACTGTCCAATATGGGTATGCTGTACTGCATGAAAACTACCATCGACATTGCCGACGCATTACTGGCGCGGGCCAAGCGTCATGCGAAACGATCGGGCATACCGTTGCGCGCCGTGGTCGAGGAGGGCATTCGTCGGGTGCTCGCCGCGGAGGACGCACCGACGACGTACCGGTTGCCGGATCTGAGCGTCGGTGACGCGCGCGATGAGAACCCGCTCGAGCGCATGTCGTGGCCCGACCTGCGTGATGCGATTTACGGGGATCGGCGATGATTGCCGTCGACACCAACGTCCTCGTCTATGCCCATCGCCGTGAAGTGGCCGAGCACACCGTGGCGCAGGACCGTCTGCGCGAACTGGCCGAGGGGCGCGACCCGTGGGCGATCCCCTGGCCATGCGTGTACGAGTTCTTCAGCGTCGTCACCAATCCCAGGATCTGGCAGCATACCGCGAGCACGCCGCAGCAGGCATGGGCGCAATTGGAAGCGTGGTTCGCCGCGCCGACCCTTCGGCTCCTCGGCGAGTCGCACGGGTTCGCCGGCGTGCTCTCGGGTCTCGTGCGTCGCCCCCGCGTGCGCGGTGCGGTTGTGCACGACGCGCGTATCGCTGCGATCTGCGTCGCGCACGGTGTCGAAGCACTCCTCACCCGCGATCGCGACTTCTCGCTGTTCCCGGAGCTCGATGTGCAGAACCCGTTCGCCTAGCCATAAGTCTTCTCAGCGTCGTGATATTCCAGCTTACCGACGTCACGTGAGACGCCCCGAACTTTGACTCCTCGAGCCAACAGACGGCGCGCGATGCGAGTGCCGAAGGCGCCGGTTGACATCCGGACCATCTATTGTAGATTATCGAGGCATAATTGTAGATCGTCTACTGTCAATCCCTTCCCCCGTGCGACCATCTGATCTGATCCAAGGCACCCTTGACGTGCTGATCCTCAAGTCAGTTGCCACTGAGCCGCGTCATGGGTGGGCCATTGCCAAGCGCATCCAAGCAGTTTCAAACGAAGTACTTCAAATCAAACAGGGCTCCCTGTACCCAGCGCTGCATCGGCTCGAACAGCAGGGATTTATTCGCGGTGATTGGCAGACCGCAGAATCAGGGCGAGATACCAAAGTCTATTCGATCACGCGCGCGGGTCGTGAGCAGCTCGAAGAGGAACTCAACCAGTGGGAGCGCCTCTCGGCGGCAATTCGCCTGACGCTGCGCAACGCATGATGCACTGGCAAGAGCGTTAAAGTGAACACGCGCTGGCTGGATGTCCTGCGACTGCGTATCCGTTCCCTCGTGCACCGGCAGCGAGTGGATGCGGAACTTGAACGGGAACTCCGAAGTCATTTGGACGAACTGATAGAAGAGAATATTCGTGACGGCAAGCCGCCTAACGACGCACGTCGCGAGGCGATTCTCGCCTTCGGCCGTGTTACACAGTTAACGGAAGAATCGCGCGACTCACGCGGCGTAGCCCCTGTTGAGAACCTTCTCCGCGATCTTCTGTACACGCTGCGCGGATTATTGCGCGAACCTAAGCTTCTCCTAACCGCGACAATCTCCATTGCGATAGGTGCTGCCGGAAACGTTGCGGTGTTCAGCTTAGCAAAGGAGTTCTTGTTCGCGACTCCGGATGTCAGGGATGCCGGTGGTTTAGTCTCTATGCGTGTTAGTCATTCCAGCCACGCGAGCTATCAGCGATGGCGCGACCTTGACTCCAGTGGAATTCTGGAGCATGTGGTCGGCTTTACGGTCGACCGGAGGGCCAACTGGTTTCGGAGCGATGAAGCCGTCTCCATCATGCCAATGGTCGTCACCGCAAATTTCTTCGATGTCCTCGGACCGCCAATCTCCCGCGGGAGAGGGTTCACGACCGAGGAGGCTCGCGCCGAACACGATCCACGTGTGACGGTGGTTAGCTACACTTTTTGGCAACATGATCTGGGCGCTGATTCGGCAGTGGTTGGGAGGTCCTTATCAATCAATGGCGCGAAGTACAGGGTAGTTGGGGTCCTGGCGCCGGAGAGTCGCACCGTCGCGGGGCTGGGCATTGCCCCATCGCTATACCTTCCGGTGAATCGCGCGCTCACGCCGGAGTACGAGTCTTCATCTTCGGGGATGTTGCAGCTTATTGGTCGACTGAAGCCAGACCAAACGGTATCGTCAGCCCGCGTTGCTCTCGACATGCTCGACAAGCAACTCGCTCGCGCCGAGGGCGATTCAACATTCGGTGGCGTGCAGCAGTTTGGCCGGATAGGATCGCTCGTTGACAACAGGCAGAAAACGCTTGCTGTTTTTTTCGGCATGGTCTCTGTGGTATCTGTCCTCGTTCTCCTCATTGCTTGCGGGAATGTGGCGGGACTACTCCTGGCGCGCGGTGCCGCGAAACGGCCGGAAATTGCAATACGGTTGGCACTGGGCGGAACGCGCATCCGTGTTGTGCAGCAGCTAATGGTCGAAGCCTTCTGGCTTGCGCTCATTGGCACACTCGCAGGTCTCGGTTTGAGTGCCCTGGCGATGCGGATGATTAATGCATGGACGCTTCCGATATCGATGCCCGTAGAACTGCATCTCGCACTCGATACGCCGGTGCTTCTCTTTGCGCTTGCTCTTGTATTCGTAAAGATGTTTGCATACGCACTTCTGCCGGCTTTGGGCGCGACGCGCGTATCACTTATGCCCGCGTTAAAGCGAGATACCACTGTCCGCGTTGGTCGACGTTTTACAACACGGCGACTTCTGCTCAGTTGTCAGGTCATGGTGTCGACCATGCTGCTCGTGACGGCCCTACTCTTTGTGCGAAACCTGCAGCAGTCGGAAATGATGAGTCCGGGATTCGACGTGGACCGCGTTGTTGTTCTGCAGATAGGATTCAATCGGGGGCGCGCCACCGAAGATCAAAGCGAACGGTTAGCGCAGCTTGCACTTCGGGCGCAAGAACTACCGGGTGTGGCGTCCGCTACCTTCGCCACGTTCGTGCCGCTGACCGTGAATGCGGGGTCAAGCAGTGGTCGCAGCGCGCACTTTTCGGGACAGCCCAAACCGCAACATATTGAATTCGCAGAGATGGAGGTTGGCGCCGGGTATTTTGGCACCGTCGGCATTCGTCAGCTGGCTGGCCGTGATTTCGCGAGCCGAGATCGCATAGGCGCACCAAACACCGTCATTGTGAATGAAGAATTTTCGCGCAAGTATCTCGGCGGAAACGCGATGGGGAAACGCTTCCGCTATGTCGACGAGAAAATGCCGGTTGAGCGCGAGATCGTTGGTGTTGTGGCGAATAGCAAGTACAGCACCCTTGGTGAGGAGGCAAGACCAGCCATTTACTTGCCCTTGGCCCAGCAGCCTGCACGACGCGACATAGGATTTCTGTATGTGCGGGTCAACGGTGACCCGGCAACCCACCTTGCATCGTTGCGCGAAGCGGTCGGGTCGCTGGATCGGAGCATTTCTGTGGATGTTATGACGATGCACACGGCCGTCGCTTTCGCGTTACTGCCGAGTCGCATTGGGGCCGCAATATTGGGTGGCCTCGGATTAATGGGTCTCCTGCTCGCAGCATTCGGTTTGTATGCAATCATTGCTTATAACGTCAGCCGCCGCACGAGCGAAATTGCCGTCCGTTGCGCGTTGGGCGCTACACGCCGTACCATCGTCGCGCTGGTCATTCGCGACGCGCTGATGCTGGTTGGCATCGGTGTGACGGCAGGGCTGGTTCTCGCAGCATTCGCCACGCGAGTGCTCTCGACATTTCTCGTGGCCGGACTCAGTGCAACCGACGCCACAAGCTTTGTTGGAACTGCGGTGTTATTCCTCGCGATTACCGCGCTCGCGAGTTGGCATCCGGCGCGGTATGCAATGCAGATCAACCCTGCCATGGCGATGCGGTTGGAGTAGTGGGCGTGCTGTTTGTGCGTTTCAGCGCGCACAACCAAGTGCGCGTACTGGAGTGCAGCGAAACCCCATGCCTATCCACGTCGGGTACATCGTTTCATTATGACCAGTGCACGAATAAATAAGAAACGTGCGGATACGATCGGCCGTCGTGAGACATCAAACGGCTGGCACCGGAACGACGGCGAGCACCCACACCATGTCACACGCATTCCGCGCGCGATTCCCGCACCAGCTTGCGTTTCTTATCAATAATCCACTTCGGCGCTGGTTAATCACACCCGAAGTGATTGCTGACAGACTCAACGTAAGTGCCACGTCACGCATACTCGAAATCGGTCCGGGATCGGGGTTCTTCAGTGGTGAACTGGCGCGCCGAACTACAGACGGTCGCCTGGAACTGTTTGACGTCCAATTGGAGATGCTGGTCAGAGCACGCGCGAATCTATTCTCAAAGAGCGCTGACCACATTGGTTTTGTGGCCGGCGATGCACGTCATCTCCCGTTCGCGCCTCAAAGCTTTGATCGGGCCCTTCTTGTTGCGGTGCTCGGCGAAGTGCAGGATCCGGAACTGTGCCTGCGGTCCGTACTCAACGTACTCGAACCCGGCGGACTCGTCGCCGTGCATGAACATTGGCCTGACCCGGACCGCATAGGACCGGTGGAGCTCGATCGGTTGGCTGTGGCGGCAGGGTTCAATTTTGTCAGGCGATGGGGCCCGGCGTGGAACTACACCTCGCTGTTCCAGCGACCCTTGAAACCGTGAGCTTGCGACTCTAAATCTATATATGTAGACTTAGAGATGCGCACCCCTCCACGATTCTCTCCGGCCGCCCAGCTCGTGTTGGAGCACTTGGTGTCTGCGCCGTCACGATGGCAACACGGCTATGCGCTCATGACCACGCTCGAATTGTCGTCAGGGACGCTCTACCCGTTGCTGCTCAGACTCGCCGATTCGGGTTGGCTGGACGTGCAATGGGAAACACCCATTCCTGGTGGCCGACCACCACGTCACCTGTATCGACTTGCAGGTGGCGCAGCGCCTGAGGCGCGGGCCGTATTACGTACGTGGGCAACTCGAGGTGTTAAACAGCGCGTACCGGGAAGCGCCACGTGACGTGTACATGGCTGATTGGACTGCTCCGGAAACTCCTGCCACCGACACGACGCGAGTGGCCAGAGGCGATGCTGGCTGAGCTGAATGCAATACCTGAAGGCATACCGCGTCAGCGATACTTAATCGGATGTGTTTGGGCACTCAGTGTTGACATGATTGCCGTACGCCTTCGAAGTTGGGTGAGCAATCCGGAAACTATCGCCATGGCGTTTGCCGCCGGCATCGCCATCGCGACACTCGACCGTTCGAGCGACAGTCGTCGCCCATTGTGGACAGCGCTGATCGTTGTCAGCGCGCTGCTGGCGTGGTGGCGTCCGGTAGCTGCATGGCGCTGGGGATTGCTGGTTGCCGCAGGTGTGCCAATTCTTGCCCACGTAAGTGATGGTGTCGGCCCGTACGCGTTTGACCCTGCCGATACGATGTATGGCGTGGTACCGGCTATCGTCGTGGCAGTGATTGCCGCTGGTTGCAGACGACTGATCCGACCAATTGCCCTGATCCTGGCGGTCTTCGGAGCAACGGCTGCGCGAGATTTGGACGCACAAACTCCATCGCGTTATCGTGAAATCACTGCATCTGACATCGCAGTCTTTGTCGACTCCGCGTTTGCCGACTATCTGAAACGCTCATCGCAGCCGAGTCTGGCGTTGGTTGTCGTGAAGGACGGAGCCATAATATTCGCACAAGGTTATGGGGCGGAAGACGCCGCTGGCTCTCGTCGCGTAGATCCTGACTCTACGGTGTTCTGGTTCGCTTCACTTTCCAAAGTTGTAACTGCAGACGCGGTCATGCGGGAATTAGAGCGTGGTAACGTCGCATTAAACGCTCCGGTGACGCGATTTCTTGACGTACGTTTACCCACGCGACGTGGTTCGCGTCCGGTCACATTGGAAGATCTGCTGACGCACACGCATGGTTTCGACGAGCCATTCATGCAGGGGAGTGTTGACGACAGCGCGCGCCTCATGCCGTTGTGTGATTACCTGAAACAAGTGCACTGGCGCGCGAGTGTCCGCCCTGGCGAAATACTGCGGTACTCAAATCATGGGATGGCGCTCGCAGGCTGCGTTGTTGAACGCGCGAGTGGATTACCGTTCGCCGAGTATGTGCAGCGCGAAATTTTTGGGCCGCTGTTAATGACTCGTTCCACGTTTCTACAGCCCATTCCGAGCGAACTGTCGCAGCGTATCGCAACAGCAGGAACGGATGACGCCCAGGATTTTCTGTTGCCTTCGCCCGCCGGCGCGATGGTAGGAACTGCAACCGACATGGGTCGATTTCTCATTGCGCAGCTAAACACGAATGGTGCGCGCGCGGGATCGCTGAGCAACATGCACGCCACTCACTGGCGCGGTCATCCGGATGTTCCCGGAGTCGCCCTGGGGTGGTTTGAAACACATCTTGGGGGCGTGCGCGGTCTGTATCATACCGGCGCCCGTCATCACTTCTCGGCGATATGGATGAATCCTGCCAGTGGCGTGGGCCTATTCCTTGTTCACTCCATGCGTCAAGGCGGCCCGTTCCAGAATCTCCGGAGCGACGTGGTACGCGCATTCGTGGAACGGTACTTTGTTGCGGATACGGTGGTACTGCAGCCGACGACGTCGCTCGGCGTCACCGGTTTGTATCGCCCGGAACTGCTAAGCACTTCGACAGTGGAGCGCGCGGGATACTTTTTGCTGGACACGCCGGTGCAGTTTGCCGGAGATAGTACTGTCACGATGCGCGCACCAGGGGGTCTCGGCACATTTGTTGGTCGTCAGATCGGGAATGACGTTTTCGAAGTTCGGGACGGTCCGCAAACGGATCTGCGCTTGGGATTTTTTAGAAACGCAGGCGGAGAAATCCAAATTGCCATGGGTGGCACCCTGCTGGATCCGACGGTGTTCACCCGAATGCAATGGTGGCAGCGAGGGATGCTTCACGGCGTTCTCATCGTCGGCTCGTGCTTCATGCTGGCCGGCGCGGCCGTGGTTCAAGGCCTGCGATGGGTACTAAATCGCACAGGGAGCACGCTCCTCGCGAACCCGGCTTGGCGGCTCCTCCTTGCTGCGGGAGTCTCAATCACACTTGCAGCCTTTGCGTTTGCGGTGCTGATCTTTAGCACACCGGAAACTGGTGCCGCGGAGCATATGCGGAACGGTCTTCGCGTCGTTCTCACGTTTTTGACTGTCGGCGCGATTTTTTGCGCGGCACTACCGTTTGCCACGGCGCTGGTCTGGCAACGGCGCACTCGTAACGTTGTCGAACGCACAACGTTGCTGCTTTTCTCAGTCGCTGCCGTAGTAACCGCAGTCGGTCTGTGGCACTATCGCATGGTTGGCTTTAATCTCTGAGTCATCTATCTATCACCCGAGGCGTGTATGAAACGAGTTACTGGAATTGGCGGAATTTTCTTCAAGGCCAAGGATGCGCCCGCGCTGCACGCGTGGTACAAACGTCACCTCGGCATTGATGTGCAATCCTGGGGCGGCACGGCGTTTAGCTGGACCGATGCCGATGGTACCCCGGTGGGCGGAACAACCATTTGGTCTGTGAGTTCGGACAAGAGCGAACAGTTTGCGTCCAGTTCGGCGACATTCATGATCAACTATCGTGTAGACGACCTGCATGCGTTGATAAACGTATTGCGCGAAGAAGGGTGTAATGTGCTCGAAAAGGTGGACGATTCCGAGTACGGAAAGTTCGGATGGGTCATTGACCCGGAGGGAAATAAGGTAGAGCTGTGGCAGCCACCGGCAGGTCAGTAGGCAACGCGTGCCAATAGATCAGTCCAACGGATGGGATGCGGTTGTCAATCAGTTCACGCAGCATCGTTCCAACATTGGCGCGGCGACAGTTCGCGCATGGTGTCGCCAATTACCGTGGTGAAGCGTTTGATGGAGTGGTGGCAATTGGACTGCTATTTCTTTTGCCACCCGCCGCACAGCAGGTCGTTATCCAGCGCGTGGCGTCGGCAGTCAAACCCGGTGGCCATTTCTTATTCACCGCGCCAGTGCGGAAGTGTACGTCGCTCGATAGCCTGACTGGCCGCCCCTCCGCAGGCAGTTGAACTGTAAGCCAGACCGCGAGCGAGAACTCGCCGATGAATGCTACGGGTAGCGGTAGCGATGACACAACGGCTGCAACAGTAGGCGACAGGTGGACTTCCCCCCATGCAACGCCGGGGCACACGCAGCCGCATGCGCCGGTTAGACTCCGCCAGGCTCGGGGCGTCGCCCAGCCACTCGGTTTGACGAGAGCTCCACAACATGCTTCAGGATCTTCTCAGCGGCCGCTTGTGGTGTGGTCCCGGTTGTGTCCAGCGAAAGCGCATGAGGATGCTTGAAGTTCAGGACCTCAAAATCCTCGAGCCACCGCGGAATCGACGCCAGGTCAACGTCCTTGAGTCGTTTCTTGCGGTCTTGAGTGCCCTTTCGACGACGGAGAGTGCTTGCGTTGCATGTGATGTGGACTGGAAAGAACTTGGCCTTCCTCTCCTCGGCAGTACCTTCCACCCGCCGATACCACGCTCGATCACCAGGCACGGTTGAATCAAGAACGTTTGTGAAGATGAAGCTGTCGCTTGGGGCGCAGCAATCACGGATGACGGAAAGCACGGCCCGATGAATCTTGCCGATGTGATACCAAGCCTCCTCGGGAAAGGGGAAGGCGTCGAGGCCAGTGTATCCCAGCACGCTGAAAACCGGGGTGTTGATAAGCTGGTTGTCGACGACCTTTGCACCGGTTATTCGTGCGAGGCATTGCGCGACGGTGTACTTGCCCACTCCTGGAACGCCGATCAGGTAAATAATCGTGTTGCGAAGCTTCACTGGGACCCCTCTCCTGGGCGCCGGACGGGCTGACGGATTCCGGTTCTGCGGCAGGGGCCGGCGCGCCCCCGACCTGACGAGCCTACTTCACCCCCCCCGGCCGCAGCAAGCGGTTTGTTATTCGCGAAGTCACGATGGGCTCGTTCATCGACGCGGGGTGGCGGCGGCAGCGACACGATACTCCGGCGTCCATCTCAGCACCTCGAAGTCGGGATCCAGGATTACGGCGTTCGCCCGAAAGCCCACCGGCACGACGAATTCGGCGCTTGCCCCGGTCGTGGCAACGAAGTGAACCACCGCGGCGGAATCGGCTCCCCGAACAGACACTTTCAGCCGAGCTCGGTAGTACGGCTGCGCTTGCGTAACTACTCCGCGCACGGTATCGCCGTGTTGCTGCCAGGACACCTGAAAATCCGGTGCGCCTGGACGCTCAAACCACTGTTGGTAGAACCAGCTCAGATCCCGTCCGGCGCCCCGCTCGATCGCGGCCAGGAACTCCTCCCAGGTGAGACCCCGAAACTGGAAATCTTGCACGATGTCATTGAGGATCCGCTGGAACGCCTTGCGCCCAATCTCCCGCGAGAGCATGTCGAAGACCAGCGCACCCTTCGTATAGGCAAGATTGCGGTGCTCCAGCCCGGGCTGGAGATCGCGCAAGGGTTGATCGATCCCCGCACCGACAGACTGGAAGTACGCGAGGGCACTGTAGATCGGATCGTACACAAACCCCGTCCTGCGGAATTGCTGCGCTGCCTCGGGGCCGTCCAGCGTTTCGACTACCCGCAGGCCCCCGTACTGCGCGAGCGCCTCCTCCATATAGCGCCCCGGCGGCGTGCGCAACGCCACCACGTTCGGGAACCACTGGTGGCCCACCTCGTGACTGAGCCACTCGTGGAGGTATTTGGGGTCCGGCGCGTCAAAGGCACGGCTGTTCAACACAAGCATCCCCGCCGCGCTGAACGCGTTGAAGCCGGCCGCGTTGGACAGATCGCGCGGAACCTCCACAAGGCTCAGCGTGCCAAAAGGGAAGGCGCCAAACTCGTCGGTCAGGACGTCCATCATCGAGGCAACGCCTTCCAGGTATGACGGAATGCGCTCCCGGGGGGCGAGCAGATAGGCGGCGAGGGGCACATCGCCACCGCGGTGCACGACGGCATAGGGGCCGGCGGCAAAGGAGAGATACGTAGGCTGGGAAATAGTCGATCGGAACCGGCCGGCGGCCTCTTCACCGTCCGTGCCGCCGCGGACCCCGCCGGTGGCGACCGACCAGCCGGCCGGGACCGTCACGGTGAGGTCTCCGGTACCCTTGTCCTGACCTTCCTGCAGCGGGTACCAGTCCGTGCCCCACGCGCTCGCGAAAGCCACCTCGGGTCCCACGTAGTACATGGTCGCGATTCCGCCGTCCCCGACCGCGGAGAACTGCAGCACGATGCGCTGGCCGGCCGGAAACGGGGTGAAAGGGCGAAGCAGCCATTTCACGCTGCCCCGGTCCTCAGAGCCTCGCTGCAAAGGCATGGAACCCGCATGACTATGCGGTTCCACCACCTCGGCACGAAATTCCCGCATGCGTTCCGTCAACGAGAGCGCAATCTCGGCGCGGCTGGTATCGACGGCCGGCAAGATGATCGTCCCCGAGATCTCGAGGCGACCCTCGACTGGAAGGACTCGGGCCCTGAGAGAATAATGGG
>JBGTBX010000442.1:0-4347 GCA_041749115.1 Gemmatimonadaceae bacterium
GGTGGCTGCGCTGGCTGCTGATCTTTCTCACCACGGTGGTGCTTCTGTTCGCCGGGTTGCTGCTCGGTGCGACGCTGGCCGCCCGCTGGCTCTGACCTCAGGCGATCGGCGGCGGCAGACATCCTACCCACCCCCCGCCGGGCTACGGCTTGCCGCCCGTACGGAGGTACGCCGCGAAATCGTCTGGCAGGTCGCTCTCGATGATCGCGCGAGCCGCGCGGTCCACGTCGTAGTCCACGCGCACCACCTGTGACGTGACGCCCACCGTGGTCACGTCGAGCAGCACGTAGCCGGCACGCCAGTCGCCATCCTTGGGGCGGCCAACACTTCCCGTGTTCACGAAATGGATTCCATCAACCACCCGGTGCCACGGCACGTGCGTGTGTCCGAAGGCCACCACGTCTCCGGCGCTCGCGCCCAGGCCGGCCCCCATCTTCGCGAGAAAGGTGTCCGGGCGATCGAGCGTGACGTACACCGTATTCAGGCTCTGGTTGCCGTGAATCATCCTCAGCGTGGGCCCCGCGACATGACCGCCGAGTGGGCGAACGTCCAGTCGGAAGGGCAGCGCGCCAAGCAGCGACCTGGTTTCCGGCGTCACGTGCGCGCGCGTCCAGGCGTACGAGAGGTGCGACAGCTGCTCCTGGCGGGCGTCCTCGTATCGGCAACCGCAGTGCTTGTAGTCGGTGGCGACGGTGGAGTCATAGTTGCCCGCCACGCCCGCGATGCCGGCCTCGTCGATCCGCGCCACGACCTCGTTGGGCCACGGAGCATACCCGACCAAGTCACCCAGGTGATACACGGCGGTGACGTCTGGCCGCGCGGCGATGTCCGCGAGCACGGCGTCGAGCGCCGGCAGGTTGCCGTGCACGTCAGAGATGAGAGCGATCATGCGATGCGCAGTTGGGATGGACGCATGGTAACGCGTTCCCCGAGCAACGGTGGATTCGCGTGAAGCCTTGATCTGAAGGGCCGCGCGCTGAGAGGGTGAGCCTTAGTCGTGGACAGCCCGGTCAGACGCGACGTGGTGCGGATGAACTCCACACCTTCGGTCAGCTCACATGTGGCCCAGTGGCTTTCAGCAAGCATGGGTTGCGGTATGCTTGCTGGCATGATATGCTTGCTAAAGGCACGTGCAAGCATCCTGCGAGGACCCAATGACCGAATCCGACGAACAGGTTGATGCGTTCCCCATCCAAGTCCGTGGCGGCTTGGCGCGGGCTAAGGCACTGTCACCTACCCAGCGACGCGAAATCGCAAAGGCCGCGGCTGCGGAACGCTGGCACGGCACGGTACCACGAGCCACCCACGAAGGCACTCTGCTGATCGGCGACCTGGAACTTCCCTGCGCCGTCATTGAGAGCGGCCAGCGCCTTCTCTCGGAAACGGGCGTCTTGAAAGCGTTTGGGCTTCAGCCGAGCGGTACGACGTTCAAGCGAGGAGTTCTGGAGCAGGATGACCAGACTGTCCGACTTCCGATGTATGTGGCGGGTGCAGCCCTTAGGCCGTTCATTGACAACGAGTTAATCACCCTGCTGACGCAGCCGGTCATGTACCGGACGCCAGCCGGCGGCCCGCCACGCCGTGGATTGGATGCCTCACTGATTCCCAAGGTCTGCGACGTTTGGATGCGGGCGCGCGAGGCAGGCGTTCTTCGGCGCAATCAAATGAAGATTGCCGAGCGAGCAGTCGCGCTGATTCGCGCACTCGCGCATACCGGCATCATCGCTCTCGTTGACGAAGCGACTGGCTACGAAGAAGTCCGAGACAGGTACGCACTTCAGGCGATTCTCGACGCATACCTGTCGCGCGAGTTGGCAGCCTGGGCAAAGCGATTTCCGGACGAGTACTACCACGAAATCTTCCGGCTGCGCAACTGGGCTTGGGACGAACTACGGTTGAAGGCCGGCAAGGGCATGGGGCCGCGAGTCATCGGGAAGTACACGAACGACTTTATTTATGCGCGCCTAGCCCCAGGGGTATTAGAGGAACTTCAGCGTCGGAACCCCGTGGACGAACGCGGAAAACGGCGCGCGGCGCACCATCAGTGGCTGACACAAGACGTTGGACATCCTGCACTCGCTCAGCATCTGCACGCGGTGATCGGCCTCATGCGAGCGTCCGAAACGTGGGAGCAGTTTCAGAAGATGATTAACAAAGCGTTCCCGCGCCGGACGGACCTCAAAGACCTACCGCTTTTCAATCAGACGCGCGCAGCGTTGCCCAGCGAAACTTAGCGGCTGTCTCCGCGCGACCGCGATGAGTCGTCGCCTCAGCGACTGTGTCTGTTATGTGACCCGTCATAGGAGCGATCCAGCCATGCACGAATGGGCGAAAGCGGTCCTGAAGTCGATGGGTCCCGAGTTGCGCGAGCAATGGCTCGAATTCATCGCGTCTTGCGAGATTAAGGAATTCACTCGCGATGGGAAACGCATCATCCGAATCCTACATCGGCCCAGCGGCAAGCGAGTCGATCAGGTCCGGGGCGCTGACTGGCAGCAGAGCTACGGCGAAGCCTTTGAGAGGCTCATGGATGGCGTCGTCGGGCCGGACCATTCAAGCTGACCCACTGTGCACGCGGCAGTCTCCGCGGGCGTGATGAATTCGTGGCTGCCCCGGACCCGCTCAGGCTGTCGGCGAGTGCGGTATTTCAATACACGCGGGCGTTGGAAGTCGGTACTGGTACAGTTCGAATGTTTAGCAAAGTCTTGCGCCGGGGCAGGTTAGGCCGCACGTTGGGCTGCGTCACTTCACGACGATCCCTTCCCCGAGGGTCTTGAAGCCTCTCCCCCAGGATACGTTCGACCGGATAGACGCGGCGGTTGTTCAAGAGGCGCGCGTCCATACGGACTTGGTCCGCGAGTTCATCGCGGACCTCCAGGTCCAATATCCCACCGCGATAGGCCTGCTTGGTGGTCTGGTCGGAACCCTTTTCGGGTTCGTCATCACGGGCACCTACCTGACGTTTACGGTTCCGTTCCTGATCGCTTCCCTAATCGGTCTCACCATACTGGTGAAGCGACAGTCGAAGAAGTCGGCGGTGCTGAGAACTGCCCATGTGTCCACGACTGAGGTCTGGCTAGCGTACTCGCAGGAGCGGAAGGCCAACAAGAGGCTGACCGCCGCCCAAGAGCGGCAGCTCCAATGGCTGTTCGCCGTGTCAGTGATGATGGAGCGAGCTATCCGCTACGTGAGTGACGCCAAGGCGGATCCCGCTTTATCGACGCTGGAGCATGCGAAGCAAGCATGCTGCGACATTCTCGACAAGCTTCAAGAAATTCGTCACGTCTGCCTGAAGTACACGCCAGACGATCCAACATACAACCTGCACATCTTTCGTTACGACGCTACTGACGGGCAACTCGCTTCCTTTGCTCGCCGCCACGGCGCAGACATCAAGCCCCATAACAGGAAGTGGCGGCCCGGCATTGGTCACGCCGGTAAGTGCTTCGAGGACGGCGAAATGATGTGTCTGCCTGACCTTCAAGGCGTAGAGGGCCAAGGCTACCGGAGCCAGCCAAAGCCGACTGACTCCTCTCTGTACCACTCAGTCATCGACGTGCCAATTCGGACTACAGGCGCCACAAATTGGGGCGTCCTGTGTATTACAAGCGGCACGCCAGATCAGTTCTCAAAGGGCGATTTCGCGCCTTTGTCGGTTGTAGCGGCCATCATCGGCGTAATCGTTGCAGCTACAGGATACGAGGTGGGGCAAATCGGTGACGGAAAAGCGACGGGATTGACCGAAGGTGTAGCTTCGAAGCCGGTTCAAGCGTCTAGGCCGAGTACAGGGAGGGCAAGATGAGCGCAAACGACATCCTTCGCGTAGTGCCAAACATTGGCGGCGGCACCGAGATTCGCTTCAACAACGCTCGGTTGTCGGAGCTTTCCATGAACGAGCGCACCAACCTGGCGCGCCAGTTGGTGGAGGGGAATACGGGGGCGCAGCCCGTGCAGGTGCGACCGCCATTCCCGCCATTGGGTCAGGAAACGAAATAGAAATGGCGGCCTACGGGCCGCCATTTTGTTAGCGGGGCCGGTCTTCTCGCCTCAAGGGGCTGCTGTGGGCTCCACTTGTCCTGAAATGTCACGCGCCGAAACGCCGCGCCGTGGGTGCGCCCCGTCGTGGGTACCTGAAGCAAGGCGCCCTGTTGCGCGTCAAGACTACGATGGAAGTTCAGGGAGAATGTTTGTGGAGTGCGCCCAATAACAAAAAAAACGAGGCAACCGATAAGGTTGCCCCGCTTGCAGTTGCCCCTCCTGGGATCGAACCAGGACTCTCCTGATCCAGAGTCAGGCGTGTTGCCAGTTACACCAAGGGGCAGCGGGAACTACTGTGTTCGATTCCCG
>JBGTBX010000443.1:0-2700 GCA_041749115.1 Gemmatimonadaceae bacterium
AAGCGCAGAAGACGAAGGACAAGTGATCGCCTGAACAGCGGTGATTAATTCAACGATGCAGATGAGGATGAGCAAAATTGACAGTGAAGATTCAATACATTCCGGACGAAGTGATTGAAAAGGATGCACAAACGCTCCTGGCCGACTACGCCCTTGCGCGCGGCATCGTGATTGAAGCGCCGATCCCGATCGACGACATCATCGAAAAATACCTGAAGATCGGTATCGAGTTCGACGACACCCACCGGCTGTTCGGCGTGCCACGTTCCGGGATCGGCTTTGATCCCGATATACTCGGCGCAATTTTTTTCGACCAGAAGCGGATCGTTATAGACGAAAGCCTCGATCCCGACACCAATCCCGTCAAGGAATGGCGCTATCGCTATACGGCGGCGCATGAAGTCGGCCATTGGCAGCTTCATCGGACCTTATTCGGAAAGAACCCGGCGCAGATATCGCTTCTTAAACCTAATGCCCTGCCGAGTGTCGTTTGCCGCTCCAGTCAGGCGAAGGAGCGGATCGAGTTTCAGGCCGACGTCTATGCTTCGTGCCTTTTGATGCCGCGCAAACTGGTGTTCGCTGCTTGGGATGAAGATTTCCCCGACCGCAAGCAGCGGGTGCTTAAGCCAATAGCACCGCTCAATCATTCATTTGTTGAGATCGAGCAGTTACTGAATGAGTTTGGCGAACCATTCGGTGGAGCAGCTAGCGATTTGGTGCTTGAAGAATTTGCACGGCCATTCGCCCGTCGCTTTAGCGTTTCGCCAATCGCCATGTGCATCCGGCTGGAAAAACTTGGGCTTTTGCACCGCACGGTTCCATTGCAGCGCCTACTTACCGATAGCTCGTAAACCCCTTTTTTTGAGGAGATCGTCAAGTGTCAACTGAACAAACGCATTTCGAAAAACAGAAGCGGGACTGTGATGCGTTCGAGACGCGCGACTTCTATCTCGCCTGTTTCCTGCGCTGCTCGGGCTACGAGATTCAAGGCCTTCGTGCCGAAGGGCCGCGCAAGGTCTTCATCTTTCGGGATCGCGCCTCGCGTCGTGATGACGTGATGGCCTTCTACGGCGATGCGACCAGCGTTCGCCCTTTGGCCTTCGCCGCCACCATCAAGGACATGAAAGGGTTGCTGCACAATGGCTGAACCGCAACACACACTGCCATTCCAGCGCGCCAAGAGCGGGCAGGTCCGCGAAGCCCTCGACCGGCTCGAAGGGCTTGTCATTGATGGCCTGAAACACGGCTTCTTTGACTATTCGATAGCTTGCGAGGTCGCCAACGGCGGCAAGCGGCAACTCTTGATCCGGGCGGGCAAGAGCCACAAGTTCACGATCCCCGAGAATGAGGTGCCGGGCTGAAGCGGCCCAAGACTTAGAATGACCGGCGATCCCTGCGACGGGGACACCAGAAATGCAAATCCATTTGAGCACAAAGTCATCGGTGGGAATCCGAGACGGAGGCCAGGAGCACGGAGTGGCAGAACCGTCCGTGAAGTCTTCGATGAAACGTCTTGACGCGGCAAACGACAATGACGCGGGCAAGCATATCGCCCGCACCCGCCACATCTGGCAACAGCGCTTGCGCCGCGATCTCACCGAAGTGGGCGTGCGGCAAATCCTTCACAACGCATCCGGCTTTTTCAGCGTGTTGGCCGAATGGCGGCGCGCCGAACTGCTCCCTGCTGCCAATGACGCCGTTCCGCCCGCCAAGCCGAACGACGGCGAGGTGCGCCATGACCGCTGAAACCATCGCCAAAGCCCTTGGCGGGCTGTCCACGGAAATAGGCAAAGTTGCGGTGCACCGTATTGTCATCTGGCCAACACTCGACCAGGAGGGCTGCCAACGGCGGTGCTCCAAAGGCCCACTATTTGATGCCAGCTATGAGGGGCGGGTTATCGTCATTGGCTCGACCGAACCCTGCCTCGCCGCCGCCCGTGTGCTTAAGGCAAGCGGCCTCACCGGCAAATTGGAAATGTGGGATTCAGTTCTCCCCTACTGCCGCTTCCACACCGACATCGAAAAGGCCGCTGGCTTGAACATCGAGGAAGGTGAACGCCAACCCAGGCTACGGAGGTACGTTTCCCGTGGGGGCGGGATGGCAAAATACGGCGATTTCGCCGCCGAGGGTGTTCCAGTAGCCCAGACAGGAGAAAGCCGCCCTAAAGACTCCTCCCGCACGCCAACGGGCGAAATAACGTCAGGGCAACAGGTATGACAGGGAAGGCGAATAAGAAAGGACGGAGCAAGGGAAGCCTCTCCGACTTTGTCCCACTAGAGCGCTATATCATGCGCTCCACGGCATGGCGCTCGCTCACCCCGGTGGCGCGGGCGGTCTATTTTGAAGTCGGTTTTCATTATACGGGGGAAAACAACGGCAGGATAGTTATCAGTGTTCGCGGAATGGCAGCATCACTGGGTATTTCAAAGGATACGGCAAGCCGCGCCTTGCTGACACTGGAGCAGCGGGGGTTTATTGAAACGGTCAAGCGCGGCGCTTTCAGCATGAAACAGCGCCATGCCAGTGAATTTCGCATGACTGCCTTCAGGTGCGATGTAACGGGTGCCTTGCCGTCAAAGCGATTTATGAGTTGGAAGCCTGAAATTCAAAACACGGTACGACCACAGGGACCGAACGGTACGACTACAGGGACCGATGGCACAAAAGCGACACGAAATTATCCTTCTCGGTCCCTCCCA
>JBGTBX010000444.1:0-14507 GCA_041749115.1 Gemmatimonadaceae bacterium
GCGCAGCTCCCAAGGGACACGTTCCGCCCCATTGTTGTCGTGGCCGGCAGCACCTCACCGCGGACGGTCATGCTGCCGTCTTCCCCAATCCTGGGGGCGGGTACCATCGTTGGTGGGAATGCGAGGGCCACGATGTTCTGACTGGCGAAGTGCGTGTGTATCGCAGCGACGAGCTTTGCACGCTGCGCGATCATGGCGTCGTACGCACTTTTTGTTGGAGGCGTGGCAGCGAAGAGCGCCTGCAATTCGGGCGCCATCTCGGCCAGCATCTGTTCGAAGGTGACACCGGTGTCGTGCGCTGCAAGGAAATTGCTAAGCGATGCGCGGACTTCCGCGGTCAGGATGGTGAACGCGACGCCCGGAGCGGTCTTCACATCGTCGGGGACGTCGGCGCGCACGAGGATGGCGCCGGCAGCGCGAAGCCGCTCCAGCGCCGCGCTCGTCACGCTTTCGATTTCAGGATCGATGTCGGCGAAGAAGAAGTCCGCGACGCCGATGCGCACCCCCTTCAGGTCGATGGGCCGTAACGGCTGCATGTCGCCCGTCACCGCGGAATCGAACAGGGCAAGGTCCTCGACTGTCCGCGCAAGCGGGCCAACCTGGTCGAACCTGCTGGTCGCAAGAGGCATGATGCCGTCGTCAGGATAGCGCCCATAGGTCGGGCGAAGACCGCAGATTCCGCACATCGTGGCGGGAATGCGGATCGAGCCCAATGTGTCTTCGGCGATGGCGAGAGGAGCCATGCGCGCGGCGACGGCGACGGCCGAACCGCCGCTGCTCCCTCCCGGGCTGCGACTGGCGTCATAGGGATTGTGTACGGCGCCAAACGTCGGGTTGTTGCTCGTCCATCCTAACGACAGTTCGTGCAGGTTTGTCTTGCCCATGATCAGGGCACCGGCGGCGAGGAGCGGCGTGAGCACGCTCGCGTCTGCCTTCGGACGGAAGTCTTTGAGGGCAGCCGTTCCGTTCGAGGTCGGGTAGGCGGCGGTGTTGACGCTGTCCTTCACTGGAATGGGCAAACCGTGGAGGAGACCGAGCTTCCCTCCGGCGGCCCGTGCCTTGTCGGCGGCGCGCGCGGCCTCCACTACGGTGTCGGGCGTGAGCACGCGAAACGCATTGAGCGTGCCGAGCAGCGCCGCGCGGTCAAGCAGTGCGCGTGCGTAGTCCTCGGCTTTGATGTCGCCGCTCTTCATCGCGGCGATCGCGGCAGTCGCCGTGAGTTCGTTGAGATCCTCGCGTGGCGTGTCCTTGCCGGGTGTGCAGGCCAGCGACGCGCTGGATGCGGCGAGCGCGACGGTGGCCGCGGTCTGTGCGAGAAAGTCGCGGCGAGAGTAGTCGGGGGTCACGGAGGTCTCCGAGAAAGAGAGAGCGGCGCGGGGGGTCGATCGAAGTCTACGTAGGATGCATTTCGGACAGCGAACGCCAGAGCTAAACACAAAGAAGCCGTGTCGGCATAGCGACCAATGTTTCGCGGAGGGCACCGCCCACCGCTAAGCTGCCATGCCACCACCAGTCACAATGAATATCAGGCCGCGGCCGCGACAGGGCAAACGGCAGTCCGGGCGCCCGTCCGCCTGCGAGCACGGATTAACCGTCCGATTATTGTGGAAACGGCCGATTCGCATGAGAGCCGCGCCGAGACCGGTGATGGCTTTGCTGTGCTTCATAGGATGTTCACGGTTCGCCGTTCCATCTATGCGTTACTCCCTCGATGACAAGTTCATTTTACGGGGCGAAACACAGCTCCATGCGCGAAAGCCGGGCCGGTTTTGCCATGGGGCCACTCATCACGGTCAAATCGAATTCCGACACTCCGGGATCCGGTGGCTGGTAGATCGCTCGCGAGCCGGAGCTTTCCGGTCCCTGGATCCATGTCGATCAGATAAACGCCACCGGCCAGCGTTCCTCCCCCGGTCATCACGATGCGCTTTCCTCCGGGTTCGACCGCGAGCCAGTGTGGGCGGGCATCGACGCCGAAAGCGAGTTCGTCCACAATCACCGGCGCTTCCGGTCTGGACACATCCAGCACCACCAGCGATCCGGTGGTGCCGACGGGCTGGACCCAGAAGCGACCAGATCGCACGGGAACGTTGCAATCCGTGTCCTCTCCCGCCACGGCCGACCAAGGGAACGAACGGGCAAGTCTCGCGACCGGAATGCTGTCGAGTTCCGTGAGCACGTACATCCCGCAGCGAAACGTCGTGATCATCGCGGACTTTCCATCGCCGAGGACTCGCACTTCTGCGGGATGCAGGTGCTCGTCGCCGCGCGGTCCGGGCGGCAGCAGCACGGTGTGAAGCAGCGCAAGGTCACTAAGCCGCCATACCTGAACCGACCGTCCCAGCTTTGCGGCGTGCATGTCGGCCGATGTTGTGACCACGCGGTCGAGCTCGGGGATCACTGCTAAGCTGTAGGGACGAATGTCCGGATCGAGAGGACTTGCGGCGCTCGCGGCCCGAAGCATCTGCCCACGGTCGTCCAGTTCAGCCAGTCCGCCAGTGGCGCTGTGGTCGGCCACGAGGCCTTGATACGTGGCGAGAACGGTACCACTGGGCGTGCGGGCGAAACTGTGTGGATGGGTGAAGAGCCCCGCATCACCGAAGTCACCGACAAGGCGCGGATTAACAGGGTCGGCGAGGTCGAACACGAACGTCTGCCCATTGTCCAACGAGTTGGCAAAGAGTTGGCTTGTGGTCATCTCGTATTCGATGTGGTGCGCGTCGCTTCCGGTCGACGTAGGCAAGGTGCTGACCACCTGGCCGTAGGTTGCCGACCTGCGGTCCACGTCCACAACCGCCAGAAAAGCCCCGGCGTCGTGGTCGACGTCCCACGCCCATACAAAGAGGTGAGTGCTGCCATCGGCTTGGCCCTTCGTATCCATCGGCGAACAGCCGAAAGCAACCAGGAGGATCAGGCCCGTCGCATGCCGGCAGAAGCACCGCAATTGATTAATCCTGTGTTTGAGCGGAATGCGGGGTGCGGTGTGCGCTTCTGGTTTCACGAATAGACCGTAGGGGAGACGGAACGAATCTCGACAGCGTGTCACTGCAGTCGAGGCCACTAATGAGTTGAGCTGCCAGCGGAAACAGCTCCCGTCACCAGACCCAATGTGCAGACCGCCGGCGTGCGTGTACAGCTGGCCGAACCGCCACACCTGCGGTCATGAGTCGTCACGCATAAGGTGCATAGCGTCACCATACGGGCTGCTCCTGTTGCCCGGCGCTGAGGTGCTGCGTCACCTTCTGAGACACCTCGGAGGCTTCCTTGAACCATCGTTCGCCAATCCATCGATCGCGCCGGCGCGGCTTCTCCCTCGTGGAGTTGCTGATCGTTGTCGTTATTGTCGGCGTGCTGGCCATGATGGCCGTACCGAAAATGAACGCTGCCGTAAATGCGCGCAGTGTGACCAGTGCTCGTGCGCGGGTTGAGTCCATGATAGCGACGGCCAGGGCCGGCGCGATCCACAAGGGGCGCGAGTCCCTCTTTGCTACGAGTGGAACGTGGATCTCCGCATGGACGAAGCACCCGACCACGGGGGCGTGGGAAAACCTCGTTCCCTGGCAGCAACTGGACCTACTCTACCCGGGGGTCTCGTTGTCGTTTGGCGGCTCCGGTTGGAGTCACGTGTGGTACGACAAGCGCGGCGTGGCGTATTCCAAGCCCCCTTCCACGACGGTGTTCAGAATTACGCGGAGCGGAGTTGCGTCCGACTCCGTTTGTGTCACTCGTCTTGGGCAGATCCTTCCACGCGCATGCGTCATATGACCAATTCCAAAAAGGTACCACGCACGCGGCGGCACGTCCGGCGCGCCCGCCGCGGCATGAGCCTCGTCGAACTGATGGTGGCCCTTGTTCTGCTCGGTGTCGGGCTATTGAGCATGGCGGCGTTCAGCTATGCCATGACCACTCAGCAGCGCCACGCGATGAATCAGCAGGTCGCTTCGATGGTCGTGCAGTCGAGAGTGGATTCGTTGTCGAGCATCCACTGTCAGGCGCTCGCTCCGTCTGGCAACCAGAGCGGCGTTGTTGTCACTCGAGGCGTCACGGAGCGTTGGACGGTGGCGGATGGCAACGACACGAAGGTGATCTACGACACTCTCACCTTCAAGGGGCGCAAGAAGCCTCTGGCCTACATTTCGGTGATTCCATGCCGCGACTGAACACATTTCGGCCGGGCACGCGCCGCGGCCTGACACTCGTTGAGCTTCTCATTGTCATCGTGATTCTGGGGATGGTGGGATCAGCGACGTTCCGCGTGCTCAACAAGCAGCAGCAGGTCTATAAGGACGCTGCAAAACAGGCCGCCATGCAACGCGAGCTGCGCATCACCGGGTCGTCATTCCCGCAGGAGATGCGCTCGATGTCAAGCGCCGGAGGCGATATCCAGGACGCGAGTGAAAACTCGATCACCTTCCTCGCAAATATTGGCAGTTCAATCATCTGCGGTCTTCCTGGTGGCTTGAACATCTTGCTCCCCCCGCTTAACGCCGCTCAGGTGACACTCACGAACTGGTACTCCCAGCCCGTAGCCGGAGACCAGGTCTTCATCTATGACGACGGTCCCAAGTCCGGGTCCGAAGACGACGTCTGGATTGCTCGCGACATAACCAGCATTGACCAACGCCCCGCCACCGACTGTCCCGGTGCACCCTTCACTGACCTGGTGAACGACGCCGGCAAGTTTCGGTGGCGCATCGGTTTGGGTGGTGGACTTCCAGCCACCGTACAGCCCGGCACTGTTGTTCGATTCGCACGACCGGTGCGATACTCGCTCTACCAATCCCCCGCCAGCAGCGAATGGTACCTCGGCTACGAGGAGCAAGGCCCAGGGGGATGGAGCGCGATTGAGCCAGTCGGAGGGCCGTTTCGCCCCTACGCCGCCGGTGACGTCCAACCCAGCGGCGTTCAACTGCGCTATTTCGATTCACTCGGCGTGAGAATAACCGGGAACTCAGTGATTGATCGGCGCGGGATCTCCCGTGTCGATGTTTTTCTCCGCACCAATGCCGGACTCGCCGCGGTCACTGAGCGACGGCCGAACCAGGTGGTCGATTCGCTGATGATGCGAGTCGCGATCCGGAACTTTAAATAGGAGCTACCATGAGTCACGATACATCGTCCGCACCGCCTCGCACCCGCGAGCGCCGTGGCGCCGCGATTCTCCTGGCGCTTTTTGCGGTCGTCATCCTCGCGAGCATTATGTCGGCGGCGTCATTTACCTCTCAGCAGGAATACCGGAGCAGCCGCAATACCCTGGTCGAGCAACGCGCGTTTGCGGTAGCCGAATTCGGACTCAACTCCGAGATCTCCAACTGGGATCGCTCCCGCAATTTACCGCCCCCCACCGGTATGGCGATTGGTGCATTGGACACCTCGCGCGTATACGTGGCATCCGGTGACTCTGCGCGTGTTTCCATTAAGCGGCTTAACAACAACATTTTCTGGGTGACATCCGAAGGGCGCACCAGCATCGGGTCGGTGGCACTTGAATCGCAGCGGCAAACCAGTGCATTCGTCCGCATCGCGTATCCGACGATTCAGCCCAAGGGTGCTATTACCTCTGCGGGCAATGTGAGCCTCATCGGCAACGCGACGGTCAGTGGCAAGGACAACGATCCTGCTGGCTGGACGCAGTGTGCGGCGATCCCGGCCGACTCAGTACCGGCGATCGCGGTCGGACCGACGGCGAACGTGTCCATCAGCGGATCGGCGCAGACATCTACACCGGCGGTTGTGAAAGATTCAGCTGCGGCGGACTCGAACACGTACGTCCGGTACGGTTCCGAGTCGTGGAACACTCTTACTGGGAATGCAGATATCAAGCTCTCCGGCGGAACCATCAACAGCATTCAGCCCTCGCTGACCGGTGGCAAGTGCAACTACGCGCTGAACTCCAATTGGGGTGAGCCGAGTCGCCCGGGGACTGCGCAATGCCACGGGTACTTTCCAATCATCTATTCGTCGTCGTCTCTTACGGTGACTGGAAATGGACGCGGCCAGGGGATTCTCCTCGTCAACGGCGACTTCAGAATCCAGGGAAACTTTCAGTTCTACGGACTGGTGGTAGCACGCGACGATATCGTCAAAGGGGCGGGCACGGCCAAGATTCAGGGCGCGGTGTTCTCCGCCAACATGAACTTCGCGGACTCGACCAGTGTGATCACCGGTACCCACGATGTGCTCTATTCAAAGTGCGCGCTTGAGAGCGCCATTCGTGCTTCAGCTATTCTGATTCGCGCAAAGGAGCGCCATTGGGCGCAGATCTTCTAGGATCCAGGCGTCTCGGTACCATAGAGGGGTAACGCGGCCGGTAGCTTAATGAACTTAGCGGTGCGGCCGTGTACCCGCAAGCGCCGCGAACGCGCGCAGCGCGCGCGGCAACACGCGCGGGCGCGACAAAGAGGCGCTCACATGCGCACCCATGTCTTCCGGAGCGGCGACGGGCTGCGTGGGATCAATCGCGCGAACGACGCCGTACGCGGCGAGACCCCATCCGCCGTGGCCGCACGGAACATCAGCGTCATCCTGCGCGACGGATTCGGCGAGATTGGTACGTCGACTTCGGGAGGCGGGGCCTGTTCGAGTCCGAAATGCCGCACATCTCCGACGATGCCAACGATCGCAGCGTGAAGCCCCACGCCACTTATCTGCCTAACGCGTTGCGTGATCGTTCGCGCCAGACAATCAGACTTCTTCGCGCACCTGCGCGTAGGTAAGTACGGCGAACATTCCGGTTCCACCCAGTGCATTGCCGAGGAAAGCGGGCAGTATGGCTCCGCCGATTGCGCTGAGCACGCCAAGCTCGCCCTTCAGGACGAGCAGGAACAGTTCGGTCGATCCGGCCACGACGTGAGACAAACCTCCAAGTCCGATCATATACGTCAGGATCACGATCGCCAGGATCTCGCCTGTGGCGTCCATACGTGGCAGGATCCAGACAAGGGAGGCGATCAGAAAGCCCGCAGTCATCCCCCAGGTGACATGCTGCATGGCGGTTGTGGCGGCATAATGCCGCGAGATATCCAGAATGCTCTCCATGTGCGGTGGAGGCACGATGTTGGCGAATGCCAGAAAAGCGGCGGCGATCAGACAGCCGGTCAGGTTCGCCGCAAAAACGATCGCCCACAGGCGACCGGTGCGCAGGAGATTCGTGCGGGATGGCACGCGGAGCAATGAAAGGATGGGTGTGACGGTGTTCTCGGTGAACAGCTGCATACGGCCGAGGATCACAATCAGAAAGCCAACAGGGTAGCCCAGATTAACTACGGCGGCGGTCCACGGTGCGTCGGGCAGGACCGTCTGCAGAAAGCCTTTGCACACCACCGAGACACTGATCGCCACGCCGGCGGTAACGCCGGACCACCAGAGCGCGTTGAACGAACGCGCAAGTTCATGTTCGCCTTCCGTACGAATCGCCTCGTAGATGACCGAGGTCTTGACCCCGGTCATCTCGGCAGCTTCCGCTTGCTCGTCCTTATCCAGCGCAGATCGCTTCTTTACCATGTGCGGGGCCTCTTAATGCGTGAGCCGATCTCGAGTGACCCGCAGCACCGTAGTGCCGGGGATCGCAGCAAAGTGAAATCTCTCCTGATCCAGGTACGACCGCGACGATCGGCTCCGGCTACCCTCCGGATAGACCGCGCGCCGCGGTGGGTTTCAAACCGTGCGCGTTTCCAATCCGGCAAGCAGCGTTTCCAGGGCGTCGAGCCCTACCGGTTTGACGAGGTGATGATCAAAGCCTGCCTCCTGCGCTTGTCGCTTGTCTTCAGCCTGACCCCAACCGGTAAGCGCAACAAGCACTGCCTTCTCGCCCCCAGGCTCTCGTCGAATGTGACGACACGCTTCGTAGCCATTTAATTCAGGCATTCCGATGTCCAGCAGGATGAGATCGGGCGTGAACGCAGACCACGCCCGCACGGCTTGCAGGCCATCGTAGGTGGTACGGACTTCGTGGCCCAGCATCGTCAGCATCATGGCCATCGTGTCCGCCGCATCGTAGTTGTCGTCGGCCACGAGGATTCGCAGTTGCCCGGAGGCGCGTGTCACCGCGACAGTGCTGGTCGGTGCGCCGGTCTGCTGACTGGCAACCAGCTCCGGCAGCCACACTACAAATTCGCTGCCGGTCCCTTCACCATCGCTGCGGGCCTCGACGCGGCCGCCGTGCAGCTCAACCAACTGCTGCACCAGCGATAGTCCGATGCCAAGACCACCATGCGTCTGTTCCGGTGATCGGTCCGCCTGTGTAAAGAGCTCGAAGATGCCGCGCAACATGTGGGCCGGTATTCCAATGCCCGTATCTGTGACGCTCACGACGACCTCGTTCCCCTGACGCTCGACCGTCAGATGAATATGACCGCCCGGCTCGGTGTATTTGGCGGCGTTGTTGAGAAGATTGGAGAACACCTGGCTGAGTCTGGTCAAATCGGCATGAACGACGACGGGTGTTGGCGGGAGCGTAACCGTGAATGCGTGGCCGTTGGCCTCGATGAGCGGACTACTCGTTTCAACGGCGCTGTTTACCACTACTTCCAGTTCGATCGGCTCCTTGCGAAGTTGCAGCTTGCCCTGGTTAATGCGGCTCACGTCGAGCAGGTCGTCCACCAGGTGCACCATCTGTGTAAGCTGTCGCTGCATCATGGCTCGCACAGGTTCTTTCGCGTCGCTGTCGCGCGCCAGCCTCAGGATCTGCAGGCCGTTGAGAATCGGTGCGAGGGGGTTGCGCAGTTCGTGGGCCAACGTGGCCAGAAACTCGTCTTTGCGGCGGTCGGCCTCCGAGAGTTCGGCGGCCAGGCGCCGCAACTCCGCGTCGACGCGCACTCGTTCGCTGACGTCGAGATTAGTACCCACCACCCACTCCGCCTCTCCACGTGCATTGGTGCGCACTGTCTCGACGGCCGCGATGTGGCGACACTCCTCGTTGTCGCTTCGTCGAATCCGGAAGTTGCGAGCGCTGCGTCCGCGGCGTTGCACCGTGTCCCGCAGGATTGCCTCATTTTCAGTCAGGTCTTCCGGGAGCACCGCGTTGCTCCAGTCGTCGTATTCAACAAGCCCGTTCGGCGTTGGCTCGATGCCATAAATGCGAAACATCTGTGCGTCCCACCGAATCTTGTTGGTGAGAACGTTCCATTCCCAGATACCGACCTGTGTTGCTTCCGTTGCCAGGCGCACGCGCTCTTCGGTCGCGCGAAGGGCCTTGATGGCCTGCGCCCGACCTGTCACCTCGTGGAAGTAGCAGACCACGCCGTGCTGTCCATCGGGCAGCGTCACACGCTGTGTTTCCCACTCGTAGGTCTGCTCGATGCCAAGGTCATGGCGCACTTCGGTGAACGGGGGCGAAACGTAGCGTTCCCCCGTCGTCAGGGTATTCCGGAAGATACGTTCGATGTCACCACCAACGTCCGTTCCCCAGAGGATTTCGAGTACGTCGTGGAAATCGCGGCCTATCAGAGGCGTCACCGTCTCGAACGCGGGCATGGCCTCTGCATTTATCTGAAGAACGCGGAAGTGCGAATCCACCACGTAGGTCCCCATCGGCGCCTGCGCGATGATGGACGAGAACAGGGCGCTATTCTGGCGCAGCGCCTGCTCCATCTGTTTGCGCTCTGCGATATCACGCATCACGACCGATACGCTGGTTAATTCGCCCGGCGGTTCAATGTGAGGGGTCAGCGTGATCGCAACCTCCACGCGTCGTGCATCCCTGCCGGTGCATTCCGATTCACCTCGCACGGTGCGTCCGGCCCGCAGCTCGGCCAGAACGGGAGCGAGCTCCGGTGCGTTATCCGGCACGATCACATTCGACACGTGCTGCCCGATAGCCTCAGCAGCTGAATAACCCAGGAGCCGCTCAGCGGCCGCATTCCACGTTTGCACCGTACCGTGCGCACTGATGCGGAACATGGCGTCGGCGGAAATTGCTACGAAAACCGCCAGACGTTCGGCGTCCTGACATGCGCGCAGGAGATTTGCTTCGTAGCGACGTCGCTCGGTCGCATCAAAAAAGGTGAACCGGAGGAACACGGCACGTCCCGTGTCGTCGCATACCTGAATTGCATTCATCAATACAGATAACTGAGTACCATCGGCACAACGAAGATCGCACGCGATCTCTTTCACCGTGCCATGCAGTCGCAGCAGGGCGGAGATATGTGTTTCGAAGTAGTCACGCGCGGGTCTCGTGAGCAGGTCCTGCACGCGCGTCGCAAGCACCGTCTCCCGTTCGTGACCGGTCAGGGCAAGGAGCGTTCGGTTCACACGCACAATCCGGCCGTCGGGCAACGCCGAGAGATAACCGCACACCGCGTTGTCATAGAGCTCGTCGGCCGTTTCCTCAAGCGATGGCGGATTCGGAGGGCGTTGCGCGGTCATGTCGCTGCCGGGTGGCCGGAGTCCCCGAGGAAGCTTCGAATCGCCGCGAGAACGCCGATCATCGCGCTGGAGGAGTGACCCACAAAAACCGCGTTGCGCAGGTCGAGTGCCGGGCAGATCTCCAGGACCTCTGTGGCATAACCGTCCAGCGATGCGCACTTCGCGGGATCACAGGTCGTGAGGTCCGACTTGCCGCAACCAACCTGATCGAAAAGCCCAACACGGTACTGATCTGCGAATGCCGGTGCCACCAGGCGCCACATGTGCTGCTCACATCCGAAGCCGTGTGCGAAGATCATCGGACAGCTGCCGCGGCCCGAGACGGTAGGGTGTTCATGGAAAGGATAGTCATAGCCTGTTTGCGCGAAAAATTGCAAATCAAGCGCGACGCCACGGCTGGAATGCTGCGCTTTCCGCTGAAACGCCGTCGCCAGCGTGTAGGCAATCTGTCTTGTGGGCCCTGACTTCGTCAGGCCGCCGCGTGCGCATCCGACCCCCCTCTCCAGCAGCCACCCATGTTGGGGCGCTGGCACCCGCGCTATAACCCTGTGTCCCGATTGATTTTCTGCCGGTGCAGGAGTTGTGGATGTCGAGTGTACACGATTACGCCAGCGGTGCCGAGGAGGCTGTGGAGGATGTAAACAACTGGCGCATACGGGTCCCACACATGCATAACATGCTCCTCGAGGAAAGCTGACGGACTCGCTGGCGCGGCCTGATGTAACCCGCCCGAGCCGCGGCCATCGTCGGCTTAACACGAGGAGAATAGCTCAGCGACGTTAGTTCCAGACGGATATTAAGTGGCATTCGGAAATCATTGCCACTGGTGTCACCCTGTATGTGACGGGCCGGTCGCGCAGCTTTACGGCTTCTTGGCAGGGGCCGCGCTTCCGATGTCGCGCATCAGGCGCCACACCCCGTCGGCATCCTTGCGCCACACGACCAGATAACGTCCGCTTTCCGCCATCGGCTTGTTTGCTTTGCTCGTTCCGGTGTAGGCGTAGTGGCCGACCTCCACCACGTAGTCGCCCGCGAGGATGATATCTTCTGTGATGTCCTCACGTGTGGTGACCACGGAGAGCGTGTCAAACTGCGCCTGCATCGCTTTGGTGATGCCATCGCGGCCCTTGTAATCATCGCTCGCGACAGTCTGCAGCTGAACGCCGTCCTCGGTGTACAGGTTTGCTATGCCGGCGGCGTCACGGGCGAGGAACGCGGCCGACCATTCCTTCTCACGGTCCTGTATGGTGGTCTTGAGCGCTGCGAGGTCCACCGGCGCTTCGGGTGGAGGGGCAGGGGCAGGGGCCGCGCAGGCGGCGAAGGAGAGCAACAGGGCGACGTGCGCGAACGACAGATGGTTGGGCATCGGTGCTCCCGGTCAGGGTGACGAACAGTGCTACACCACGTTACCGCTTCCGCGGACGAACGCAAGACTCGCGGCCACCGCGGCGGGGTACGGTTCCCGGGCGATACGCCCATTCAGGCACGTCCATGTGAGCGCGAACGGCCCGGATTCGATGCTGGTTCGAGACGGCTTCGTTGATGCAGTGTGCGCCTGACGTCATTGCTAAGCTGCAAACTATTCAATAGCGATCATTCGGCAGCTTCAGCGGTCGTCAGGCCGCGGTGGGTCCATCGTTCGCGCCAGCCACGCATGGACGTCCTTCGCCAGTTGCTCGCGCGACGCGCTGAATGAATGCCCGTCCTGGTACGCGATGAGGGTTGCGTCGCTGCCAGGGACGGCCCTGAGCGCCCGATACATCGGCAGCAGTTCACGTTCGATCGGGCAGACGAGATCATTCCACCCGCCAACCAGCAGCACCGCTCGACCAGCGAAACTCGGCGCGTGCACCGGATGGTCGTAGGCCGACTCATTGGCGATGATGTCGTCGATGATCCCCTGGGGGTCAAGCCGGACGGTCCCCTTCGGTGCTCGCGCATCGGACAGCACGCCCAGCAGGACGTCCTTATAGCCAGGCTCCGCGCGGAAGCGCCGTGCGTAGGTGCCGTGGTCCGCACCAGCGATCGACAGGACGCCGCGGATGCTGGTGTCGCGGGCCGCGTGAAGGATGGCGACCGCGCCGCCGAAGGAGTGGCCTCCGAGCACCAGACGCGTCGGGTCGATGCGGAAGCGCGTGCGCTGTGCGGGAGCCCTGAGCCAGTCGAGCGCTGCGCCTGCATCGTTAAGCGCATTCGCATAGGTGAGTGTGCCACCGCTGTTCTGAACGCCACGATTGTTGAAGATCAGCACGTTGACATCCCGCGCCGAGAGTCGGGCACCGAGTTCCAGCACGTCGGTCAGGTTGCCGCCGAAGCCGGGGATCAGCACGAGGGTGGCACGCGGCGTCGATGTGGCAGACGGGAAGAAGCGCCCGCGCACAGTGTCGGCCCCCACGCGGAACTCCACATCAAGAGTCCGTGCCGACTGCTGCCCGATAAGTGGGCCCGCAGTGACTGCCGTGATGACGGCAACAAGCAGAAGCAGTGTAGACCAAACTCTGCGCAAGTGCGTTCTCCTCCGAGCAAGCCCGGCAAGTGGTCGGTTAATCCGAAAGGTGATTTTGCTATCCAACGGTTCGGCGGCGCTCCCATACGGCGCGTCTGGGAAGCGATATCGAAGCCGGAACGTCATCCAACGCGAAGTATCTTCTCCATCTTCCGTCCCTTGGCCAGCTCATCAACCAGCTTGTCCAGATACCTGACTCTTTGACTCAGCGGGTTCTCCATCTCTTCGATTCTATAACCACAGATGACGCCCTTAATCAGATGGGCATTCGGACTTAGCTTTGCACCCTTGAAAAACGTCTCAAAGGTTGCCTTGTCCTCGATCAGCGCTTGCAACCTTGTGTCATCGTAGCCAGTAAGCCACGTGATCACTTCGTGCAGCTCCTGTTTAGTTCGGCCTTTCCTTTCGACCTTGGTAACGTAGTGAGGGTAGACTGACGAAAAGGTCATTTTCGCAATGCGTTCGTCTGTACCGGGAGGCGGGGCTTTCATGGTAATTGGATCAAGTGATTATGCAGCAGTTCACAACTGATGATCGTTTCAACGCGAGCAGATTAACGAAAGGTCTGGCGGCAGTGGCGAACGTTCGAGACATGGAGTCGGTATGTGTGAGACGATCACCGTCGCAGCAACTTTGAGCGCTCACCGCGGCGAAGATAGTCCCGCCGCCCTAACGACCGCTACGACAGCAGAGTCCGTGCGCACTCGCCAATCCAGACTCTGGTACGTGATCGTCCGGTCGCCTTCTACCTCGAAGAACAGCAGCGCCTTCACCGCCGGGTAGTCCACCGCCAGCGACGCCAGCGCATCGCGATACCACACCGCGCGATCACCACCCACCGAAAGTGACCCGAACTCGGCAATCATCACGGGTTTGCCAAACGCCGCGAGCTCCGCATACCGCTTGCCGAAGATCTCCTCAAACGTCCACCACGACGACCACTGTGCAATGGGGCCGTAGTTGAGCGCGCCCGTGGCCGTCCAATCCACGTACTCATCGCCTGGGTAGTAAAGCTGCCAGCCCTCATACGCCACGTGCGGCGACCAGACCCAGAGCACATTCGTCGCACCAGCGGCTCGAAACCGCCCAACAACGTGTTGCCACGCGGCGATGTATTCCCCGCGCTCGTTGTTCTGCGGACCCCAGGGGTAGCGATAGCCGTCGTTCATCTCGTGGCCCAAACGCACCAGAAGGGGCTTGCCGAATGAAACCGCCGCCTTCGCCCATTTGTCGAGATAGAAATCGTACTGCCCACCTGCAACAGCGCTCATACCTTTCTGCTCGCGCACGTTTCTCGGCGGAAGCGTGGGATGCAGGCTGTTGTCGAAGTCCGAGAGCCACGGCTCCCATGTAATCATTGGGACTGAGCCATAATCCGAGATTGCCCGGACAATGCGCAACGGAAATTGCTGTTCGGGCTTGTCGCCCCACGCAGCATAAAACTGAATGATCGGCAGCGGGACGCCGAGCGTGCTCTCGAGCGCGCCAACGCCCGCGAGTGTGGAGGGGAGTCCGCTCTCGAATGCACCGAAGAGCAGTGTGTCCGGTCGTCGGAGGCGGTCGGGATCGTTGCGATACGGTGCGAACGCGGCGAGCTGCCGCGCGCGGCTCGTCGTCCCGGAGAACTGGCGCC
>JBGTBX010000445.1:0-2947 GCA_041749115.1 Gemmatimonadaceae bacterium
TGGGAGGACGGCAGCCGTTGTGCGGAATCGGCGTCACGTCCTTGATGGATCGGACCTGCAGGCCGGCTGACGCCAGCGCCTGCACAGCAGATTCGCGTCCGCTGCCGGGCCCCTGCACCAGAACATGTACCTTGCGCACACCCGCAGACAGCGCTTCGCGCGCGGCCTGCTCAGCTGCAACGGTGGCAGCGAAAGGCGTCGATTTCTTCGACCCCTTGAAACCCGCCTTGCCCGAGGTGCCCCATGACACGGTGTTGCCGTGCATGTCGGTGATGGTAATGAGCGTGTTATTAAACGTGGCGTTGACGTGGGCAACCCCTTCGGATTCCACGACGCGTTTGGTCTTTTTGCCGAGTGCCATATGACTACTTGGTTACCTTCTTCTTGCCCGCGATGGCCCGACGTGGACCCTTCTTGGTACGAGCGTTGGTGTGCGTGCGTTGTCCACGGACCGGAAGGCCGCGGCGATGTCTGATACCGCGATACGATCCGATGTCCATTAACCGCTTAATGTTCATCGCGATTTCCGTCCGCAGTGCACCCTCGACGCGGAAATCCTTTTCGATCGTCTGCCGCAGCTTATTGACATCGGTGTCGCTCAAGTCGCGAATGCGCATATTCGCATCCACGCCGGAACGCTCCAGAATGGAGCGCGCTCCCGCGCGACCAATACCGTAAATGTACGTTAATCCGATCTCGACCTTTTTGTCACGAGGGAGATCCACACCAGCGATTCGAGCCATTCGTTAACCCTGCCGCTGCTTGTGTTTAGGATTGCGTTTGCAAATAATTCGAGTGACTCCGTTGCGTTTGATCACTTTGCAGTGCTCGCAAATCGGCTTCACGCTCGTGCGGACTTTCACTATTCCTCTCCGTGCGCGTACGAAACAGGTCAGAAAACGGCCAAGACCATAAGAATACGAGGCTTACGCGACACAAGCAAGGGCAGACCTGCAGCCGCGCAATCGGGCCCTACGACGGCCACCGCAGACTCCCCCGAACCTCGGCCAGCGCACGCACGGAGTGCCGTGAGCACCAGGCCTCAAGTTCCGCCACCACCGCCTCGGGAACCCGAGGGTCCCGGAGTGCCGCCGTGCCGATACCCACAGCCGTCGCACCGGCCATGACGTACTGCAGTACGTCGGTCGCCCCCCGCACTCCCCCCAGGCCGATGATCGGCGCCGAGCCCCCGGTGGCCTTCCACACTTTATAGGTGGCCAGCACACCCACCGGCAACAGGCCCGGGCCGCTCACCCCGCCTGTACCGTAGCCCAACGCCGGCGTCCTGCGATCCACGTCAATAACCAGTCCGGGGATCGTGTTGATCACAGTGATGCCGTCCGCTCCCGCGTCGAGCGCAGCCAGCGCCGCCGTTTCGATGCTCGCCAGCGTTGGCGACAACTTCACGAAGATCGGTCGAGCCGTGGCGGATCTGGCCGCCTTGACCGCTGCGCTGAGCGCGGCCGGGTCGGCACCAAACTCCAACCCTCCCGCCTTCACGTTGGGACAACTCAGGTTGAGCTCATACCCATGCATCCCTCCCACGGGGTCCAGCGTCGCAACCACCTGCCCAAACTCCTCAGTAGCAAACCCAACAACGTTGACCAGCACTTTTGCCTTTCGAACGTTCGCGGCCAGCCAGGGGAGGTGAACCCGCGCGACCTCGTCCATGCCGGGATTCGCGAGTCCCACCGCGTTAATCATCCCACCGGCAAATTCGGCAACCCGGGGAGCGGGCGCTCCCTCACGTGGTGCGACGCTGACCGCCTTGGTAACCAGCCCTCCCAACAGGTCCAGCGACATGACCTGATCGAGCTCGGCCCCGTAGGCGGCGGTTCCAGCCGCAAGCAAAATCGGGTTCTGCAGCTCAATCGAAGCCAGCGCCACGGACAAGGTCATGGAATCACTCGGGCGGGATTGGCATTTCGTCGATGGAGATCCTCCAGATACTTCATCGCCGCTGCGCCAAGTGCGCGCGCGATTTCCTTCTGGCCAGCGGTACTGCTCAGGTAGCGGGCTTCCTGCGCGTTACTGCCGAACCCGACTTCGACGAGCACCGATGGCATGAACGAACTGACGAGCACACGAAAGCCAGCCTGCTTCACGCCGCGATTGGGTCCCGGGTGCACTGAGGCAAGGCCCTGCTGAATGGTTCGCGCGAGATCCTGCGATTCCCGCAGATATTCGTTCTGCTTCATGTCGTTCAGAATGAAGCTCATGGGATCGTTCGACGAAAAAGTCTCTTCCTCTTCGTATTTCACGGCCTCGTTTTCCAACTCTTCGACACGACGTTCGTCATCGGTCTTGGCCTCGGACAGGAAGTAGGTCTCGAAACCCCTCGCCGTCCCGGGCTGTCGCCATCTGGGGTTGGCCGCGTTGACGTGGATCGAGATGAACAACTTCCCCTGAGCCCGATTGGCAATACGCCCCCGGTCCCGCAACGCAATCAAGGTATCCGTCGAGCGTGTCATGATCACGTCGACACCTTGGCGCTTGAGCTCCGCTTCCAATTGTTTCGCGATGCCGAGCGTGATGTCTGCTTCGAAGACCTTTGCAGCTGAACCAATGGGGCCGCGCATCCCCTTGTCGACCCCTCCATGTCCCGCGTCCACTACGACCACCGGAGCGATCGGCGCCCTGTTCGACTCCGGCGCGGCAGCAGCCGCACGATTGTCTCGCTTCAACGGCGCGGCACCGTCTGTCGCACGATCGGTACGTGGCGGTGGTGCGGCACGTGTGGCAGCCGGGGGCGGTTGCGTCACAGACTCTGCGGGCGGCGCAACGAGGAGACGCTCCGTAGCGGCATGACGCAGCGTCTGGGCAGCACGATCGTAGGCATACACAGACGACACGCGTGGAATGACGTCGGTAAAGAGCGCCAGCGGAACCAGCAGACTCCCCTCGAATTCCGCCGGTGCCACGGGAAGCTGCTCTCCCTTTCCGGCGA
>JBGTBX010000446.1:0-3100 GCA_041749115.1 Gemmatimonadaceae bacterium
ACGTGTAGCGTCGAGCACCCTCTCCTCTACAAAGGCGCGTGTGGGGCAGGCGTCAAGGCAACGCGTGCAGCTGCCGCAGTGGTCGGTCGCGAACGGTTCGTCTGCGACCAGTGGCAGGTCGACGACGAGTGCGCCGAGGAAGAAGAACGATCCGAGCTTCGGGTGAATGAGATTGGTATTCTTGCCGAACCATCCAAGGCCTGCCTTGCGCGCGAGATCGCGCTCAAGAATGGGACCCGTGTCGACGTAGGGCTTACCGCGGACGTCTGGCGCGTGTGCTGCGCGCAACCAGCCCAACAATTCATTCAACCGGCCTTCCATCAATCCATGGTAGTCATCTCCGCGTGCATAACGCGCAACCGGTCCGGTCGCCTCTCGGCCACCGTAGTTCAACGCCACGACAAGGGCCCATGTGGCACCGTTGAAGGGGCGCCGACTATCCTGCCGCTTCTCCGCGCCGCGCTCCAGATAGGTCATGTCGCCGGCATATCCGGCCTCAACCCACTCATCAAACATCGGCGCGGTAGACATCGGGCCCAGCTGTGTAATGCCGCACAGATCAAAGCCTTGTGCGTACGCACGGGCCTTGAGCTCCCGGGAGATCTCGTCAGGTGTCATGCTGGCGCGGTGAGCTCCGGCTAATTGCGCGCGGCCCACAGCGCGTAGCGCACGACATCATCAACCGGAGGCACGATGTCGCCATCTCCGTAGGCCGTGTGCATCCGCCAGTGGACATACTTCGTGGAGGGAAGCGGGAGGAAAGGAAGACGCCGGTACCAGCCCCGTCGCCGAAAACGCCATGCGACGGTGAGCAGGGCGAGAGCGACCCTCGGGCTTTTGACGGCGCGCCACAAGAGCGCAAAAGTGAGCTGAGTCCACGACACAGGATAAAGATGGCCTTACATTCAGCGTTGCCGCCACTGTTCTCGCTTCGAGCGAGCCCGCAAGCGCGCTCTGACTGTCGCCAACAGCCATCGATGCCAGCAAAGCCCAGGAAATCCACCACGAAGTCCACCACCCGGCGCGCTCCAGCCAAGCCGAAGGCGCCTCGCTCCGCACCGCGGCCACTCGCACGATTGCGAAAAATCTGTCTCTCCTTTCCCGAGAGTCACGAAGTTGAGGCGTGGGGTTCACCGACATTTCGCCTCCGCAACAAACTGTTTGCGATGTTTGCTCACGCTGCGGATCATCACGGTGGAGGACGGCACGGCGTGTGGATTAAGTGCACGAAGGTCAACCAGCAGCTGCTGATCAATTCAGATCGCGATCGCTATTTCTCTCCGCCCTACGTCGGACCGTCAGGGTGGATTGGTGTATATCTCGATGACAAGCCCGACTGGAAGTCCGTGCAGGAACTGCTCTACGATGGGTATCTCTCGATTGCGCCGGCGAAACTGAGAGCATCACTGCGCGAGGCATAGGCGGATTCGGCGGCCCAGCGATGAACAAAGGGAGGCGGGAGTGGGGGACCGAAGCACGAAGTTCTCAATGGACTACCTTGTATTACACGCTTGCCGGCATCTTTTTTTTTTACCGGCATTCCTGAAACCCGATCCGAAATAATGAAAAGTCTGTCTCGCTATCTCTCTGTAGTCGCGTTTTCGGTTGGTGCACTCGCACCACTGGCTCCTGTCGTCGCTCAGTCGACCTCGACAAAGGCCGCGGTAAAGAAGCCGACGACCGACACCACAAAGAAGAAGACCGGAGCCGTGGGCAAAGCGTCGGGCTCGCAACACCTGGCGTACCGTGACGCGGGCAGCGATCTGGATTCGTTGTGGCCCCCCAAAATGCCGGCACCACTCCCCGGTTCAATCCTCCCCAACAAGCGCGTCATCGCATTTTATGGCAACCCGCTGTCGCGGCGCATGGGGATTCTGGGTGAGTTCGATCCTCCCGAGATGTTCAGAAAGCTCGATCAGGAGATCAAGGAATGGAACGCGCTCGACCCGCAGACTCCGGTCCAGCCGGCGCTCCACTTGATCGCAGTGGTTGCTCAGGCGAGCGCAGGCAGGGATGGCAAGTACCGCGCTCGCATGGACAGCACACTGATCGAGAAGGTCTACGGCTGGGCGCAGAGCCGCAACGCGATCATGTTTCTGGATGTGCAGGTCGGCCTGAGCAATCTCGAAGCCGAATTGCCCGCGCTTGAACGCTTCCTCAAGCGACCCGACGTTCATCTGGGGATTGATCCCGAGTTCTCGATGAAGAACGGTGGAAAACCGGGCAAGCGTATCGGTACGTTCGACGCCACTGATGTGAATTTTGCCTCACGATACCTGCAGCAGCTTGTCGAGAAGCACAATCTCCCGCCAAAAATTCTGGTGATTCACCGCTTTACACGCACCGGCGTCACGAACGTGCCAAAGATCAAGCTCGATCCGCGTGTACAGATTGTCATGCACATGGACGGTTTCGGCGCGCCATGGCTCAAGCGCGATTCCTATTATTCGTACGTCAAAAAGGATCCCCTGCAGTTCGCCGGCTGGAAACAGTTTACCAAATCACGCAACGACAATCCGGCCACCAGCAAAAAGGAGATTCTTCGCCTGTGGCCGGTGCCTGTCTACATCCAGTATCAGTAGCCTCGTGGTGGCCGAGTGACGGAGTAGAATTCATCATGATGCGTCGAGCCCGCGGTGAGCGATCGCAGAAGCGCGGCGGTGTAGCGCGGGCCGCTCCCGCGCTCTCCCGCGCGATCGAGGAGCACGGAAATCTGCTCTTCTATGACGGTCATTGCGGGCTCTGCAACGGGGTCGTTTCATGGATTTTGCGCCGCGATCCCGAGGGCACGATGCGCTTTGCCACGCTCCAGGGCCGCTACGGCGACGAGGCCCGAGCCGCACTCCCGGCGCTTAATGGTATCGACTCCATCGTCGTGCTTCACAAGGAAGGCGCCTGGACCCAGTCCACCGCAGTCATGGAGATTGGGCGCTACCTCGGCGGGGTCTGGTCGGCGGCGACCATCGGGTACGTAATCCCGCGCGTTGTGCGCGACTGGCTCTACTCACTCGTGGCGCGCGTTCGATACCGCGTATTCGGTCGATCCGACACCTGTCAGATTCCCCCGGCGTCCACGCGCCACCGTTTTCTCGATTGAGCG
>JBGTBX010000447.1:0-7519 GCA_041749115.1 Gemmatimonadaceae bacterium
GCGCGCGACGTTTATCGCAGTGGCCTCGATGTTGCTCGTCGCATGTCTGGCGCCGGTGGCGTTCATCGTAGTGCGGCGCGAACTCGCCTGGAGGTCGCACATCGCACGGGCGATGGCAGAGAGCGAGACGAGGTTTCGCGCCGCGGTCGATGGGAGTCGCGATGCGTTCTACATCCTTCGGGCGGTACGGGACGGGGGCGGCGGTCTACTCGACTTCGAGTTCGTGGACGTCAACGCGCGGGCCGAAACATTACTCGGACGTCCGGCTGTGGAGATCGTCGGGCAACGCCTATGCGAGCTCATTCCCGCGAATCGGTCATCGGGATTCCTCGAGAAGTACGCACGCGTGGTGGAGACCCGCGTCCCCATAGATGAAGAGTGTGCCGTGCCGTCGCAGGCGCTGCGCGCCTCGTGGGTGCACCATCAAATTGTGCCGCTTAATGACGGCGTGGCTATTACCTCACGGGATATCACCGATCGCAAGGAGAAGGAAGACGAGCTGCGCGCGATGTCGCTGGTGGATGAACTTACCGGTCTGTACAATCGCCGTGGATTCCTGATGTTGGCTGAGCAGCAACTGCGAATGGCTCGACGCGGACAGCGCGAGTTGGTGTTGCTGTTTGTTGACATGGACGACTTCAAGCAGATTAACGATCGGTTCGGGCACGCCGAGGGCGACCTCGCTTTGCAGAAGGCAGCCGCTATCCTTCGCCGGACCTTTCGTGATTCCGATATCCTGGCCCGGCTTGGCGGAGACGAGTTCGTGGTGCTGGCGTCGGACGCCAATGATGGTTCGGCGGACTTCATCGTGAGTCGGCTCAAGGCCGAACTGCGACAGCAGAACGCACGTGGCGACGGGCGCTACCTGTTGTCGTTCAGTGTGGGGGCTTCAACATTCACGCCGGAGTCGCCTCCCTCCATTGAAGAACTGCTCAGTGCGGCCGATGCCATGCTCTATGAGCAGAAGCGCCATCGCCGTGTCGCGGCTCAGGGAGCCGCCTGAAAGCGCCACCTTCAATTTGCGGCGTCGGGGCACCATATTGGCCGCACCATGGTGAGTCCTCCAACAATAGCACTGAACTCGGCGGCGGTCTCGCGCACTTTACGCCGAGTAGCTGACGAGATCGTAGAACTTTTCGAAGGTACGCAGGATCTGGTGCTGGTCGGCATCCAGCGTCGCGGAGTTCAGCTGGCCGATCGCATCGCGGCTCTTATTGAGGAGCGAGAGGGAGTTCGTATTCCCCGCGGGGCTCTCGATATCACGCTGTATCGTGATGACTTGCAGACCGTGGGACCGCGACCGGTGGTTGGCGCGACCGATCTGCCCCTGTCCATCGACGACAAGCGGGTGGTGATTGTTGACGACGTGTTGTTCACCGGGAGAACAATACGAGCGGCGCTCGACGAACTCGCCGATTTCGGACGACCTGCGCGCATTGCGCTCGCCGTGCTGGTTGATCGCGGCGGCCGGGAATTGCCCATTCACGCCGACATCGTCGGCCGCAAAATGGTCGTCCCCCCAGGTGGCCGCGTCGACGTGCTGGTGAGCGAGCTTGATGGGGTGGACGCTGTGCACGTGTTCGACGGAGTTGGCGAGTGAGTCGTTCCTCGCCAATCGGCAAGGATCTGCTCGGTCTTGAGCACTTAAGTGCGGAACAATTGCAGCTGATTCTTGATACGGCCGTGCCGTTTCGCGAGATCAGTGAACGGGCGATCAAGAAGGTGCCAACGCTCCGCGGTATGACGATCGTGAACCTCTTTTTCGAAGCGTCGACCCGCACGCGGATCTCGTTTGAGTTTGCCGAGAAGCGGCTGTCAGCCGATACCGTGAACGTCGCATCGTCCGGCTCAAGTGTGCAGAAGGGGGAGACACTTGTGGACACGGCGCGCAATCTCGAAGCGATGCGCATCGACATGGTGGTCGTGCGGCACGGTGCGTCGGGAGCCGCTCGCTTTCTGGGTGAGCGCATTGAATCCAACGTGAATAATTCTGGCGACGGCACCCACGAGCACCCCACGCAGGGGCTGCTCGACATGCTGACGCTTCGCGATCATCTGGGCGGGCTCAAGGGCAAACGTGTGTGTATCTGTGGCGACGTGCTTCACTCACGAGTCGCCCGCTCCAACATCTTCGGACTCCAGACCATGGGTGCCGAAGTGGCCGTCTGCGGGCCGCGGTCGCTGCTGCCTAACGCAATCGACGACATGGGAGTGACGGTGTTTCGGCGCATCGAGGAGGCGATCGAGTGGGCAGAAGCGCTGAACGTGCTCCGACTTCAGCTGGAACGCATGCACGGTGGGTACATCCCGTCGCAGCGCGAATACAATCGTGTGTTTGGTGTCACCCGCGAGCGCCTCGAGCGTGCACCTCGCGACTTGCTTATCATGCATCCCGGTCCGATGAACCGCGGCGTCGAGATCGATTCCGACGTCGCCGACGGACCTCACAGCGTCATCCTTGAACAGGTCACGAACGGCGTCGCTGTTCGCATGGCGGTGCTCTACCTCCTTTCGGGCGGAAAAGCGGAACTCGCCGATGCCGCCCGTGGCTAAACGTCTTCCTTGGTGATTTGCCCGTGATTGATTCTCGTCAGCACAGGCCCGTCCTCCTCCGCGGCGGCCGCGTTCTCGATCCGTCGTCCAATCTGGATCAGATCGGAGACGTCCTTCTGGTTAACGGAATTGTGGAGCACGCTGGCCCCCCACTCGGCACCGTGCGACGCGACGGAGATCTCATTGACATTGATTGCACTGGACGCATCGTGTCGCCCGGGTTCATCGACGTACATTGCCATTTGCGCGAGCCTGGCCGTGAAGATGTAGAGACCATTGCGACGGGGGCACGCGCCGCTGCCGCCGGTGGTTTTACTGCGGTGTGTGCCATGCCGAATACTGACCCGGTGACGGACAATCAGGCCGCGGTCGGGTTTATCATCAGCCAGGCGCAGCGAGCCTCGGGGGCACGCGTGTATCCAATCGGTGCGATTTCCGTCGGGCAGCACGGAAAGGCCCTCGCGGAGTTCGGAGAGATGATTGGCGCCGGCGCAGTAGCGTTAAGCGATGACGGAAAGCCGGTGGCGAGCGCACAACTCATGCGCACCGCGCTCGAATACGCGCGCACGTTCAACGTTCCGGTCGCCGACCATTGCGAAGAGCCAACGCTCGCAGAAGGCGGTACCATGAACGAAGGCATTGTGTCGGCACGTCTCGGACTCAAGGGGATTCCAAGCGAAGCCGAGGAGATCATGGTCATCCGTGACATTCTTCTGGCGCGTCGCACCGGTGGACATGTTCATCTGTGCCACATGTCCACGGTTGGTTCAGTGGAGCTCATCCGGTGGGGCAAGGACCGCGGGATACGGGTGACGGCAGAAGTGTGCCCGCATCATCTCGCGCTCACTGAGGAATCGGTCGGCCACTACGACACTAACGCAAAGATGAATCCTCCGCTGCGCACCGCGGCGGACGTCGAAGCCCTGCGCCAGGCAGTGAAGGATGGCACCATTGATCTGGTCGCGACGGATCACGCGCCGCATCACTACGATGAGAAGGAACGGGAGTTTGCCGATGCGCCCAACGGCATCGTCGGGCTCGAGACCGCATTGGCTGTGGTGGTCACCAACCTCGTGGTCCCCGGGATCCTCGATTTTTCTACGCTTGTCGACCGCATGTCCTGCGCCCCCGCAAAAACCTTCGGGCTGCCGGGTGGCACGCTCCGGCGCGGAAGTGTGGCGGATGTCACGGTATTTGACCCCGGAGCACAGTGGAGCGTGGATCCGCGCCGGTTCCTCTCCAAAGGCAGAAACACCCCGTTTGCCGGCATGCCGTTGACCGGGCGGGCGACCTGTACCATTGTAAGCGGGCAGATCGTCTTCCAGCTGACGGAATAGGAGCAAAGGACCGAGTGACCGATGTCGCCAATGCGCGACGAGCGATCGTGGACGTATGCCGACGGTTGTATCAGCGCGGGTTGATCGCTGGCTCTGACGGTAACGTTTCGGTTCGGCTTAATGATCAGTGCGTGCTCGTGACGCCGTCGGGATTGTCGAAGGTGGATGTTACGGTTGACGATCTTGTTGAAGTGGCCATGGACGGAACGCATCTGCGCGGAACTCATCGCGCGTCGTCGGAGATCGCGATGCACCTGCAGCTGTATAAAACGAGAATGGACATCGGCGCTGTCGTGCATGCACATCCGCCGACGGCGACCGCGTTTTCGGTGGCGAACGAACCGATTGTGAGCAATGTGCTGCCGGAACTGCTGGTTCAGGTCGGGGCGGTTGTAGCGGTCCCCTACGCAACGCCCGGCACACCCGCCCTTTCAGCAGCGCTGGAGCCATACCTTGCGTCGCACAATGCGTTTCTGCTCGCCAACCACGGTGCTACCACGGTTGGTCCGTCGCTTCGCGTCGCACATCAGCGGATGGAGAGTCTGGAACACGGCGCACGTATTTTGTTAATGGCCCGACTGCTTGGTCGGGTGAACACCTTGAGCGCTTCACAGGTCGAGGCGCTCGTTCACGCACCATCGCAGCTTACCACGTCGGAAAACGGCGGGGGAACCAGCGACGGTGCCGGATCGCGGAGCAAGGAATCATGAAAGGGAACGAAGGGTCCATGGATGTGCTGCATCAGCTCCTCAGTGAGCGAACCCAATACCAGAACTGGCTCACTCAGCTGAGTGAACGGAAGGGAAGCGCGCCCGTACATGTGATGGATCGAGTGCGCGAAGATTACACGTCGCGGCTGAATAACGTCGTTTCGCAGTTGCGCGGACGTGCGGTCGAACTCGAGAGCACCACCGAGGATCTCAGCAAGCGACTCTCCGCTCTGGCCCAACAGGAGACTGCCCGGCGTGATGAACGGGCGGAGGCGGAGATCCGACAGGCCGTTGGTGAATTCTCCGACGACAAGGCAAAGGATATCTACGATTCGTGCGATGGTGCGCTCGCAGAGTTGGTGGAACAGCAAAAGGAATTGGGGACTGAGCTCGAAAAGCTGCAGGACGTGCTTGAACAGGTCCGCGCAGCGCCACAGACTCCCAGTGCGGAGGACGACGTGGTCTCTATTGAGACGCTTCGCGCTGACGACGAAGAAGATTCGGGCATGGATGACGATGGCGGCGAGCCCGCCCTCGGCCGCGACGAGCTCGATTTCCTTCGCTCGGTCGTCGCTCCGGCGTCGAAAACCACGGACCGCCCGAAGTCGGGAGAGATGGTGAGTCCCCCCACCCTTTCGGCACCGAGGCGCTCAGTAACACCACTCAGTACAGCCGTTCCGCAAATGCGCGACCCGCTCCGCGAAGCGCTCGGCGAAAACAGTTCGACGCCCGCCAGTGTGGCAAGCTTTCTGAAGGACGTCCCCACCGAACAGGTGAAGACGCTGAAATGTCAGGAGTGCAGCACGATGAACTTCCCCACGGAATGGTACTGCGAGCGCTGCGGTGGCGAGCTCGCGTCTATGTAGGGCCTGCCGCGCGGGAGAAGTAATAACGAAAGGGGCGACACCAATGGTGTCGCCCCTTTTCAAGATCCGGACTGACTGAGCTTATTTCGCTGCGGCAGCTGCCTTTGCCATGCGACTCTTGGTCCGCGCCGCTGCGTTGGGGTGAATGAGTCCCTTTCGCGCCGAGCGATCGAGAAGCTGAACAGCCTTGGTGCGATCTGCCTCGGTGCCTTCTGCCGTGCGTGCACGCTTGAGGGCGCTGCGGAGCGCCGAGCGCTGGGCGCGATTTCGTACGTTCGCAGCCCGCGACTTGCGCATGTTCTTTTTACCCGACTCAATATTTGGCACAGTTTCTCCTGAACGGTACTTGGCTTGTTGGATAGCTGAGAAAGATACCGCGCTACGGGGCCGTGGGTCAACCCGAGCCGTACGGAATGCGTAGGCATTTATCACTCGCCATTCCTCCACGGCGTGTCCGGGGAGAAAGCGGTACATTCGTCATCTTCACCTCTGCCAACGCCGCCTTTGTTCAGGATACGATTCCGTCGCGCAACCGCAGTTCTCGGGATGATCGTCGCTTTGTCAGTCGGTCGGTCCGGGCTATCCGCTCAGGAGCCCCCATCCGCTGAGTCCATCAGGGCCCTCGCTGCGGCTCACCTCGCGATCACTCAGGCGCTGGATTCAACCAATGTCCAGCTGGCCCAGTCGCGCAATAAGACGCCGGCCGCCCAGGACATGTTGCACGAGCGTCTGCAGACTCAGGTTTCCGAAATACTCGCGAAGCACGGCTTGTCGGATAGTGTGTATCGTCATCTGCGTTTGCAGGTAAGTAGCAATAACAAGGCTCGTGAGATTTTCGACCGCACGCTGGCAGAACTGACTGGGGCACCGCTTCCCGGACAGGCTCCGTCGACGCTGATAGCTGTTCCGGGGGGGGCCGTCGGCGCGCATATCGGGCACGTCGTAAATGCGTATCCCGATACCCCCGAGAAGATGGGGTTGCTGCCCATGGCGCTCGCCGAATCGAAGACCGCCGCACAGCACGCCGAGCTGGCGCTGAAAGCGCCAGGCAATCTCGAAGGGCTGCAGCTGCACGCGGGCCACGTGATTCACGCGCTCGATCCAAGCGTCGTCACAGCAGGTCCCGGCAAAGGGTACGGGGCCAAAAAGGCGGCGACTGGAATTGTTACCCACATTGAGCTGGCCGCCAAAACCAACGGTGCTTCGCCGAACGTTATTACCCACAGTGCCCACGTTGCTACGGCGACGCAGAGTGTCATCGCCAGGGTGGACCAGATTATTGAACTAGCGAAACGCGTCCGGACCGCGTCCGCCGCAGCCGCTGCCGCCGACCTCATGCAGCAGATCCTGTCTCTGACGGGTCAATTGACCGCAGGGGTGGACGTCAACAACGATGGGCGGATCGGCTGGAACGGAGGAGAGGGTGGCCTGCAGCAGGCGCAGGAACACGTCACACTCCTTTTGGCAGGCGAGAAGCCCTAAAACGAAGACAGGGCCCTCAGCACGAGGGCCCTGTCCCTTTTGGCTGCTCAATTCAGCAGGCGACGCAGCGATGGTTGTTCTTTGCGCCCAGCTTTTCGAGGAGGGCGATAGTCTCCGGGAACGGGCGCAGGCGCTGCACGGGACCGTTCGCCATATCCACGGTAGTTCTGCCGTTACGTGCAACGGCCTTTACATCCGCGCCCTTGCTGACGAGATATTCGATCATCTCATTGTCACCGCGGGCAGCGGCATGGTGCACCGCTGAATATCCGTTCACGTCCCGTTGGTTAACGTCCGCACCGAGTTCTTCAATCAGGTACTTGAGCGCAGGCATCCAGCCTTCGGGTGCATGCCGATGCGAATTACCTGCAAACCCGTTGCCATAGCCGACGCCTGCCGCAGCATGAATCGGATACACACCGATTCCCGCAGGGACTGCCTTCGCAGCTGAATCACTCGCTGGATCAAGTCGCCCGGCCGGTTGATCGAAATTGCCACCAGCGAACGCCTGGGTATCCGGGTCGCCGGGGTTCGCAGGCTGGCGTCGCGCGGCACGAGTAGATGAGTCGCC